>JBAZHD010000066.1:0-19313 GCA_041652515.1 Methanoregula sp.
GGCACAACCCCCAGCGCAATCCCCCGGCTTCCCAAAAGCTCCTCCGCCCCGGCCTCCCGCACCAGCACCGGGGGATTGTGGCCGGCATTCACGTAGGAGAACTGCATCGCGGCAGGGTCCAGCACGCCATAGAAGACCGTGACGAACATGCTGGATCTGCCGTCCTCGTAGATCCACTGGTTTGCCTGCCGGACCGCAGCCGTGGGATCGCTCGCGATCCCGCCGCTCACGTGCAGGAGGGTCCGGGACAGGGCCATGAACAGGGCGGCGCTGATCCCCTTGCCGGAAACGTCGGCCATGGTGATGCCCCACCGGCCCTGTCCCGCCTGGATGAAATCGTAGAAATCGCCGCCGATCTCCATGGCCGGGATCGTGGCAGCGGCAATGCCGATGCCCGGGATGGCCGGTGTCGATTCGGGAAGGAACGTGTCCTGGATTTCTTTTGCTATCTCGAGTTCCTTGGTGTACCGCTCCTTTTCCGCAGTGGTGAGGCGGAGGTTGTCGATGCTGGTGCGGAGGTCGGATGCCATCGTGTTGAACGAGACCGCGAGGTCCTCGAACTCGTCGCCGGTCCTGATGTCCACATGGTAATCGAGATCCCCGGCGCCGAGTGCAACAGCCCCCGCCTTCAGCGCGTCAACCGGGCGGGTGATGATCCGGGCAAGCCTCCACGAGAGGATGATCACGATAACGAGAAGGAGACAGAACAGGAAGGCGAAGATGG
Source organism: Methanoregula sp. (assembly GCA_041652515.1). Lineage (GTDB taxonomy): Archaea > Halobacteriota > Methanomicrobia > Methanomicrobiales > Methanospirillaceae > Methanoregula. The sequence continues at coordinate 725 of JBAZHD010000066.1, forward strand.
AAAGGACACGACCCGTCTGTTCCGCAATCCGTGCACCGGTCATATTCATTTCGTGTGCTATCTTTGCCTCGGTCTTCAGGATCGGCTCGAGAATTGTCGTTTCCGGCATCGATACCGCAAAACTCCAGTTCATGGACGATACGGGAGCATAGGCAACATAGACCATGGAATCATTGAACCGCACCTTCTCGACGCCGCTCTTCCCCGCAGTCATGTTGGCCGCGACACCGACAAGGGCCGGATTGCTGCTGGAGAAGGCGTTGTCCTGGATGAACTCCTCATCCCACCGCGTACCGTTGGCCGAGAGCCCGGGGCGGCTGATCACCTTCCCCCGGCTGTCAATGAGTACGGGATATCCCTCACCTTTGAGGGTAATGTTCAGGATGTCTGCATTGATCGAGCTGATAGGCACATCCGTACCGATTACCCAGTTGCCGTACCGGCCCGGCACGGACTGCGAACAGGTCACGACCAGACCGTTGCCCGCCGCATCCACATAGGGTTCCGACCAGACCGGCAGGCCCCCGGCCCGGACAGCATTCGTGTACCAGTCACGGGTGCGGGGATCATAGGACCCGGGCGTGTAGCCGACCCCGGGGTACCGCCACATGACCCCGGAATCCGTGGCCACGTACATGCTCGAAAAATCGGTGTCTGCATCTTTTATCGCTTTCATGAGGTGTGCCATGCCGGCAAGCGATGCAAACTCCTCCGATTCCGGCGTTACATACGTTCCGTTGATAAAAATGACCGGCGATGCGGTAAGCAGCGTCGGCCGGGATTTTTCCTCCACATACAACGGGGATGTAACAAAAACCGGGGGATACCGCTGCAGTTCGGCAGCCTGTGCGGCAAGCACACCAACCTCTATTTCGGTATCGACAAAGATCACGTCCGTGACCCCGGCCTGGTCGGTTGCTATCCGGAGCAGGTTCTGCTCCGCGGACTGCAGGAGCGCCGCCCCGCTGTCGTTCACGGCTTCCCTGCCAAGCGCCATGCTGCTGGACTCCGCAAGGTTCCCGACACCGGTTATGGTATACACGGCTACGAACCCGGTCACCAGCAGGGACAGGATCGAGAGGCCGAGGAACAGGACCAGAATCCTGGTCCTGACATTCAGGTGTTTTGGAAATGAAAATGCGGGTGTCATAGTCGGGCCGGGTTCACTTCAGCGGAAATACTGCCAGACCGCAATGCCGGAAACCGTCCCGATGACAAAGACAAACACCAGGAACCCGAGCGTCACAGAGATACCGGCCGTGTTCCACCCGGCGGAGCCGGTTGCATCGCACGGGCCGGTGACCACGTCCCGCCGGACTTCCATCTGCATTTTCCGGGCCCTGATATACAGGCTGCAGATGATAACGAAGAAGAGGATGATGATAAGTGCAGACCCGATGGTCACGACCTGGGGTTTTCCTTCAACGCTCATGATTCCCCCGAGCAGGATCCCCAGGAGGAAGGTCGCGGTTGCAAAATAGAATCCGGCATATTCATGGGGAAACACAATCTCCTGCAGCTTCCGGTTCTGTGCCTCGGCCTTTTCATACAGCTCGAGTTTCTGGTACACGATCCCGAGGAGAGCACGGGTGTAGGCATTGTACGGGCTGATGGCAACGGCCTGTTCCAGCGCCTCGGCTGCTTCCGGAAGCCGGCCGAGTTTTTCAAGCGCGATCCCCTTGTTGATCCAGACACCGGCCCCGTAGGGGTTGATCGTGATCGCTTTCTTTGAGCAGTCGAGCGATTCTTCGTACCGGCCGAGACTGATAAGCGCTATCGCTTTATTGGTGAGGATGACGTCATTTTTCGGATTTGATACGAGCGCCCTGTCGTAGCAGGCAAGTGCCTCGTGGATCTTCCCCTCCCGCGCAAGGCGGGATGCTTCATCGCTTCCCTCAAAATCGTGATGCGCCATGATCGGTTACATACCGTTTCGCACAGCGGGTAATAAACAATACCTGTTTGTCCGGCCATCGTCAGGCAGGCCGGTTCAGATATTCACGTGCAGGAAAAACCGGATCGCAAGGCCCAGCACAAAGGAGATTGCCGAAATACCGAGGCTGATGGCAGTCATTTCAGCAAACCGCCGCCAGAATGGCAAAGCCTTTGCCACTGAAATGTAGAAGGTGAACACGAATATCACCGCAATTGCGCCGATCAGGGTGAACATGAGTGCAAGATACGGGTTACTGATAAGCAGGAACGGCAGGATGAGCAGTGCAACGGTGAGGATATACGTAATACCCGTGTATATCGAGGCGCGGAGCGGGTCGGTCGGGCTTTCGTCAGACCGCCGGGACAGGTACTCGGATGCCGCCATGGAGAGCGATGCCGCCACTCCCATGATGAGGCCGGCAACCGCAATGATCCGGGTATCCAGGAGGGCAAAGGTCAGGCCGGCCAGCGTGCCGGTGAATTCTACCAGCGCATCGTTGAGGCCGAGCACAACCGAGCCGACATACTTCAGCCGTTCTTCATCAAGAAGGGCAATCAGGTCACGCTCGTGGGCCTCTTCATCGGCAAGTATCTGCGACATCTCCGGAAAACCGGCGTACAGGGCCCGGTCAACCGCCTGGGCACGCTGCTCGACACCCTCCATGAGCCTGACGGCAAATGTCATGCCGAAGATCCGGGCCGCAAGGTAATAGAAGAGAATACGTAACCGGTCGGGTCCAACATCCTGCCGGGTATACTGCCGCCAGATATGATAATGCCCGAGTTCTTCTCCGGCGATCCGCAGCAGCACGTCCCGGTTACCGGGTTCACCGGTGATTGCAGCAATCTTTGAATAGATATGATACTCGGTGATCTCGTTTTTCTGTAATGCCAGCAGCCTTCTTTCCTGTTGTTTATCGGCTTTTTTTTCCGGCATGGGTGATCAGTTCATTGCCGGTAAACAGGGATATTTTTATCCGTCCTGGCGGGTATTTTCGAGAGCCGGAACAGTCCGCACATCCCGCCAGATCTCCGGAGGGAAAAAAAGGTCAGGGATTTTTTTTGCGGCAGAGAAGCAGGAACCCGAATGCCATAAGAGAAACGGCCGGGTTGAGGGGTGACCGGGGAGTGAAGGTACTTGCGGGAACCGTTTGAACGGGCGTTGTTACTGGGATCGCAGCGGTAGTATTAAGCGGTACCGGGGGCGCTTCCGTTGTCACCGTTGTCGTTACCGGCCCGGTAAACTGCGACCGGGAGAAACCGTACACCGCCCCGGAGTCAACGGCTGCAATCAATGATCCGTCCCCGCTCACGACAACCGAACCGGCTTTGATCGGGTTTTTCGTTGTGGAGGACCCGAGCTTTGTACCTGCACGGTCAAAGACCAGGAGCGTTTTGTCCAGGCTTCCCGCGGCAATCGTGTCCCCGTCGTCGGACACCGCAACGCTGGTGACCCAGTATGCTGCATGTGCGGTCCAGAGCTGTGTACCGTTACCGTCCATGACCTCTATCGTATTATCATCCCTGCCGACAACAATCGTTGAACCGTCACGCGAGTACGCAAACGAGAGTGCGTTTCCCCCGGGAAGGGCACGTTCCCATTGCAGGCTCCCGTCCCGGGTGTACTGCCGGACCCGGTTATTAGTCACGGTGACAAACGTAGACCCGTCCCCGGCAACCTCGACGAATTCCTGGCTTACGTTTGTATCCGACCATTCCGACATGAGGGTCAGGTTCGAGGTCTGGACACCCGTTTTAGTCGTAAGGACGAGCCGGTCGCCTTTCGGGAAGAACCGGATATGGGTCGCGGCGATGGAGACATTCTGCCGGAAGCCGGATCCCGTTGTATTGATGAGCCTGACCCGGGTCCCGCCGGCAGCTGCGATGAGGGATGCATCCGGCAGCATGACCAGTTCGGCAACCGTGACCGTGAGCGGCTCGTCCCAGAGCATCGCGCCGGTACCGGAGATCAGCCGGACGGTCGTGTCCCGAGAAGTTACCACATAATTCCCGTCACGGCTGATGGCGAGACGGGTGCCGGACCAGCCGGACCAGAGTTTCCGGCCGTCACGGGAGAGCGCGATCAGCTGGTCGCCCCCGGCAACGATGGTTGACCCGTCCGCGGAGATGACAAGGCAGGACAATTCGCCGGAGGTCGTGGGTGCCTCCGTCCAGAGCGGGTCCACGGCAGCAGCTGCCGGTATGAGCAGGCCGGCCAGGATGGCCACCCCGCAGAGAATCAGAAGACTTCGACCTTTCATGTAATCACAAGAAAAGATGGTGAACGGAAGCGCGATAAAGATTCCTCACAGAAAGCCGGAAAAAGAATTATTTGTTTCCTGACCGGCAGAGGAAGAGGACGAGGAGTGCCACCAGCGGGACTCCCCACGGCAGGGGGGACTCCGGGGTTGCACTTTCCACGGGGTAGGGTGTGGGGAGTGTTGCAGTCCTTGTAATCCTGCGGGTTGTTGTTGGCGGCAGGGTTGTCTCCGGTGTTTCATCGGTTGGTTCCGGGGAAGGCACAGCGATCGTCTCTTTGGGGGCATCCTGATCCGTGAAGGATGTCCGCAGGAGACCGTACGCTGCGGTCTCACTGACGACAACGATGAGCGATCCATCGCTGGTCACGGCAACAGAATTAGACCTGATCGCATTCCTTGCGGAAAATGTTCCGAGAAGCGTTCCGACATGGTTATAGACATAGAGTTTTTTATCCAGGCTGCCTGCGGCAATCGTATTCCCGTCACCGGAGACGGCAACGCTGGTGATCCAGTTCGTGGCATTTGCCATCCAGATCTGTGAACCATACCGGTTCAGGACCTGCACGGAATTGTTGTCCGTACCAATGACGATCGTTGAACCGTCGCGGGACCAGGCAAGCGCCTGGGCGTTCCCGTCAGAGAACCGTTTGTCCCACTGCAGGCTCCCGTTCCCGTCATACATCCTGACGCGGTTGCTGGTCGCGGTCACAAAGGACGATCCGCCCGGGGCAACGGCAAGAAGGTCCTGTGTCGAGTTTGTATCCGACCAGCCGGACATGAGCCGCAAATCCAGCAACCGGGCGCCCATACGCGTGGTGACGAGAAGATGCTTCCCGTCAGGCATGATCTCAATGTGGTTGACGGCCATGGTTATGTTCGATGCAATACCCTCTCCGGAAAAGGTCATGGTCATGATCTTGCCACCGCCGGCTGCCGCGACAAAAGACAAATTCGGGGACAGGGAAACATCCGTGACAGCAATATCCATGGGACGTTCCCAGACCAGGGTACCCGCAGAAGAGATGAGGCGGACGACCGGGCCCTTGGAAGAAAGGATGTAATCTCCCTTGCTGGAGATATCAAGCGTAGTCCCGGACCAGCCGCTCCAGCGTTTCTGGCCATCGCGGGTGAGGGAGATTAACTGATCCCCCCCGATAATGATGGTCGAATCGTCTGCGGATATAATAACGCCCGACAACTCGCCCCCGGCCGTGTTAGATTCGGTCCAGAGCGGGGTTGCCGCACCCGCTGCCGGCCCGGCAAGGATGAGGAGGAATACGATCCCGCATACTATAGGAAGACTCTGGATATGCATCACACTCCCTCTGAGGTGGTAACCTGTCTGCGATAAACATTCTGGTAATCCCGCATGGCCCGGGCCGGTCCTGATAGTGGTACGCCGGATTTGGTGACAGGCAGGAACCGGGAGGAAAACTGAGGGTGGACAGAAAAAATCCATGACAAAATATCCATGGTACGGGGCACCCGGCCGTACCGCTCAGCCGGAAAGATTACCGTTATCGCCAGGATTCCTGCGGGCGGGCCGGTAATACCGAGACTCCGGGGGTTTTGCAACGGTATTGATGGTCCCGGTTATCCGGACGGGATTTCCCGCTGCATCGCGCTCGATGATCTTTGCGCGGACTGCAACCCATACCCAGTTCCTGTTCGCGTGCTGCAGACGGAACTCCACCTCAAAAAGGGGATCCTTGTTTGCCACGTGCCGGAAAAAAGCATACAGGAGGCGGGGAAGATCGGGCAGATAGACAAGCGACTTGGCGGTGGAGACCGTGATCTCGTGAGACTTTTCCAGCGGGAAATCCAGGACGCGGCAGGCCCATTCGTCAAGGTCACGGATGCGCATCGTCCGCATATCGATATCCCAGATAGCGATATCCCCGGCCTGCAGGGCCAGTTTCAGCCGTTCCTGGCTCTCGAGGTATGCCTGCGATTCCTGTCTTCGCAGGGTCTGGTCGATGAGGATCCCCCGGAGCCCGATGACCTTTGAAGAATCGGGATCGATTACCATGCCGCCATAGATGAGAGCGGGGAAGGTGCTGCCGTCTTTTCTTCTGAGCAGGTATTCCTGGCCTATGCCTTTCTCACCGCCCATCATCCTTTTAACATCCGCGAATGCACGTTCACGGTCTTCGGGAACAATATAATCAAGGATGTTGATCTTCTTGTCAAAATCTTCCTGCGTGACACCGAACCAGGAGAAAGCTACCTGGTTTACAAACGTAAGGTTCCCGGAGTGGTCCATTTCATAGACCCCGACCGGGATCAGGTTGGCAAATTCCCGGTTCATCTCGCGGGAGATGGAAAGGTCGTGCTTGATCTTGTGGACCTCGGTCATGTCCCTCACGGTCTCGATACCGCCCGTAACGTTCCCGCCGGAATCATAGAGCAGGCTTGCAGAGACCCAGAGGTGTGCTCCCACCCCGCCATTCATCATCGGGTAAAACCGTTCAGCACTGATCTTCCCGCCGGATTTTGTATAGCCGGGATACTGCAGCCCGAGTCCGGGCATGTCGTGGAGGAGATAGTCGACGAGGACCGGGTGCGGCTTTCCGAAAAACGGGACTGCATACGCGTAATCCCCCTTTCCAATCATTTCCTGCCGGGGGATGCCCGTCATGCTTTCCATGGCATGGTTCCACGCGATCACCTTCCCGCCGGTATCAACAACACAGGTCGCGTCAGGCAGGAAATTGATGATATCTTTGAGATCTTCCCGGGATTTTTTTAAGTCGGATTCGATCTGCCGGCGCTCGATCGCACGCAGGATTTTATACCGGAGTTCGGCGATCATCGCCTTGAGATCCGGGCCTTTCTGGATATAATAATCCACCCCGTTGTTTACCGCTTCGATGACGACATCCTCACGGCCCCTGCCGGTGAACAGGATGAACGGCAGGTCGCCATGCCGGGAGCGGACGAGTTTTAAGAACTCTATCCCGTCCATGTCCGGCATCTGGTAATCGGAAAGGATTGCATCGTACCGTGCGGCCGGGATCATTTCCAGTGCTTCCGGGGCCGAAGAGACGGTATCCACGAGGAACTCGCCGGATTTCTCCATGAAAATTTTATTGAGGCCCAGCAGGTTCTCGTCATCGTCGACATACAGAATAGAATACATAAAAAAATTCCTGCCCGGGTATAAACGATCCTCTATGGACTGAGAGAATATCTTCTGCCTATTGTCGCTGCAATGAATATAATTCGAGAAGAACTCTATTTATGCGCTTTGATTTGATTTCCCGGATTCCCGAATTCTGCCCCCCGATTTAATGGAATTTGATTAAAAGTGTCCGGAACCGGCGAATAATAATAGAGAGGATATATATCAGAGAAGAAGACTTTTCATAAAACCAGATTCACCGGCCGCAGGAAAAACAGGTGCCGGATCCACGGTGCACCAAAAATCCTGCCGGATAGATGCACGGGTTTCCCGATGCAGGCACGCGGATTTTTTCTGGCGGGACAAAAGTGCACCTCCCGTCGCGGCAAAGGTGCAGACTCCCGGAAAGGATAAGATTTCCCGGTTTTTCCGGCTATGCCTGGATGCTGCACCAGAGGAGACCCTCGATTCAGACCGGTTCCCGGCAAAAATGGGGGAACCCGGGGGAGATATTTTTTATTTTTCCCTGCGGCCGAGGGCGAGCACACAACCGAGCAGGGCTAAAGACGCGATGACAGGAACAACCGACAGGGGTGTCTTTGTTGTCACCGGTATCTCCGCAAGACCAAGCGCAACCGGCGTGCTCGCGCCCCCGGTCACGATAACAGTCTGGATTGCATCGCTGTATCCGGCCTGCCGGGCCATCACAACATGAGAGCCGGCGGGGATGTCCGAGAGCGTAACGGGAGTGACACCCCGGAAGGTGTTGTCAAGGAACAATTCAGCACCGGACGGTGTTGAAACGACAATAAGCTGGCCGGTCGTGTCCGGGATGGGGGACGATGCATTGGGAGTAAGCTGGGCATTGACGGTCACGACATTCCCGCCCGGGACATACACGGCCTGCGTGTAGTCCTGGAAGTCCTTTTCCCGGATGAGGAGGGTATGGGTCCCCTGCCGGACACTCGTGAGATCAAAGTATCCGCCGGGGGGTGTCTGTCCCACGTAATTGCCGTCAAGGTAGATGGATGCACCTGCCGGTGTGGACGCGACTTCAATCGATCCCACGGAAGCCTGCTGGGGAGAAAACGTAAAGGAGAACGGCGTCTGCTGGCCGGCATTGATCGTGACCGCTGTCAGGTACTCGTCATACCCGGCCTTGTGGAGCCGGAGGGTATGCGACCCGGGTGCAAGGCTGGTGACGAGATGCGGGCTCTCGGCGATATAGTTCCCGTCCACGTAGATATCCGCTCCCCTTGGGGAGGTGACGACATTGAGGGAGCCGGTCTGTGGCTGCGGGGGCGTGGGGACAAGATAGGCATTCACGGTAGCAGTCTGCCCGGCAGCCACGTATGCGGATGTCCCGTACGGCTGGTAACCGCTCATGGTAATCTGGATGTTATGGTTGGTCCCGGCGCTCACGGACGAGAAGGTTGCCGGGGTGTACTGCCAGCTGCCGCCATCAATGGTCACGATCGCACCGGAGGGATGCGAGATGACCTGGATGTTCCCGTTCGATGGTACGGGGTTCAGGGTCGCGTACAGGTTCACGGTCTCGCCTTTCCCGGGCCACGAGCTTACCGGCCCGTTGAAGATCTGGTAACCGGGTTTCTGGACGGTGAACGTTCTGAACGGCATAATTGTTGTCGTGACCTCGGTGTCGCAGGAGCCGCCGGTGATCGTGCAGCCCGATGACAGGTCGTCAAAGGAGACCGTGGCTCCGTTCACGTTGCAGTTCACCCGGATCCAGCCCTTGTCGCAGCCAAGGCACGGGATGCTGGTAACGGTGGTTACCGGGATTCCCGTTTCATGCGTGGTCACGATGCTTGTCGGGATCACGGTTGCGTGCGTGGTCTCCCGGGTTGTCGGGACCGGAGTGACGGGAATCTCCTTCAGCGTAGCATCAACCGCCGCCTGCTCGCCTGCACCGATCGTCTTTGATTCCTGGAAGGGTTCAAAGCCGGCCATCGTTACCCGGATGGAATGGGCGCCGGCACCCAGTTCCCTGCCGGTAACGGGCGTCACTCCGGCGGCGGTCCCGTCGATCGAGACCTCTGCACCGGAGGGTGTCGAGAGAACCGTCAACCACCCGACCTGCGGTCCCGGGGGTTCGGTTGTTGTAACGATCTTTTCCGTGTGCGTTGTCACCGGTTTCTCCTGGGTCACGGGAACAGTGTGCAGGGTGGTCGGGGGTACGGTAGGCTCGGTTGTCCTTTCCGTTACAGGTTCGGTAGTAGGACGGGATGTGGGCTCCGTTGTCCGTTCGGTGGTGATGACCGTCGTGATCTCCTTTGTCGGTTCCGGGGTGGGTTCAAGCGTCACACCCTTGATGATCTCCTCTGTCACTCCCGGCCCTGCTTCGGCAGCGGTTGCAGGAATGGACATCAGGGCAATAATAAGAATACAGGTAAGGACTACAGCGTATTTCATGGATTCTCCGTTTTACATGATCACGCAGTATGCATAATAATACCGAAAGAGATCCGGACCCCGGCAAAAACCGGGACCGGGAAATATTTCCGGATAAAAACCTTCGCAATCCCGGGGATACGGCGGGCGAGAACCGTTCCGGGACAGAAACGAATATCTTTATTCGGTTATCCGACACTCGTACCGGTATGGGTTCCTCCTGCTCCCGGTGCCGGTGTCTCCTCCTTGCCACACTCATCCTCATCACATTTTGCCCAGCCGGGGCCTGGACATTCCAGTCGTACACCGTGACCCCTTCGGGAACACAGTTCCCGCCGGGCACACCGGTCGAGGCCAATTTCAGCATCTCTTTTGACTCGTGGATGACCGGAACGACCTTTCAGAAGGATAACACCCTCCTGATGACGACCAACCTGACGAACCCCCGCTGGACCGTGAATAAAGTCGAAGCAATGGACAGCCAGGAACCGATCGTGGAGGCGATTCCGGTGCAACAGTCGGATCTGGTCAGCCTCAACAGCTGGATGCTCAGCTATTCGAGAAAACAATACTCCCTCGTGATACAGCTTACCGGCACGACGCCATCTGTCCCATCGACCCGGAACATCACGCTTGTCAGGCTGCAGGAAATGAATTCCGCGTCAAAACCCGTCCCGGGAACGCTGGTGAAAAAGGAGATCGGGATCCGCGTCCCGACTCCGGAGCCAGATTCCGTACCGGATACGGTCGCACCTGACCCATCACCGGCGGAAACCCCCGCGGACACACCGGACACGAAGGTTCCCGGGCCGGGGCAGGTCGCGGCAGTGAAGACCACCTACTCTCCCAGTCCCGATCCCCTGCTGGCAGCCGCGATGCTCATGGGTCTCGCGATAACCGCCGGTATGATCCGCCGGATCAGATGACCCGCCCTGTCACGGGCAGAAAGCGCCCTGTTCGCTGCGGGGGGACGGTTCGCGTGTTTCCCTGCCGGGAAACCATAAGCGGGCGCAGGCCGGCGGGCCAAAAAAGGGACGGGAAAATCCCCGGCCTTCACTTCTTTTGGTATTTCTTCCCGGCAGAGAATGCTTTCTCGATCTGCTTTCCCACCTGCCAGTAGGCAGACTGGGCGTACACGATCGGGTCGGATTTCACCGTGTCCGGCTTGCCATCGGCAACACAGGCCTTGTCGGCATGGACCTCCACGACCTCGCCGATATACAGCAGGTGGCTCCCGCAGTCAACGGATTTGAAGAGTTTGCACTCGATATTGACCGGGCATTCCACTGCCAGGGGTGCGGTCTTCAGCTTACCGTAAAAGGATTCAAAGACCTTCGACTTGTCCTCCTGTGCACCGGAGACGAGCCCGCAGTGGTCGGCCTCGACCACGTGCTCTGCAGAAGGCACGTTTAAGGAGAAGGTCTTGTTCTCCTCGATTCCCTTCACCGTGTAGCGGGTCTTGTTGATCGCAACGCATACCATCGGCGGCGCCATGCAGGCGACCGTGGCCCAGGCGGCAGTCATGTAGTTCGCTTTTCCCTTCACGTTTGCCCCCACGAGCAGGGTGGGCATGACACTCATGTACGGCATCGGGCCGAGCGTGATCTTGTCCATTGTTTTCTCCGAAATGATGTTGGTACGGGAGGAGATTAAGGGTATCTTTGCCGGGGGTGATGAAAAACACCCTGCACCGTGTCAGAAAATGCACGAAAACCGGATTTTGGAAAACCCGGAATTCTGGTGCACATTGGCCCGCCGGTTTCCGGCCGGAAACCCGGCAAAGGGTGGGAGTATTGCCATGAGCATTCCCATGGCATGTCAGCGATCGTATTGTTCCGGATGGGCCGGATCAGGAGGTTTTTGGAAAACGCACGACACGGTTCGCGTTGGCAGACCCCCGGCCCGGGCGGGGTATCCCGGTGTTTAAAAAAATATTGCCGGTTATCCGGAATGATGTTTCAAATTTTGTAACTCAGGTAACCACCTATAAACCCCGCCGGCTTATGCAGTGCAGGAAATTTACCATGACCAGGACGAAAAGTTCAGGAACCGGTAGTACACTCGGGACTCCTCAGCAAAAACAATTCTTCAGGATACAGGGCCGTGCCGGGAGCGCAGGAAACTGTCTCCACCCGACCTTCATGGAAGAGGCAGACCGCGAGATGCTGAACAGGTTTGGCGAAAGATTCCGGTTAACCGGGATCGATTCTGGCCCGGAAGATGCCCACGAGATCAAGGTACTGGAACAGTTCCTGGTGCGTCATGTGCAGCAGAACAGGATCTGCGAAGTCCAGTGCATGCTGCTCTGGAATGAATGGGTCAGGACATACCAGCGCAGGACACCCGGGTTCCCGAAACTGATCCGGGAAAAAGAGTTCAGTACGGTTATCACGGAAAATTTCGGCATTACGATTGTTAACACCGCCTCCATGGGAGCGATCTACCCCGGGATTAAATTCGTCCCGTAACGTCTGATGGGGGGCCGCATACACCGTGACAGGCGCGTAGCTCCCCGGCAGGATAATTCCCGGGCCGTACCGGTCCGGGTAGTGTGAAACAAACAGCCTTTTTACGCGTTGCCCCACTATATTTTCCGGCAACAGACCATGCTCTTTCTTTCAGAACCGGAACAGCGGGAGTGGGCAGGATATGCAGAAGAGATCCTCAGGGATGCTCCCGCACCGGACAGTTATGATGCAAAGATCCGTAAGGAACTGGTGCCGGCATTCCACTTTTACATCGCGACCTGCCTTGCCGCGAAAGGGGCCGGGGAACAGGCGGTCAGGTGGACGGAATCCGCAGTCCTTCTTGAGGAGGACGGGATCTTTGGCTGTGCGTTCCTCCTCGGTTTCCTGAAACGGTACAACAGCCGGCTTGCGATGCCGGCCAGGGTATTTGCGGACCCCCGGCCGTTCATCCATTTCACGACGGTTCCCCTGATGAGAGATGCACGGCTGCAGTTCGTTTTACAGTGCGGCGATTCCCTGCCGGTCTTCGATCACCCGGTCCGGTTCATGGATATCGGTTGCGGCGACGGGGCACTGACCGTTGCTTTCCTCTCACACCTGCTGGAGAAGAGAAGGATCCCCGGCATTGCCGGGGTCATGCTCGTGGACCCGTCGCCCGCGATGGCGGCACTTGCAGAGAAGACCGTGAGGGCACAATTCCCGGATATTGTGATCAGCATCGAGAACGGCAGGATCCAGGACTGCTCGGGTACCATCGACCGGAAGTTCGATATTGTCTTAAGCTCGCTTGCGTACCACCACATGCCCGTTGAGCACAAACGCATTCATCTCGAACGGATCAGGCCATGGATCGACCACGTTGTCCTGTTCGAGATGGATGCTGACATCGACACGCCCGAACGGTTCTCGCCCGCACTTGCCCTTGCCGTGTACCAGTCGTACGGCCGGATCTTCGACTGCATCTATGCCCACGATGCCCCGGTGGAAGTGGTCAACGAGTGCATCGATATGTTCCTGATGACCGAGGTTGCGTCCATCCTCTCGGAACCCCGGGGGGAGCGGAGCGACTACCACATGCTGCGGGGCCAGTGGATAGCGCTGCTTGACGATGTACTCGGCCCCGCCGGGCTCACGCTCCGGTGCGATGCTGCCTGCACTGCCGACGAACACATGGCGTTTTTCATGCTCCATTACGGCAGGACCGGGGGATCCGGCCGGTAAGAAAGAACGGGCCATATTTTTAACAACAACCTTTTTGATCTATCCGTTATCAACATACCCTGCTGATGAGTCTGGAAACGAACAGGGTCCCGGTAATTTCTGTGGCTGACGGAATTATCATCATCTCCCTTCCCCGGCGTTTTGATTTTGACAGTGCGCCATCCGTTGAGAACGAACTCAGACCCGTTCTCGGGAAGCACCCGGCACAGGTCCTCTTTGATTTTTCAAAGACAGAATATATATCCAGCGCCGGCGTGAGAGTGCTCCTTGCATCAATCCGTTCCATAAAAGAGGGGGGCGGAACCGCTGCCCTTTCCTCGCTCTGCCGGGAGGTCACGTACATCCTCGAGATCGCCGGGTTCACAAAAATTTTCACCATTTATGATACCCGCGAGAACGCTGTCAGGATGATGAAGGAAAAACACTGAAATCTTCATGCCGGTGTCGGGCTGAACGTCTTCGATCTCTGAAACCCGTTTTTTTCATTTCGGGCACTCCGGAAAAATTTCCCTCACTGTTTTTCCAATTTCCCAGCACTTTTATATTCTTCACCAAAACCATGAGATGTCGACTCGTTCGTCAGGAGTTTATTAAAATGTCAGAAACGCAATCCCCCTATCAGGACTCGTCCTGTTCATCGTCTATCTGGCAATCGCCGGGAGCATTGTTGCCGGGGTCCATTATTTCGTCATTGACCTGCCGCAGCAGAATGAAGTGCAGGCGCCGGAGAACGAATATCCATGGCCTAAAGAAGACTGCGAATTTGAATGTTCTGTGGATAAATCAACCTGCAACTCAGAATGTCCCACATATATCGGCCGAACACAATGCAAAAACCAGTGTACGGCTGAATACAATACGTGTATGAGTACGTGTTAACCCGGGAATAATCCGGGCTGCCAAACGGAAACCAGCCCGGAACGTTTCGCGATGCCGGATACCCTGAAAAGGGATGGCCGGGCAAACAAAAACCGGCTGGAGCACGGATAACCCGTCATGGGAATTCCCCCGACCGGATGAAGCGCCCTGCCGGCAATTACCGGGCGCTAATCTCTCCATAAATTCTAAACGAAGAATAACAACAAGTTTGTGAAAGGTGATACAACAATGTCAGAAACACGATCGCCGCTTGCGCGGCTGGTATTGATGATGGTCTGCTTATCGATTGCCGGCACGTTCGTTGCCGGGGTGCACTATGTTGCAGTCGATCTGCCGCAGCAGAATGCGGTACAGGTGCCGGAGAATCTTTTCGTATCCGGGAGTTCCTGTGCCTGCGATCAGGATCTCGCCAGTTGCAGAAGCACCTGCACGGGCGGAATGTTCAATGATGATTATTACTGTGAAATGGAGTGTTGGGTGACGTACAGGGCCTGCCAGGCCCGATGCTGAAAAAACCCTTCCACGTTTTTTTAAACTTTTTATTTTTTGGCACATCCGGAAAATTTCTGCCGCGGCAGGTTGTTATGCCCCGGGACTTATGGGGATAATAACCGTCTCGACCGGGAACCTGGCCGGGGTATCAGGTATGAAGGTACAGGGAAGCAGCCGGGTATACACGGTCATCCGTTCAGGGGATGCGTCACCAGTACGGGTGGTGACGACAGACCGGCAGGGTCCGTAGTGAAATGCGGCAGGATTGTTACGGGTTGGGGAGACAGAACAGCGATGAGATCAAGGAATCACGATAAAAAGGAGAATCCCAACAAGAACGGGATTAAGTATTCGCACCGGTTTTTTTTCCATCATGAATCAATCCGGTTTGCTCTGCCCACGGGCGTCCTGCTCACGCCGGCATCTCCCGCTGCAGGTATGCGTACACGCCCGGCCGGTCGAACTTGTGGGCAAGGATGTAGTTATGAATCTCCGAATAGTAGTTCAGTTGGTGGAAACCTGAAACATACTCCGTGCGGTTCTCCCACTCATTTATTGGTTTCTGCCGGAGAGTCCGCGACAATTCCGCCGCTCTTTGCCCGGAAAGGGCGGACATATTATCGATGTGACTTGTCGCATCCCCGCTCCGGTACCGTTTCGTCCCGTTATTGATCGGGATAATGAGGGGATCGGATTTCAGGGTACCGTTCTCTTTGAGGTAATAGGCAGGGACGCCGACAAACGAGCAGGTTGTTGCTTCAACGTACGAATACCCGGTCGACTTGTACAGAAAACTGTCAGAACCGACACCAACAGCCATGTGCTTCTCGGGGCCGAACAGGAACAGGACGACCGGGTAACCTTCCCGGGAGAGGAGCCCGGCCAGCAGCAGGCTCTTGTCATCGCAGTCGCCCGTCTTGTCCATAACCGTCTCGACCGGGAACTTGGCAGGAGTATCGGGGACCACAGAGTAGGGAAGCGACTGGGCAAACACGGTCATCAGTTCAAGGTATTCATCATCGGTAAGGTCCCGTTCTGCCTTCACCGCCCTGAACTGCACAAGGAGATCATTGAACAGGATTTCCTGTGACGGATCATTGATCATCGACCGATACACTTCCGCGTTTACATTGGAAACATTGCCGATGACGAGAGGATTCCGGTCCGTCTTTTTTGCCCCGGAATAGACGGAGTAATTCACCGGGACTGATATGGTCACATGGGTATCTTCAAAGGGGAACGTGTGCGACACGATAACGGGCGGTGACAAAAGGCTGCTGTCGTCTGGAGTGATCGGCGCTATGATGGTAACGGAATGGGGAAATAAAACAAAGACAATCGCCAGGGTCACGATAAAAAGGAGGACTCCGGCAAGGACTGAATATACAATCCGTACAGGATTCCCGGTCATTCACTTCCCCGGTTTATTCCGCTTAAGGTGAATCGCTTCATGCCGGCATCTCCCGCTGCAGGTATGCGTACACGCCCGGCCGGTCAAACCGGTGGCGGATGATATAGGTATAAATCCGCGAGTTTGTGTTGAAATCTCCGGTGATCCGGTTGTATTCCGTAATGTTTTCAGCAGTATCCTGCCGCATATTCTTCATCTGTACCGATAAATTTCCGGACTGCCTGTACGTAAGGGTGGCCATGTCGGCAATATTACGGGTCTCCCCGCCGCTGTGATAGATCTTTGTCCCGCTCCCGATGGGTATCACGATGGGATCGAGGTACATCGTATCAGAGCCCCGGAGTTCGTTGACCGGAACCCCGATAAACGAATAGTCCATGATATCCACGTACGCGTATTCCGTGTTGAGGTAGCGATTATCATCAGACCCGACACCCACGACCACATGGTGATCCTTCTCGAACAGGAAGAAGGAGGTCTTGTAACCTTCCCGCGACAGGAGCCCGGCAAGCAGCAGGCTCATATCGTCGCAGTCCCCTTCTTCCTCATAGAGCGTTTCCACGGGATATTTTGCCGGAAGGTCCGAAGTATGGTACGTAAAGGATTGGGAATAAGCGGTCAGCAGTTCGGCATATTCGTCATCGGTCAGGTTGCGTTCAGCCCTGATCTTCCGAAACTGGCTGATGAGATCATTGAAAAGATCATCGAGAGCAGGGTCCTGTGCCATTTTCCGGATACTTTCTCCTTCCCACGTGGCATACGGAACCCCGGCAAACGTGAAGATACGCTTGTCGGTATTCTTTGCACCCCGGTAAACGGATTTGTTGATAACGGCAGTGATGGTAATCGTATCGTTCCGGAACGAGAACGAATGTGAGACCGGCATGGGCGGGGAATTCAGTTCCGCGATATCCGGCCGGATATGGTTCACTCTCACCATTTCTCCGGGGAATACCATTGACAGGGTAATCAGGGCAATGAGCGTAAGAATGACGGTGAGAGCACCATAGATAATCGTGGACGGTTTTATTTCCATTGTTACACCCGATATGAGATGAAGCCGGGACCCGCCCGGTTAGAATACCATGGTACTGCTTGTGCTGTCGTTCATGCCGGCCATCTCCCGCTGCAGGTATGCGTACACGCCCGGCCGGTCGTACGGGTGGCTCCGGATATACATGTGGATTGCAGAAAACCGGTCCCGTTCCCGGAGGATGGCGCGATACTTCGTGCTGGTGGAATCAGACTGCGGGAACCCTTCGAGCATCTGGGTCAACACATCGGCCTTTTGTTCTGCGAGCGATGACATGTCGTTGATATAACGGGTCTCGTTCCCGCTGTGGTACAGTTTCGTACCGTTGCTGACCATAATGATTTGGGGATCGGAATTGAGAGGGATCCGGAGGTGGGCTGTCGGGAACCCCGCGTATGCCAGGCTCATTCCTTCGAGATACGTATAACCCGTCGATTTGTAGGGGAATGCATCCGAACCAATACCCATCGCCATGTGGCTCTCGGGTCCGAATTTGAAGAGCACAACGGAATACCCTTCCCGGGCAAGCAGGCCGGCGATCAGGATGCTCTTGTCATCGCAGTCGCCCATGCCCTCCACCAGCAGTTCGGCCGGGTACTTCGGCGGGGTTTCACCCCCGTCCCTGTAGGGGATTGACTGGACATACACGCTGATGAGTTCGAGATACTCGTCATCCGTCAGGTTCCGCTCGGAACGGATCTGCCGGAACTGGTCGATAAGATCCCGGTAGATCCGGTCCTGTGAAGGATCATTGATCATGGCCTGGTAATACCGGGTGCCGAGATCATTGGGATCGCCAAGCAGGAAGGTACTCCGGTAGGTCTTTTTTGATGCCGCGTACACGGAGGAGTTTACGGCAAGGGTCACGGGCACGGAATCGTTCTGGAACCGGAACGAGCGGGAGACATCGACCGGGAGGGCTGCCGGTGACGTATCCTCCAGGACAACACGGGGGGCACTGGTGATCATGGGGGAGAAGAAGATAATGAACAGTAAGAGGGCACCAAGGAAGAGGCAGAAGCCGGCCAGGATCAGCTGCAGGATTCGTAACGGGGGCGGCAGGTTTTCCATTTCAGGTTCCTCATCGGGGTGTTATCGTAAAAAAAATTATTCTTCCGGCGATCAGAAGGCGGGGATACCGGTGCCTGCCGGGCAGGATATTCGGATTATCCATTCGTTCTGATATTTTCTGCACTGATAAATAATAAGGGATTCGAAATATTTCTGGATCTTGTTTTTTACCCGTGATTATCCGGAGAGTTTTGAGGAGAGGGCACCGGGGCGGGGAAATAATGAAAAACCGGGACATTTTGGTATCGCATGCATCCCGGATCCCGTCTCCGGCTCCGGAGCGTTCCT
>JBAZHD010000067.1:0-19309 GCA_041652515.1 Methanoregula sp.
CGGGCCAGTGGTGCGATCTTCGAACACCCTGTCTGCGTTTTTTTTCTATTTCCTGTCATCAGGTAATCCCGCGGTTTTACCAACCTTTATTATCACGACACCCCCACAACACGCGTATGCGATTGTTCCTGTCTGTGGGTTGTGTCCTGATCCTGACTGTGCTTGCATGTGGCTGCATCCAGTCCGATTCTGTTCCCCCGGTCACCCCGGCAGAAACAAGCGGGGTCATGGTCATCACTCCTGTTGCCGAAACGACGGTAACCCCGCACCTCCGCATGGCTGTTAATGTGAGTGCCGAACAGACCCTTGACAGCGTCATTATCCGGGTTGATGGCGGGAACGATGCGAAATCGTTAAGCAGCCTTAATGTTCGCATCACCAACCGTGACGGGACAACCTTCCAGCGGACGATCTCGTCTCCCGTAGTCGGCAACCCCTACGCAATCCAGTACTACCGGATTGCCAATGCGGCGAATGTCAATGTAGTCGGAACCTTTTCCGACGGATACCAGCAGACTCTGCTGATGACCTCCCTGTGAAGTGACAGACCATGACCGGCCTCTTTCCCCGTTCCAATTTTGTAGTGACCGCCCGTTTCGTGATCCGGCCGGATTCCATTAATAAAATGCGGGTGATCGCTCACGATCTCACCACAGCCTCGCGGGCAGAGAACGGGTGCATCCTTTACCATTTTGCCGAATCTGCCGAAAAGGAAGGTGTCTTCTCCCTCACGATGGTGTGGCGGGACATAGCCTCCTACCAGCGGTATGCTGCGTCGGATTACATGCGGGTATTCACCAGCATCCTCTCCGCAGGAATGCTTGAGGAGCTGCCGGTCTATGAAACGTGGCGGTCGCTGGGATAAAAAAAAAGGATGGTTGCCGGATTATCCGTAGGAGTTCAGGACCATGTTCATGGAGCCATCGTCGGTGTTGACTTCAGATTTGACCAGGAACCTGCCCTTGGCAATCCACGAGGTCGAGGTTGTTCCCTGCGAGGTGACCGTGCACTTGGTGGCGGAGAATGTCCCGGCCGGGACTGTCACTGATTCATCGAGAAGCGAGCAGTCGATCTTTGCATCGGATTTCACCTGGTTGGGATCTGCCGATGCCTGGCCGCCGCTGCTGCCAGTACCGCTGCAGTCCATCTCCTGCATGCCGGCCGGCAGGTCAGAAGCGCCGGCACCCTCGAATCGCATGGAGCATTTGCCGGTCGCCTTGTTGTACTTATAATAAATGACCATAGCATCGCCACCGGAACCGGTGGACATCTTGTACTCGACCCAGTTGTAGTTCAGGTTGCCGAACAGGTCGGACCCGCTGGGTGCCGCTGCCGACGGCTGGTTGCCGGATGAACCGGACGCTGGTGAACCCGCTCCCGCGGTACTCCCGCCAGCAGGGGTGGCCGGAGCTGCCGGGCTGCTGCCGGTACATCCTGAAAGGGCAACAGCAATCACGACGAGCATTATTGCGATAAGACTGATGTGTGAGAATCTCATTTCCTTACCTCTGGTAACAGATACACGTCCCCGTCATGATCCCTTTTTGGGTACGTCGGGCACAGGCTGATTATATCTCTTGGTCCCTATAAAAAAATACCGAAAAATGCCGCGGGGATGTCAGGACGGCAGGCTTCCGGGAGAGAATGAGCGTGTTTTCTGGTCAGGCTCACGGTGGCTGTCCCCGCACGGCAAGCGTGAGAAGGCCGCAGAATGCAAGGCATGCCCCGATAGCGACCAGCCCGGCGCTGGTTGACCCGGTTGCCTGCACGAGGGTGCCGACAAGCGATGGCCCGATGAACCCGCCAAGGTTGCCGACCGAGTTTATTGTTGCAATGCCGACAGCGGCTGCCGCCTCCGCAAGGAAAACCGCCGGGAGCGTCCAGAACGGGCCGAAGAAACAGTAGATCCCCACGGTTGCGACAATAATCAGCACGAAGGCGAAGACCGGTGTGGATACAAGACCAACGCCTGCGAGAGCAATGCCGCCCGCGAGCGGCGGGAGTGCTGCATGCCAGACACGTTCTCCGGTGCGATCGGAATGGGCGCTCCAGGCAATCATCGAGATGAGGGCTGCGAGGTAGGGGATGGTCATCACGAGCCCGATCTCGAAGTTCGAGAAGGCCGGGTTGAGGGAGCGGATGATCTGCGGCATCCAGAAACCGAGGCCATACAGGCCAATGGTCATGGCACAATAAACTGCTCCGAGGTGCCAGATTCGGAGATCCTTCATAACCGTCCGGAACCTGTGATCGGTGCCCGAGCGCCCGGCATTCTCCCGTGCAAGCACGCTGGTCAGCCACTCCCGCTCCTCATTATCAAGCCACACGGCGTCCTTCGGTCGGTCGGTCAGGTAAAACCAGGCGATGACCCCGAGGACGAGAGCCGGAAGGCCTTCGAGGATGAAGAGCCACCGCCAGCCGGCAATCCCGAACCAGTGGATGTTGTCGAGGATCCACGTGGAGAGGGGGGCGCCGATAATGTTCGAAACAGCGAGTGCGGTCATGAAGAGGGCAACAGCCCGGGCGAGTTCCTGCCTGCGGAACCAGCAGGTGATATAGAGGATAACGCCCGGGAAGAATCCTGCTTCCGCAATACCGAGGATGAACCTGAGCGCGGCCATCTGGTAAGCGTCGGTTGCAGCAGCAGTCACGATCACCACGATTCCCCAGCTGATGATGATCCGGCTGATCCAGATGCGGGCGCCGATTCGCTGGAGGATCATGTTGCTCGGGATCTCGAAGATCAGGTACCCGAGGAAGAAGATCCCGGACAGGAACCCGAACATTTCTGCGGATAGGCCAAGGGAACTGTTCATCTCGAGTGCCGCATACCCGAAATTGACCCGGTCGAGGAAGGCTACAACATAGAGCAGGAACAGGAAGGGGAGGAGGCGATAACTGACCTTGCGGACCGTCCGTTCCGCGAGTCCGTCAGCAGCGCACATACGGGTACTGTCTGCCTTGTGCCAGATATGCGTTCTGTTTTCCTCCGACACCGTGAAGTATGGCCGGAAACCCCGGGCCGTGCACCATCACCCTTTATTATCCTTTCCCACCCACACCATCATAATGATCCGCGAACCCCCGGAAGATCTCCTGGCCACCCTGAAGTCCCATTTCCCCGACTCAAAACAGCCTCTGGCTGCCGTGAGGAAGGATTTATCTGCGTTCTATGCCGGCATGCAGGAGGAGACGGTTATGGGATCCGATCATCACCTGGAAGGGGTGTCGATCCAGAACGGGCTCCGGGGCATCTGGGTCTCCCTGCCGGAGAGCCTGACTGACCGGGTTGTTTTGTTCTTCCACGGGGGCTGTTTCACGACGGGGTCAACGGACAGCCATCTCGGGCTCTGCATACGGCTCGCCCGCGCTTCCCGTGCCCGGGTCTTCTCGGTAGATTACCGTCTCGCGCCCGAACACGTCTTCCCGGCTGCGGTTGAGGACGCAGTTACGGCATACCGCTTCCTGCTCGGCAGGGGGTACGGCCCGCACCACATTATCCCGGTAGGCCTCTCTGCCGGCGGGACGCTGGTGCTTTCCCTTCTTATATCGGCCCGCGACTATGGTCTGCCTCTCCCGCTCGCCGCCGTCTGTATGTCACCCGTGACCGATATGGCCTTTTCCGGGGAATCCGTTCTCAAGAACCGGGAGCGGGACTGGCTCACTCCTGAAGGTCTCCATGAGATCCGCAGGGTCTACCTTGCCGGCCGCGATGCAAAAGATCCGCTTGCATCCCCCGTCCACGCCCGTCTCGCCGGGCTCCCACGCCTCTATATCCAGGCCGGGACGCACGAGCTGCTGGTCTCCGATATCGGGGTATTCGTGGACAAAGCCCGCTGGGCCGGTGTCCCGGTCCAGGTCGAGATCTGGGAGGAGATGTACCACTGCTGGCAGCTCCTGGCTGAACAGGTGCCCGAAGGACAGGAAGCCATCGACCAGGCCGGCACGTTCATAGAGGACGTGCTGGGCCGGTAAATCCGGTTAATACAGGTTGTTTTAAGGCAATCCTGCCCGCTCCCCGCGGGTATATCCTGAAATATTTTTTAAAAATACCGATATCTCTTTTTATTACCTGGTGCACCTGGTTTGTGTGAATACCATGGCCCGATATCCGCTCCTTATCCCGGTACTGGTGGTCCTGTGCCTCATCCTCGTTACCCCGGCCACAGCGACCCTCGTCCTCTCCGACGTCTCCTTCACACCCAATGCCCCGCTTACACCGGGCGGGCAGCAGCAGGTTGTTGCAACCTATGCGATTATCCCCTCAGGTTCCACCACGTTTACCCGGGGCCACTCGCTCCAGATGCAGACGGACCTGACCGGGGCACAGTGGACAACCCAGGTCACGCTCGATGGCAGGAACGCTGCCCGCCAGACCGCGTCCGGTTCCGCTGCGTTTGTCAACGGGGAGCTCCTCTCGTACTCCACTGATCATGATGTGGGAATTGTCGTGACCATTGACGGGACTGTTCCTGCCAGTGCCTCCGGGTCATTTATGGTCCTGAGTGTCGAAGAACTCGACAATGGGGGGAATGTCGTTCCCGGCAGTGTTCTTGTCGTCAGCCAGCTGGTTGCCGGCCCGGCATCTCCCGCAATCACACCGGTAATCCCAACCCTGACTCCATCTCTGGTAACCACGTCGCTGCCGACGCGATCCCCCGGGTTTGCTGCACTGTTTGCCATCACAGCCCTGATTACGGCAGTCATTGTCCTGCAGGTATGTTTCCGGGAGCGGTGAATCCGGTTGTGAGGGAACCCCCGCGACTGTGCTTTCCCCGGCACAGGACCTGATTGGCAGTCCTGGCCAGTCCGGGCACGGATCCACCGGTACCAGGTTGGTACCCGCTGCGATTTCACAATCTTCATCTCGTACCACAGTCCACGCTGATGGTATGTTTGAAAGCATTGGCAGGAGCATCGAGCTCTTCAAGACGAGCTGGGGAATCCTCATGGCAGACAAGAAACTTCTCGTCTTTCCCCTGCTCTCCGGAATTATCTCGCTTATTGTGCTTGCGACCTTCATCCTCCCGCTGATCGTCGGGGGTATCTTAGGGGACGTCGCCTTCTACATCGCCCTGTTCGCCTTTTACCTGGTCAGCTACTTCGTCGTGATATTCTTCAACACGGCGCTCGTCAGTTGCGTGAATGCACGGCTGCAGGGAAAAGAGATGTCGGTTGGCGAAGGACTCAAAAATGCCCTGAACCACTTCACCTCTATCCTCGCGTGGGCCCTCGTCTCGGCTACGGTCGGTATCATTCTCCAGCTCCTGAGGGAACGGGCTGGTTTTATCGGTGAGCTTGCAGCTTCTCTTGTCGGCGGTGCATGGGGCCTTGTCACCTTCTTTGTCGTCCCGATCCTGGTTCTCGAGGACAAGGGAGTTGTTGATGCAATCAAGGATTCAACGGCCCTTATCAGGAAGACGTGGGGCGAGTCGATCATCGGGTCCGGGTCCATCATGCTCGTCTTCGTTCTCATCGGTGTCATTGCGTTCCTCGGTGTTCTTGCCACGCTTCTGCTGGGCAATTCCACGGTATTCGTTATTGCCCTCGTACTCTTCATCGGGCTCGTTATCGTCCTCGCCGTTATGGCCGCTGCCATGCAGGGGATCTTTGTTACGGCCCTGTACACGTACGCAAGGACCGGCTCGGTCCCGTCTGCGTTCAAGAATGACCTGATCCAGAACGCCTTCGTGCAGAAATAACCGGAACACCATTTTTCCCTGCCTGCCCTGCAACCTTTTTTACCCGGCAGGCACACATGTTCTGATACTATGAGCATGATGAGAGACGCGATGGGCCAGAAAGGCCCGAAGAAATGGTGGTACAGCATTGCGGTCATGGCGATGTTCTGTATCTTTTTTATCGGGATGGACGTGTACCAGAACCACACGGTCACGTGGTCCATCTGGGTAGTTGCAGCATTCCTCTTTTTCGGTGTCGGCTTTACCGTCCTGAACAAGCTTGGGCAGGAATAATTTTTTTTACCGGTATTCCTCAATCCATAGGTTTACACGAGCCCGCTTCCCATCTTTTTGTATGAAGAAGAGGAACGCATGGTCGGCGCTTCCCGGGTCATCACCGGCAGAAAAACTGCAGGTGCTCGGAGTTATAAAAAACGCACGGGTGGATATCCGCCGGCTTGAGGAGATCTCCCGCAGGTACGGTGTCACGATCTACCTGTTTTTTGAAGAAGATCTTGCCCGCAACCGTCCTCTCGATGCAGTCCTCTCGGATTTCAGCAGCGTCCCGGTCTTTGAACGGCCGTATATCAGCGTGCCGGATTTCCTCCGGTTCACTAAAGAGAATGACCCGTCCTTTGAACAGACCCTGCAGGAGTTTCCGCTGATGGTCGAGATCGTCTCTTCCGGAACAACCCTTGCAGGGACTGATGGCAACGATGTTCCGGTGGTCACCGGGCTGATGCCGTTTTTAGACGAGATGGACGTCGAGGCACCGCCGCCGGAACCGGGCACGTACTCTTCCTGATATCCAGGTGCACCAGATCCGGGGGAAATAAAAACTTTTATTATAGCTGTCGCTGAATGGCATGTATCCCGAATATTCCCGGGTGTGGTGTACTATGTCAAAAAAACAGATGAGTGGACACTGTCGATGGATACCATTGACAGTCGTACTCCTGCTATTCCTCTGCATTGCTGTTGCTGGTGCAGCGGACTGCCCGTCGGGTTGCAGCTGCCTGCAGCCTGCGGTGGCAGGAGAGAAGGGATATGATGCCTGCGGCGGACAACTCTCCGCATGCGGGTATGACGTATATCAGAAAACGATGTATTGTTACAAGACCCCCCAGCTGAGCATACCCCTGCGCACCCTGCAGACGTTCTCCGTTGTCACGACAACGCAACCGGGGACATGTTCCCCGGGTTGTTCCTGCATGATGGAATCTGATGCCAGGGAAAAATTCGGCACGTATTCCCGTTGTTCTGAAGATCCCTGTTATACCGTGATGACGGGTTCGACAACGCTGAAGGCCTACTGTTTCCGGCAGGGGACTCCCCCAACCACGACAACACCCGTACCGTCGTGCCCGCAGGGGTGTACCTGCTTAAGCGATGCAAATGCGAAGGCACGGTACGGGACCTATACCCGGTGCTCCGAAGATATCTGTGGCTATGAACCGGGCACACTTACCGCCGCATCAAACCTGGTGCCCAGATACTGCGTGAAACAGGGATCAACGACCCCGACCTGTCCTGAAGGCTGTAACTGCATCAGCGAAGCAACTGCAAAAGCACGGTACGGGGATTATACCAAGTGTTCCGCCGATCCCTGCGGTTATGAGTCAGACCAGACGCCAAAATATTGTATAAAACAGACTACAACGCCGACCTGTCCCGAGGGCTGTAGCTGTACCAGTGATGCCACTGCCAAGGCAAAAGGCGGCAGCTGGACCCGGTGCTCGTCCGATGTCTGCGGGTATGAGCAGAGCACGGCCACCCTTGCAGCTGTCGTCCAGTTACCGAAATACTGCATGAAGCAGACCGAAACACAGCCAACCTGCCCGGAGGGATGCAACTGCCTGACCGATGCGATGGCGAAGGAGAGATACGGGACTTTTACCCGGTGTTCGGCAGATGTCTGTGGTTATGAAGCGGGGACGCTCACCGCCGCATCAGGCCTGATACCGAAATATTGCGTGAAACAGGGATCGACCCCGGTCTGCCCGGACGGCTGTGCCTGCATTTCCGATGAGGATGCAAAGCTCAAAGGTCTCACGGACCGGTGCGACAACAGCCAGACTCCCTGCGGATACAAGACCGATACAAGTACAGTGACCGCGCTCCGGCGCATTCCACTCTACTGCTACAAGATTCCCACAACGACGTCCACCTGTCCGGAGGGCTGCAACTGCTTAAGCGAGGCAAACGCGAAGGAGCGGTACGGGACGTATACCCAATGTTCAGAGGAGATCTGCGGCAAGGAGGTTGTCCCGGCAGCTAACGGCGTCGCGGCCTACTCCGTGCCACAATACTGCGTGAAACAGGGATCGACTCCGGTCTGTCCTGAGGGCTGCGCCTGTATCTCTGATGAGGATGCAAAGCTGAAAGGTCTCACCGACCGGTGCGACAACAGCCAGACTCCCTGCGGGTTCCGGCTCGTAGCCGGGACCACGAATGCTGCGGCGACACGCGTACCGCTCTACTGCTATAAGATTCCCGCAACAACACCGGTCTGCCCGCAGGGATGCTCCTGCCTGCAGGAAGCGGATGCCAGGCTGAAGTTCGGTCCCAACAACTATACCCGTTGCCAGGAGAATACCTGCGGGTACGACCCGTCGGCAACAACGGCAAACGGCATCCCGAAGTACTGTTTCAAGCCTGCCGTCACGCCTTCCCCGACATGCGTATATGATTACCAGAAGAATGTCTGTTCCGGCACCTGCGACCAGGGATACAGCTGCGGACTGTTAGCCTCAAAGAAAGATGCTACCGGCAAGGTTGTCTATGCGGCCTGCGGCTGTACAGGACAGCCCACAGCACCCTGCGTCTTCGATGCGCAGAAGAATGCGTGCACCGGGACCTGCCAGGCCGGTGCTGCATGCTCTGTCGTCGGCAAGAACGTGGATGAAAAGACCGGTGCAACAACACCTGTCTGCGGGTGCCCGCAGCAGAGCTCCTGTTCCTACAATTACGAAAAGGAGGTCTGTGTCGGGACCTGTACCGTGACCGGTGAAAACTGTCAGCTCAACACGATCTACCGCGACCCGACAACCGGCAAGGTGACTTTTGCCGAGTGCCACTGCAAGGGAGGCGGCGATACTTCTGCGACCTGTGCCTGCGATGCAGCGAGCGGATCCTGCACGGGAACCTGTGCCAGCGGCAATGCCTGCATCATGACTGAACAAACCACGGACAATGCCGGCAAGGTCGTCTGTAAGTCGTGCGGATGCACGGATACCTGCGTACTGACTGCGAACAATGAATGTTCAGGGACCTGTGTGACCGGGGCACCCTGTGCACGGATCATCTCAAAGGATGACAGCGGCAATGAGAAAGTGAGCTGTGGCTGCGGCGGTATTTCCCCGGTCGGGGGAACGCCCGCCGGTACTGTGACCCGCCAGCCGGGATTCCTTGATGGGATCGCGGGTTTCTTCAACAAACTCTTCGGCGGCAAGTAATCCTTAATCCCGCTCCTGCGGGATGATAACCGCAATCTCTTTTTTATCATCCTCCCGATCAGATCAGGAGATCCCGCATTGCCTCATGGTATATGCCGGGCACCCTCTCCCGGCACCATGGTACGACGCAGCAGGACCTATATCTGGCAGTTTACGATCGGACTTGGGTTCCTCTCAGGGCTCTGGACTGCGATCGGCATCGACCCCGGGGAGGTTGTCCTTAACCTTCTTGGCACGGTGACGGGGGAGATATTCCCCGATCCCACGCTCCGGCAGCTCTTCATCATCCTGCCCACCCTCATTCTCCTCATCTCGGTCCGGGGGGCATATAAAAAAGGGAAAACTCTCGGGCTCGCTTCGGTACTAATCGCGTACGTAGCCGGCCTGTCCGTCCTTGTCTCCCTCCGGACCTCCCTGCTCCTCCTTATTGCAGCGATCGTGACCGGGTATCTTGCCACGGGCCGGCGCCTGATCTGATGCCGGCCGGGAAGCGGGAGCCTGTCCGCTGCCTGCAATGTCCGGTATACCAATAAAATGGGTGAAATACTATAAATTTCAGTACCGCGTATTATTTAAGGCATGAATCTGTCCCCTAAGAAGAACCTGATCCGGGTCTTCGACTCGGTGGTTCCGAGCAAATACGTTCACAAATGCCGCAGGTTCTTTTTCTTTGATCCTGTTTATGGCAATGATCTGGCAAACCGGGGCAGGCTCTCCCACTACGGGAGCGACGAGCGCAGGGCATTTGCAAAGGATCTGAAAAAGATCCGGACAGAGACCGAGCTCCTGATCGAGGATATCGAGGCATATCATATCTACATGGCAGTCAAACGGTCGCAGAAAGTGCCCGGGGACATTGCCGAGGTCGGAGTGTACATGGGCGGGTCCGCCATGATCATCTGCTCGGTCAAGGGGGAGAAACACCTCCACCTCTTCGATACCTTCGAGGGCCTGCCGCAGGTTGACGAGATTGACAACGTCTGGCCGTTCTACGTGGGCAAGTTTGCCGCTTCCTACGACAAGGTGAAGGACTACCTGAAACACCAGTCCAATGTCACCTTCTATAAGGGGATCTTCCCGGCAACTGCCGGCCCGATCGAGGGCAAGAAATTTTCCATGGTCAACCTCGACGTGGACTGCTACGAGAGCACGAAGCAGTGCCTTGAGTTCTTCTACACCCGCATGAGCTCCGGTGGTATTATCCTCTCCCACGATTATGCAACAACCCCGGGCGTCCGGAAAGCATTCGATGACTTTTTCGAGGGGAAGGTTGAGCCGGTGCTGGAAACTGCAGGGTCACAGTGCCTTGTCGTGAAGGTATAATAAAAAAGAGTCCTTTTTTTAATCGCTGAAGATCAGGGCGCCGAAGATCACGAGCATGATGCCGAACAAGAGAACGGCAATGCCGATGAGCCCTTTCACTGCTGCAATTGTTTCGGGAAGGAATATCCAGATCGCATAGCCGCCAAGGGCACAGATAACGAGCCCGATGATCAGGGAAATAAGTCCAGTCTTGTCCATCGATGTACCTCAACTCCTGATTTGTGAATCTGCCCTTATAATGATATGGAGAGCAACCTGCGGGGTTCAGCCGGCAATATGCCGCCGCAGCGACTTCCATGGGTAGGGCAGGAGCGCCATAAAGATAACGGCACCGATGATCGGCAGGGGAATAATGCCGATCGCTGTCGCAAGCGAGTACTGATCGGCAATCATCCCGTTTACCGCAACACCGAGCCCGCCAAACCCGATGGCAAGCCCGAGCATGATGCCGGAAGCAAGCCCGACATTCCTTGGCAGGAGCTCGTGCCCCATCGCCACGGCAACCGAGAA
The DNA here is from genome assembly GCA_041652515.1 of Methanoregula sp. Taxonomy (GTDB): domain Archaea; phylum Halobacteriota; class Methanomicrobia; order Methanomicrobiales; family Methanospirillaceae; genus Methanoregula. The sequence continues at coordinate 10,970 of JBAZHD010000067.1, forward strand.
TGTCGACCAGAGACAGAAGCCGAAGCAGAGCAGCATGACGATGGCAACGATACCCGACGTTGCGAAGAACAGGTAGAAGAACGGGATTGCTCCTGCCAGGGCAAAGACCATGAACTCCTTACGGCCGATCCGGTCGGAGATACGCCCGCCCGCGATCTGCCCGGCAACACCGGTGAGGAGCATGAGGGTCATGACCAGGCTTGCCGTGACAAGGTCGTATCCCTGCGAGACAAGGTACATCGGGAGGTAGGTGAGTGCGGCAAAGATCGCCCATGCCCTGAGTATGGATGCCACCATCAGGATGACAAACGGCCACTTTGACGGGACATCGGCAATCTCCTCCCTGCCGGCGGGATGGGCATCGCGTGCGGCGGCGATCCCGCCCGGGAGGAGGATCTTCAGGGCAAAGAACATCGCGATGGCGGGGAAGATGAGGAAGAGGAGCCCGGGAAGCCCGAACCTCCAGACGAGAGCTCCCGCGAGAACCGGGCCTATGGCGTACCCGAAATTGCCCCCGACAACGAAGTACGAGGTGATCTGCCCCCGGTTCTCGTTCGTGCAGAGCCGGCTCACGATGCTCAATGCCGTCGGGTGGAAACATGCATGGCCGAATGCGGCGATAACGGCAAAGGCCATGATGAGATAGTAATCCTTCGCGATCCCCATGAGGGCGATGAAGACCGCACTGATGAGAAGGCTGACACTGACGCTGACGGTGAGCCCGCGGGTATCCGAGAGCCACCCGATGACCGGCTGGGTAAAGGAGGATGTGACGTTATATGCCGTCACGAGCAGCCCGGCAGCTAGGAAGGAGTAACCGTTCTGGGCAATGAGGAGCGGCAGGATGGCCGGGAGAACCGGCATGTAGATGTCGGTCACCAGGTGGGCTGCGGCAAGGCCGGTGATGGTGTTCTTCACGCTGCGGGGTTCGGTTATACAATCCGTTTCAGCCGTAGTATCTCGACCTCGATCTCCTGCACGTCTTTTGTATGGAAGGCAAAGGTTCGCTTGATCGGAAACGCCCCGCCGATCTTCTCGGTGATCTCAGCCCTTTGTGCAGTATAGGCGTTGACAAATTGGACTGAGCCCGCATTAAAGATACTGTAGGTGACCGGGGCAAGGGTAAGTGCGCAATCGATGAACGGGCGGTCTGCATGGGCTTTCTGTGCCCCGAACGGCGGGTTCATGACCACGGTGTCGCAGGGGCCGGCCCGTGCCGGAAGGTCAGGCGTTTTCACATCAGCGACCATGAATGTTACCTCCGCATCAAGGAGAGCCGCATTTTCTTTCGCTGTGTCCACAGCCTTCTCATCGATCTCGATACCCGTCGCGGTTTCTGCCCCGAGGAGTGCTGCACCGATCGCAAGAATGCCGGTCCCGCACCCGAGATCGCAGACCCGTTTCCCTTCAATATCGCCTTTCATCAGGGCATGGAAGAGCAGCCGGGCGGCGAGCGGGGCCGGGGTCTGGTACTGCTCGAGGGATGCCCGGGGCCGTGAGAAGCCCGCGAGGCGCTGGAGCATCATCTCGAGGTTCTTGAGTTTCATGGGATCTCGTCGATGGTATACTGGTCCCAGCTCCGGGCACCGCAGAGGATCTCGAACTCCTGCGGGGAGAGGACGGGTACGGGGAACCGTACCTGGTCATCGTACGCGAGCCGCGGGCAGGCGGTGTTCACGTAACAGCCGAACCCGAGGTTCAGGAGTTCGTCGGGGCTCACTTCTTTCACCGTGACGATTACAGCATGAGGGGAGAGGGAGGCAAGCCGGCGGGCGAGTTCCATCCGGTGCTGGCCGGACTTGGTGCTGACAATGATGCCGATATTCTTTGCCCCATGGGCTTTCTCGATGACACCAAAGCGCCTGCGCTGGAGTGCTTCACCGCTGACGTCCTGTGCAGTTCCCGCCAGGGGATCGAGTGCCACGACCCGGGCACCGGTCGAAAGAGCGATGCCGATCGGGTGGAAGAGCCCGGTGCCGACAAAGAGGATCTGGTCGGCTCCTGTATCCTTTGCCGCGGTAAAACAGCAGCCAAGTACCTGGCCCCGGTGCGGCGTCCGGCCCCGCCCGTCCGCAACGCGGACATCAATCCCCCGCTCCTTCAGGAACGATTCCATTGCCGGGATAAGGTGGACGTGCTGGATGGTAGTGACAAGGCCCACGCTCTTCCCGGTCAGGAGCGGGATGGCTTTTTCCAGCACGGAGACCTCGAAGCCAACCTCGTAGGGCAGGAAGATGACCCGCTCCTGGTTATCAACAGGAGCATGGCCAATATGGACGAGTACGTCGGCATGGTCAAGGGTATCGAGAGCAAGGTCGCAGGCCCCGTAGCAGGGATCCCCGCTGACAATAACCTCGAACCCTGCATCCTTCAGGGCGCCGGAATATTCAGCAGCACGCCGTTTCAGGCCGGCAGGAAACTGGAGGGCGACTATTTTTGCCCCCCGTTCCTGCAGCTGCCGGACAAGATCAGAGATATCGTTTGACAACATGCACCCTGTCGTCCACTTCGATCTGCACGAGGGACTTGTACGGGCGGCCGATATCGGGGCTGCCCCGCTGGATCGCGATGCAGACGTCCACGACTTCGGCACCTGCAACCTCCAGCGCTTTCAGGAGCGCTTTCATGGTGCCCCCGGTGCTGACAACATCGTCGATGATGACCACGCGGTCGCCTTTGTATACCCCGTTGAGGTACAGCTCGCCTTTCGAATAACCGGTGGTCTGGTGGACGGCTACCTCGTGCGGGAGGTTGTACACCCGTTTCCGCATAACGGTCATCGGGATGTCGGTCATGGTCGAGAGCACGGCGCCGATATGGAGCCCCATCGCCTCGACGACCACGATCTTGTCCACGTTATTCAGGTCCAGCATCTTCACCATACCGCTGCACACATCGCGGAGCAGTGCAGGATCGACGACCGGTACCCCGTCGGTGATCGGGTGGATGAAGTAGTTGTACTCGCCCCGTTTCACCATCGGGCAGGTTTCCAGGGATTTTACCAGGATATCAAGCATGGGATTCACCAATATCTTCTAAGAATGCCTCGATTCGGTCGGCGTGCACGTGGGGCATACAGACGATCCTGAGGTGCTTCCTGCACGTCCACGAGACCTTCCACGGTCCGGGGATACGGTCTTTGTCACAGACAAAGGTCGCGACATTCACCCCGGGGGTTGCTGCCCGCGGGATGCCGAGTGTCTCCATCCCGGCGATCAGCCGCTCTGTGTTCTTCATGCACCCGGAAACCACGGCTTTCATCCCGGTAAATCCGAGGTAGTCCATGACGGCGAGTGCCCCGGCAACCGGTGCACCCGGGCGGGTCCCGGCAAGCGTGTACTCCTGTTTTACCGTGAGATACGGGGTGTCGATATTGAGGGTGTTGAGCAGGCCCGGTTCCCGGGTGAGGAGGCAGCCGCACGGGATGGTGCTCATCCCCATCTTGTGCGGGTCCACGGCAATGGAGGTGACGTTTTTGACAGCGAAATCAAAGGGTACAGGTTTTTTGAGGAACGGGATGACCATGCCCCCGAAGGCGGCATCGACATGGAAGAAAAGGTCATGCTGGCCTGCAATCTTCGCGAGATCGAAAATGGGGTCTACCATCCCGTACTCGGTGGTCCCCGCGACCGCGACGAGAGCGATCGTGTTCGTATCGATCATCTCCGCCACGTGGTCAGCGTCCATGCGGTAATCCGGGGTCAGGGGGACTTTGCGCATCTCCAGACCGAGGATGTCGCAGGCCTTCTTGAAGGAGAAGTGGGCAGAGGCTGGGATAATGACGTTGGGCTGTGCGATCTCATGGCGGAGGGCTCTTGCGAGCCTGAGCGCCTGGATATTGGACTCCGTGCCCCCGCTCGTGGCATACCCCCCGGCCCCCGGGCCGTGGAAGAGGTCGGCAAACCGTTTGATCAGGAGCTGTTCAATGGCGGTCGTACCGGGAAACAGCCCCGGGTCCCCGAGGTTGGTCTCCATGAACATGCAGTGTGCCCTTACCGCAACGGAGTGCGGGATGGTGCACATGGAGCTGAGGATGTAGGAATGATCGAGATCCTCGCTCTTCTTTTCTGCTAAAAAAGTGAAGAGATCTTCTTCGGAACGACCCTTATTCAGCATCGCGGCTTCTCGCAGCTTCCAGGATGATCCGCTTCTCCGTGCGGGCAACTGCTTCGCGGATTTTTGCTATGGCATCGATGTTGGCCGAGATACTGGTGATGCCGTGCTCGACCAGCCATATGGCCATCTTCGGGTCGGAACCAGCCTGCCCGCAGATTGAACATTCGACATTATAGGCCCTGCACGTCTGGATCGCGTTGTGGATCAGGGAGAGGACCGCAGGGTGCTGGGGGTTGTACATGTCCGCAACGTTCTCGTTGTTGCGGTCGATGGCAAGGGTGTACTGGATGAGGTCGTTGGTACCGAAGGACGCGAACTTTATGCCGGCCTTGATGAAGTCCTCGATCATGATCGCGCTTGACGGGATCTCGATCATGATGCCGAGCGTAACCTTCTCGACATCCACGCCCCAGCCCCGCATCATCTCTTTTCCCAGGATGAACTGGTCGGGATGGGAGACCATCGGGAACATGATACCAAGGTTATCGTACCCCTCTTTCCAGAGCTGCTTGAACGCTTCCACCTGCAGCCGGAACTGGTCCGGGCTCTGGAGGTCGCGGCGGATGCCTCTCCAGCCAAGCATCGGGTTGTGCTCGTGCGGCTCGTTCTCGCCGCCCTTCATGTTCCGGAACTCGTCGGTCGGGGCATCGAGCGTCCGGACCCAGACGGTCTTACCCGGGAACGCGTCGAGTACGATCTTGATCCCGTCGTGGAGTTCTTTTACGAAGTCCTCCTGCTTGTTATTCGTGATGAACCAGCCGGGTGTCTTGTTGAGACCGAGGATCAGGTGCTCGATCCGGAGGAGCCCGACGCCATCGGCACCGGTAGCTGCTGCCCGTGCGGCCGCCTCGGGGATCGAGACGTTGACCTTGACGCTGGTTGCGGTGATGATCGGTGCATGGCCGGCAGCAGCCTGCTGAATTGCGGCACCTTTTGCTTCAGGAGCCGGTGCTGCGATAGCACCCTCGTAAATAAATCCCTTTTCTCCGTCGACCGTGACAAGCTGCCCGTTCTTCAGCACGTTCGTTGCGGTCCTTGTGCCGACAACGGCCGGGGTGCCCAGTTCCCGGCTCACGATAGCCGCGTGGCAGGTCATCCCGCCCTCATCGGTCACGATGGCTGCAACCTTGCGCATGGCCGGCACCATGTCCGGGTTCGTCATACGGGTGACAAGGATGTCGCCCTCTTTTACCGCGCCGGTGTCTTTCACGTCACGGATGATGACGACCCTGCCGGACACGATACCGGGCGCTGCTCCCTGTCCCTTCACGAGAATCTTTGCGTTATGAGCCTGTCCTGTCATGCCCTTTGCCTCTTTCTTTGCCCCGATGGTTGTAATCGGCCGTGACTGGAGGATAAAGATCGTCCCGGTAACGACACCCCATTCAACATCCTGCGGCATCCCGTAATGGTTCTCGGCGATCTTGCCGTACATAGCGAGCTTTGCTACTTCCTCGTCTGAAAGGACCTGTGCATCCTGGCGGGCGGCTGAGACGTCCACCAGTTTCGTACCATGGTCCCCGTCAGCAATGATCTCGACCTTCTTGTTCGAGATCAGCGTGTCGACGACCTTCTCCGACCGCTGGTCGAAGACATACTTGTCCGGTGAGACCGAACCCGAGACAACCGCTTCGCCAAGGCCCCATGAGCCCTCGATGATGGTTAAGGGCTCGCCCGTAATCGGATGGGAGGTGAACATGACTCCCGCTTTCTCGGAGTGGACGAGCTGCTGGATCACGACGGCGATGTTGACCGTCTGGTCGTCAAAACCCTGTTTTGCCCGGTAATAGATGGCCCGTGCCCCGTACAGGGATGCCCAGCACTTCTGCACGGCTTCGATAAGTGCAGCATCGCCCTTGATATTGAGGTAGGTCTCCTGCTGGCCGGCAAAACTGGCGTCCGGCAGGTCCTCGGCAGTGGCGCTCGACCTGACCGCAACGATCAGGCTGCCCCCGTTCATCTTCTTGTATGCCGCCCGGATCTCGTCTTTTAATTTCGGGGGCATCTTTGCCTTGAGCACCTGGGCCTTTGCCGTATCGGCAGCCTTTTCGAGTGCCTCGTTATTCTCTACGTCAAGGTTGTTGTAAGCTGCAAAGAGCTTCTTTTCAAGGCCGGTCTCAACGAGAAACCGGCGGAAGGCCTGGGCAGTGACCACGAATGCTTTGGGCACGGGAAGGCCGATTGATGCCATTTCCCCAAGGGATGCCCCCTTGCCGCCAACAGAACTGATATCCTCCTTCCTTATTTCTTCGAGCCAGAGTATATTGGGCACTTCGTTCATGCTCGCACCACTATGATCTTGCCGCCACCCTCTTTAATAATTACCATCAGATTTCATGGAGGGCTAGGGGAATCCCGCGGGAAACGGGCCGTTTTTTTACGGGCGGGAATGGAGCGCCCGCCTCATTTAAAAGAATAACCCTCTTTAAGTCCGGCGCAGATAGTATATGGGTTTTTATGGCAAAATCAAGAGTGCTCGTCAGCGATCCGCTGGCGGAAGAGGGTCTCGCGATCCTGCGGCCGGTCGTTGACGTGGATGTCAAAACCGGTCTCACGGAAGACGAGCTCTGCAAAATCATCGGGGATTACGATGCCCTGCTGGTGCGCAGCGGCACCGACGTGAACGCGAATGTTATCGAGGCCGGCAGGAAGCTGAAGTTCATCGGGCGTGCCGGTGTCGGCGTGGACAATATCGACGTGGCTGCAGCTACCCGGAAAGGGATTATCGTTGCCAATGCGCCGGAAGGAAACACCCTTGCGGCGACCGAGCACACGATGGCAATGATGCTCTCCTTAGCCCGCAATATCCCGCAGGCGAGCGCGAGCCTGAAGAAGAAGGAGTGGAAACGCTCGAAGTTCATGGGTAACGAGCTGAACGAGAAGACGCTGGGTATCGTCGGCTTTGGCCGGATCGGCAGGGAGCTTGCCAAGCGTGCGATCGCCATGGACATGAAGGTCGTTGCCTACGACCCGTTCATAACGAAAGAACGGGCTGCAGAGCTTGGTGTCGAGATGATGACCATGGCCGACCTCTTTACGGTCGCCGACGTCATCACCGTCCACACCCCGCTGATTCCTGAGACGAAGCATATCATCAACGCAAAGTCCATTGCCACGATGAAAGACGGCGTCCGGATCATCAACTGCGCCCGCGGCGGTATCATCGATGAGACGGCGCTCTATAATGCGGCGAAGAGCGGCAAGGTTGCCGGTGCAGCGCTCGATGTATTCGAGACCGAGCCCCCGACCGAATCCCCGCTCCTGACCCTTGACAACATCATCGTCACCCCCCATCTCGGGGCAAGCACGGTCGAGGCGCAGCTGAACGTGGCAGTCTCGGTTGCAAAGCAGTGCATCGAGGTGCTGAAAGGTGGGTCCGCAAAATACGTGGTCAATGCCCCGATGGTCCCGCCCGACCAGGCGGAGATGCTCGCGCCCTACACCCAGCTTGCAGAGAAGATGGGTCGTTTTGTCACGCAGATCGCGGGCGGCAGGCTGTCCTCAGTGGAGCTGATCTACGGCGGGGAACTCTCTGCGTATGCCGGCAGCATGAAGTATGTCACCCGTCTTGCCCTCAAGGGGCTTCTTGACCCGGTACTCCAGCAGCCGGTCAATATCGTCAACGCGGATTTCATTGCAAAGGAACGCGGCATCGCGGTGAGCGAGACCGTGACGCAGGAGTCCCGCGGGTTCAAGAACCTCATCACGATCAAGATCAGGACCGACAAAGGCGAGGAGTCCGTCAGCGGCACCGTCTTCTTCAAGGGCCGGAGCCGGATCGTTGCGGTCGGCGGCTACACCATGGACATGATCCCCGAGGGATACGTCATCGTCTCCCGGCACCACGACAAGCCGGGCGTCATCGGCCGTGCCTCGACCATCCTCGGCAAGAACAATATCAATATCGCGGGCATGCAGGTCGGCCGGATCAATCCCGGCGAGCAGGCAATCATGGTCCTGAACGTGGATAGCGAGGTGCCCGCTGCGGTGATGGAAGAGATCCGTGCAATGCCCGGGATCTCGACTGCGACCTTTGCCAAGATTTCCTCAGAGAAGATCTGAGAATATTCTTTTTTTTGGAAAATATTTCCGGAATCCGATCAAGCATCCATCCTACTCCGGAATAATTTGATTATCATTGCGATGCCCCCGCCGCTCCCCGAGCGACCCCCGAAGGGGGTGGGTAGACTTATGATGGTATGTGTTGTATTGGCAATCTGTTTT
>JBAZHD010000068.1:0-19256 GCA_041652515.1 Methanoregula sp.
GAGGGATACGATGGGATTCGCCAGGAGTATGCACCGTGCGGAAATGCAACCCAGATCGCAACGTCATTTTACAAATGACCTGAAGGCCGATTGATTAAAAAAATTGCCGGGATATGATCCCGGTACCTCTTTTACGCTACGATTCCCGCCGGGGTTGTGACGACCTGCCCGGCCATGGCCGAATCAATCATCAGACTTGCATGGGGATACTCCCCACAAAGAGGCTCGCCATTGTTTCCTCCCCGGCTTTGCCCCTTCCAGGCCGTTCCAGAGATACGCTGATGGAATAGTGCTGCTGCCCGACAATCCGGAGCAGCCGGAAGGCAAAAATTCACCCATCTGGATCTTACATGACCTCCGACTGAGACAATGGTGTCCGTTTGTCGTAAAACTGTGTCAACCGGACCGGAAAAACGGGTGAACGGAGGCAGAAATTGTCTCTATGGACGTCCCCCCTTCCGGGAACCTTGACCAGGGGGTCAGGGACTCAGGCTCCATTGTGCATCTTACCCACAACCTCCGTTGTGAGGGAGGGTTATGCCCCCTTGTTGACCGGGCCCGCGCTCTCAAATCCCCCGGTGCGTTTCCCGCTTCCTGATCATAAAAATCCCCATGTATATAGGTTAAAATTCCGAAACAAGGACAAAGCGTATATCCCGGTACCAAAAGAACATGAATAAGTGGCAAAAACCACAATAAACGAAAAACACTGAAAAGGAAGTGATAACCACGTCAAATATGGCAAAGAAGAAAGTTGCCCCCGCTTCAAAGACTGCTCCCGGAGCAGTGAAGACCGATGGCAAGAAATCCGGCGGAAAAAGGAAATAATCCTATTCTCATTTCTCGTATTTTTCGGTGTATTCATTATTCTCAAAGGCTGTTTTCACCCGGGCTGATGGGCTGCTGCGCGTTGAATTTAATTTCATGGATAATCCGGAGGATTCCTCATTACCCCGGAAGCTTCCCGATCCTGATCGCATATTCTCCCTTACGGACAAGGGGACCTCCCCCCATATCTCCCCGGTACAAGGGTATAATTCCCCCGCCACCCACTCCATTCTGCCTGCCCGTGGTATCACACCAAGACATATAACCTCGCTCATACAAGACACCACGACAAGTCTGAGAAATCTCCCAGACCGGAGATCGTAGATGAGCAATTATTATTTTTGCACAGATTGTGAATACATCAAAACCAGGATGATAACGGGACCTAATGGATCTCCCGTTAAAGAAATGTCATGCCCGGCCCGGTTCAACCCGCGGGAAGGGAAGTGGCTTTTGGTAAATGGCGTGAATCCGCACGAATGCCCGCGGAATGAAAGATTTATGCAAATTCAGAAACAGGCTGATGAACGAGGACTGCGGTGAAGATGCAGGATTGAAGGGTCACCGCGCAACGGCTTTATTCGGGTAAACCGGTTCAATGCAGCGGAAAATTCAGGACAATAAGATCATCATCAGGTAAATGTGAATGCAGGAAATTGAACAACTAAAAGTCCTCCAGTCCGAGCGTGAATCGTTCAGATCACGAACGAAACAGAGAGAGCAGGAAAAGAAAGCGGAAAGCCAGACAGAAACTATGTGTCCGGAGTGTGGCAGCCGCGTGCTTGTCCACGACCGTGAGCGGGCAGAACTGGTCTGCCAGAGTTGCGGCCTCGTGATTGATGACGAGTTCATCGACCGCGGTCCCGAGTGGCGTGCGTTTGATGCTGACCAGCGGCAGAAACGGGCCCGTACCGGTGCACCGATGACGCTCACGATCCATGACAAGGGTCTCTCCACCATGATCGACTGGCGCAACAAGGACTCGTTTGGCAGGTCCATCTCCTCCAAGAACCGGGCCCAGCTCTACCGTCTCCGCAAGTGGCAGCGCCGGATCCGTGTCAGCAACGCGACCGAGCGGAACCTGGCGTTCGCGCTCTCTGAACTGGACCGTATGGCCTCTGCACTGGGCCTGCCGCGGAACATCCGCGAGAGCTCTGCTCTGGTCTATCGTGACGCAGTTGACAAGAACCTGATCCGTGGCAGGAGCATCGAAGGTGTTGCAGCCTCAACGCTCTATGCCGCCTGCCGGCAGTGCAGCGTGCCCCGTACTCTCGACGAGATTGCGGAAGTCTCCCGGGTCTCCAGAAAAGAGATCGGCAGGACTTACCGGTTCGTCTCCCGTGAACTTGGCTTACGGCTCCTGCCGACCTCCCCGGTGGACTATGTGCCCCGGTTCTGCTCGGGTCTCAACCTCAAGGGAGAGATCCAGGGCCGGACCATTGAGATCCTCAGGCAGGCCGCCGAACGTGAACTGACAAGTGGCAGAGGGCCAACCGGTGTCGCGGCGGCGGCGATCTATATTGCCTGCATCCTGGGCTCTGAACGGCGCACCCAGCGCGAAGTAGCGGAAATTGCAGGAGTGACCGAGGTCACCATCAGGAACCGGTACAAGGAACTGGCAGAAAAACTGGATATCGAGATCATCATCTGATCCCGTTTTTTTTATTCCGACCCCGATAACGGCGACTCAACCGTCGAGGGGAAGGTTACCCCGATCGGGTCATACCCGCATAAAGGACAGGATATCCGATTCGCCGGGGTTGATGATCGCGAGCGTGCTCACACCAAACGGTTTTCTGCAGACGTTTCCGAGTGACATGCTGGAACCTTCAAAGGTGTGAATGAACGGATTCTTGTTTTTAGTAATCTTTGTTTTGATGGTTGTCGGGCAATTACGCGCAAGAACGATCATCTGGGCTGTACCCGCGTTGACACATTTCTCGGTCATTGCCGGGCCAAGAACGACACTTCCGGTTTTTAACGCTCGTAAGAGTGAAGTATTGAAATCCATGTGAACATCTCCTCAATTAACGTGCCGGATTCCGTGGTGTCCGGCACGATCGTTTGAAATCGCTCGGCCGCTTCCCTCCCGGCGATGTATCCGTATTTTTGCCTTTGTTCTCCTTAACAAGACACAACCGGCCGGGAAAAATCAGGAATTGTTTTTTCCTGACTTCAGACTGCATTCATCTGGTTTTTTGCTACATCACAAGGATCAGATCCTTTCAATATGATGGGCGCACCTTCAAAAAATCGAAGGTCAGATTCGGGCAGATTCAGACATCGGGGGAGATCCAAAAATGGTGTGCGAGCCTGAATTTTATCTGGTAACTAATATACGGGTTCAGCCCAGATAACCTTTGTTGCCGTTTGCATTTTTTGTAACATCTTCAAAAATATGCTCCCCGGTCGCTTCACAAAAAAGCAAAGACCCGGGTTTCTCGATTTCTGACAAATCATTAGAATTGGAAGGGTGAAAAATCATCTGACTCTTCTACTTCTGACAGGTCACCAGTAGTCGTAGACTTCGTCCACTCTTGATCGGGGTTTTGCGAAGGGATAGCGGATACGGTTGCGATACATTCCGGAAAAACACCGCACCATCATTCCAGCGCCCTATTTATCCTTCCATTACAACCCTCATAATTACAATAGAAGGAGAAATCATGAAGCACATCATATCCATCACCCTCCTCGTCCTGTGCTTCTGTGTCCTGCCGGTTGCTGCAGTGATTCAGGAGATCACCATCAGTGGATCGGTATCCTCACTCCACAGGGAGGACAATACCATCATCATCGCGAACCCGGCGCAGTACGGCTGCTCGTACCCGGCAGGAGGGACACCGGTCTGCTCGTTCACCCCCATGAACCACCCCTCCCTGACTGGAAGAGTCCCTGACGAGAGCGCATTTTCCATGCTTGGTCCTGGCGACCCCATCGTGGCAACGAGCCTTGGTGATGCGGGCGGGGTATGGATCACCCTCGCAAAACTCTCCGGCACGGCTCCTGATAAAACCGTGACCGATATCATCGGAGACCCTTCGACTATCGATATACCGCTTGCCGGCGACTACAGTCTCGACCTCTCGCCCAAACCCGATTGTAAGGCCTGCTCCGGGACAACCTGCACTGCGTCAACAGCCAACGTCAGCATACTGGACAAAACGACCCTGACCGGGTGGGGCGAGCTTGTACCCAACGCCTCGACGACATACAGCGGGAGGAACGATGGTTCGAGTGTTTCCGTCACCTTCGTCAAAGGACAGGCCTCATCGTCATCCTGTTCAGAGGGAAAGATCATGATGACCGGCCCGCAGCCAGTCTCGGTATACATCGTCCACGTGGTCCCACCGATCGGGTCCGGTGTGCAGGCAGTACAGACTCCCTCCGCCACCCCAACGGAAGTGATGACGACTATCGTTGCCCAGTCAATACCCACGAAGTCCGGCATGCTGCCGTTCGCCGCGATTGGGGCGCTTGCTGTCGTAGCGATCCTTGGATTCTCCCGCCGGGAGTAATACTATCACCCGACCCGGCTCACCTTTTTTTCTCCAGGTAGTGCCCTGATCCAGTCCTCCCCCATAAAACTCACCAGCATTGAAGAAATCTGATTATTTATTCTCGTTCTCAAGGTTCTGACGAACATTTCGGACAGAAAAGAATTTCCCCTCCATCCTGTAATGATACAACAATGCCTGCGTACTATTTTTCCATAGAAGGGGTCAAGACCGGAGAAAAAACCGATCCTGCCACGGACAAACTCGTCACCCTCCTGTACCAGAAGATCGACCTGACCACGGGTGAAACCCTGGATGTGATGGTCATTCACCGGGTATGGGAGAGTTCGGAGAAAGATATCGTGACCACGTTCTACAACCAGTTCTTCCGGCCCGGCACTCCCGTCACCCAGTTCATCCCGGTGGGGCTGAACCTCGACTATACCTACGAAATGCTCTTAGCATTGTTCCGGAAATACAGTCTTCCCCCGCCGACCAGCTACGAACTCTACTACCAGCGGCCCCGGTTCGATCTCCGGCCGATTGTCGTCCTGCTGAACAACGGGCGGTTTGCGGGAGCGAGCCTCGATGCATTCTCGCTGAAAAAAGGTGACGACCGGCACATGGAGAAATGGTGTGAGAAGAAAGAATTTGGCCGGGTTGAGCACTATGTCCGGGAAGAAGCAACACGGTTCTTAAAAATGCTCCAGTACCTGAGTAAAAACAAGTCCCGGATGGGAATTACCCTGAAAGAAGCACATGCCGCAAAGCAGACTCCACTCTCACCGCCCACGGCCGAACGCCAGGGGCCTGCCTCACCACCCCGGGCTCCTGCACGCCCGGAACGGACGGCATCACGGGCAGCAGAGAGCGGAAAACCGGTTCCGCGTGACCGCCCGACCGCCGCAAAAAAGGCCACCCACACGCTCCTGCCAGCCCCTGAACGGACCGCCGCTCAAAAGAAGCGGTCCCCCGTGGGACGGAACCAGCTTGCCAAACACCCGTCTTCGAAGAACGCTCCTGTGAAGAAGGGCCCGGCGAAACGGCGATAGACGGGAGTCTCATTTTTTTGCCATAATCATCAGGGTACCGGGCCGGCCTTTGAACCTGTGATCCCACCGGCAGAGATGATAAGGGGCACAATGATGATTGCCGCGATCACAGCGACAGCGATACAAAGCCAGCGTTTGAGATCCTCCTTCCACTGGGGCTGGGGGGTATAATCGGACAGGGACGGAACCCCGTCCTTATCCACGGGCGGTTCCCTGCCGACCTGTACCCATGACTTTATCTTCGCGAACCGGGTCTGTCCTGGCCGCCCCGTCGTCATCCAGCACACTATCCGGTCATACGGGTCCCTGCAGCCTGCCCATGATCCATGAAAATACTGCAGGAGGATTGGTTAAGAAGTTTACAAAAATATCGCCGCAAGTGTTCCTCACTGCTTCTCCATCGCATCCAGCCGTTTCTCGATCCGGGCAACCGACTGCTGGGTGATTAAGAGAACCCCGATGATCGCAGCCCAGACAATCCACGGGGAAATCATCATGCCGGCCAGCGCGACGAGAGCACCAGCAAGGATCGCCTCCCCCTCGGTCTCGATACCCGACCCGGTATAGCGATTTTCGAAGTGGCGGACAACGAGGATGAAGGCAAGGACAAACGCAATCACGATAATTGCAACCAGGAACTGCATTGAGATGATACCATACACGGCGATGGCGGCGATAACCGCGGTGAGGAGGATGAGATACTTTTGTTCCATTATATTCAATTATACTTCGCATTTTATATGATTTGCGAAGAGGCGGCCGAACCGGATTTGCCCGGAAAAAATCCTGCGGCACGTGCACAGCCAGCCATGTCAAATCCTGCGCGAAATATACTCCGGAGAAACTCTGCAATAAGAATAACCCGTGAAAACGCCCGTAATAATCCGGAACAAATTCAGCCCCGGATAAACAAACAAAACCGTCCGGAACGATCCCGGAATAAACCATACCATTACGGACGAACGTGAAACCCTCGGATTTTCGCGCCCCTTATACCATTCAGAATGCCATAGGGAATCAAGCGGCCTCAACCGCAAGTGTAGTGTGGAATTGTAAAAAAAATTCCAGAAATATGCACAAATCAGGAGGATACCATGAAAACAATCAATAGAATATGCACGGGCCTGCTCGTCCTCGGGCTGCTCTGTCTCAGCGGCATTGCAGCAGCACAGGATGAGATCGTCCTGACTGATGATATAGCAGCCTATAACGGCCCCATCGGTGCCGACAGCCCCTTATACGGGCTGAAGCTCGCACTGGAAGATATGGACGAGTCCTTCACGGCAAACGAGACAGAGCGGATGGACAGGCAGATAGAACATGCACGGCTCCGGCTCTCGGAAGTACGCCGTTCACTCGAACTGAACCAGAGCGAGTCCGCCCAGCAGGCGCTTGACAACTACTGGATGAAGATGAACCTCACCAATGCCACTATCTCCCGGTGGGGATCCAATAGTACCGGGCTCCTCCATGCACAGGAACAGATCGTAAAGCACCAGTTCGTGCTTGAAAACCTGCTGGAGAACCACCCGAATAATACCGGCCTCCAGCGGGCATACAACAACAGCATCCGGCTGGAAGAGAAGTTCGGGGAAAAGACGATGGTCAGGTTCAACCGCACCACCGATAAGAACAACCAGACCATTATGAAGGCGATCCGGCTTGAAGAAAAAGAGTACGACCGTATCGGCTGGCCGGGTATAAATGCCACGGCAGACCAGACATCTGCGCAGCAGACCGAAAAGGAAAAGAATCAGAATAAAAAACCAGCCGTGACCATGGTGCAACAGCAGGGATCGCCAACACAGCAACCGGTTACAACGACCCCGGTCCAGCAGACCGAACAGGAAAAGAACAAGAATAAAAACCAGGGCTCTGACACACCAGTGCCGGTAACAACCCAGCAGCAGGAACAGGGTCAGCAGCAGGGAGGCAGTAATGCCGCGAAGGGCAATTCCCGTGGTAAATAACAATTCCGCGGGCGTTCAGAAAAACGGTAATCCGGATTATACCGGATTCTAAATTTTTTAATACAAGGGCGTGATAGTATTCTCAAAAGAGATGGCCGCATGAAACCGGTAATCCGGTACCCGATACTCGTACTCGCCGTACTGCTGCTCTGTTCAGCGGCAGCCACAGCAGAGACTCCGGCGTACGCAACCACGTATACAATCACCGTGCAGGAGGACGGTTCTGCCCTCTGGCAGATTGAGTACCGCACTCTCCTTGCTACGGACAGCGACCTTGCGGCATTCAATAACTATACCCTTGAGCTCCCCTCCGTATACCTCCCTCAGGTCCAGGACCTTATGCAGCGGTCCGCGGCACAGGCTTCGGTTGCCGCATCCCGGCACATGGTAGTCAGCAACGTGACCGGCAACGCGATTGTCCAGACATCCCCTACGGGCAGGTACGGGGTGGTTGTCTACTCCTTTGCCTGGTCGGGATTTGCAAAACCGGACGGCACTCTTGCCATCGGCGACGCATTTGCCGGCGGGCTCTACCTTGCAAAGGGCAACACCCTGATCCTCCGCTACCCCTACGGCTGGACCGTCTCGCGGGCGGAACCGGCGCCGGATGACCAGCGCGACGGTCTTGTCTGGTACGGCCTGCAGACGTTCGGCCCCGGGGAACTGCGGGTCACGGTTGAAAAACCCTCGTTCCCGCTCGTGCCGGTCATTGTCATACTATTCATCCTCTCCCTTCTCGGGGCGGGTTACATGGTATACCAGCGAAGAAAGAGCCGGGAGATTCCGGATGAGCTGGCGGAACCGGATGAACCGGCTGCACGGCCACTCTCCGAGGAGGAACAGGCCGGCCTCGAGGAGCGGATCGTGGCGATCCTCCTGGCCGCAGGGGGCGAGCAGTACCAGTCGGAGATCGTCAAAACCCTTGGCATCCCCAAGTCAACGGTCAGTTCGTCGCTCAACATCCTCCACGACCGGGGGCTCATCCAGAAAGTGAAGAAAGGGCGCGAGAACTTAATCCGGCTCGTGCGTCCGAATGGACCATAAGAAGGTTGAAGGTCGGTGCCGGCCTCCATTCACCTCTTTTGGGGTTTTAATAAACCTATCAGAACCACGAGGATGAGAGGGATACTTCAGAATCCTTCGAAGAATGATATGCTGATATTTCCGGTTTACTCCTACCACATACATTATTTCCCCCCTTGTCCCAGATTGGAGTATGAAAGAGGATACCCGGTGGAAACTGGCTGCGGGGATCGGGCTTGTGGCCCTGTCCATTATCCTGTACACCGCCCACTTCCTGATCTTCCAGGATGCCCACCATATCATGATCTACCTTCTGGGGGACATCGCGTTCATCCCGCTCGAAGTACTCATCGTTACACTGATCATCGACCAGATGCTGGAGTCGCGGGAGAAGACGCAGCGGATGGAGAAACTGAACCTGGTCATCGGCACATTCTTCTCGACGACCGGGACCCCGCTGCTCACCATCCTGTCACGGGCAGACCCCTGCAGCGAAACCCTGCGCTCGTCCCTGGTTATCCGCGACAGCTGGTCCGATAAGGAATTTGCAGCAGTCAAATCGACCGTGGGGAACTATGCCTGTGGCGTGAAGGAAGACAGGCTCGACCTTGAAGCCATGCGGGCGTTCCTGCTGGACAACGAGGAGTTCATGATGAGGATCGTTGAGAACCCCATGATCTTCGAGCATGAGTCGTTCACCGACCTCATCCTTGCGATCAGCCACCTGACCGAGGAACTGAAATCGCGGGCCAGCCTGTCGGATCTCCCACCGGAGGACATTGCCCACCTCGGGGGGGACTGCAAGCGGGTCTACTCACTGCTCGTCCCCGAGTGGGTGCGGTACATGGAATATCTTCGGTCAAATTACCCGTACCTGTTCAGCCTTGCCATGCGGAAGAACCCGTTCGATTCCTCCGCATCGGTGGTCATCAGGAAGGCAGCATAACCTCCGGGTCCCGGGAACCGCCGTATCCCGAGGGATCTGTGCAGATGCAGACCCGGAACCTTTTTTTTCACGACACCAACAGTACTGCGATATGAAACCCGCCAGAACCGGTACCCCGGAACCCGTACGGGAAGGTGTTGAGGACCCATTCTTTCCCACCCATCCTTCCCGGGCAGATACCTTCACGGAGTCGGTCATCCGGGAGATGACCCGGCTCTCCCTCCAGCACAACGCGATCAACCTTGCGCAGGGATTCCCGGACTTCTCCTGCCCGGCCGAACTGAAGACCGCGGCATGCAATGCGGTCAATGAGGACTACAACCAGTACGCCATAACGTGGGGGGCAAAAAACCTCCGCGAGGCTCTCGCTGCACGGGTGAAACAATTCAACGGCATGGATTTCAACCCCGAGACAGATATCACGGTCACCTGCGGCTCGACCGAAGCGATGATGACCTCGATGCTCGCCATCACCCGGCCCGGCGATGAGGTGATCGTGCCCGAACCATTCTACGAGAACTATGGACCGGATACACAGATCTCCGGTGCCGTGCCGAGGTACGTCCATCTTGAGGACGACTTTTCCATTGACGAAGAAGCGTGGAAGGGTGCGGTGACAAAGAAAAGCCGGGCGATCATCCTCAACACCCCCAACAACCCGACCGGCAAGGTCTTTACACGATCGGAACTCCGGTTCATCGCTGACCTCTGCATCGACCATAACATGATCGCGATCACGGACGAGATCTACGAACACATCATCTACAACGGCAGGAAGCATGTCTCGATTGGTGCACTGGAGGGTATGCGGGACCGGACCATTACCATCGGGAGTTTCTCCAAGACATACAGTGTGACCGGATGGCGGGTCGGGTACGCACTGGCAGGCCGGGAGATCACGGGAAGGCTCCGGAAGATCCATGATTTCCTGACAGTCGGTGCCCCTGCCCCGCTCCAGCAGGCCTGTGTGGCAGCGCTGCAGATGCCGGAGTCCTATTACAAAGAACTGGCAGAGGACTATGACCGCAAGCGGAAGATCCTGTTCAACGGGCTCCGGAAGGCCGGATACTCCTGCCAGCTCCCGGAAGGGGCGTATTATATCTTCACGGACATTGCGGAGTCCGGTATGAAGGACGTCGATTTCGCACGGAAGCTCGTGGAGAAGGCCGGGGTTGCAGCGGTGCCGGGCTCATCATTCTATCACGAAGGTGGGGAAACGAAGCTCCGGTTCACCTTCTCCAAAAAAGATGAGACGCTGGTTGAGGCGTGTAAGCGGCTTGAGAGCGCCGGTCTGGGGTAGAGGCAAAACGCTCTTTTTTCACTCCAAAAGCCATCAGAACGAAAAACGAAATAATATCTAGCGATGAGATCTACCGGATAATAATATGGAAATTGGGAAAAACCTGGCCTTATGCCTGCAGGCGCTCTCGGTTACAATCCTTGGGCTGAATTTTGCCGGTGTCAGACCGGATTCTCTCCCCGGAATTATCCGACCACTTTTTCTCGTTCCCTGGTATGCATACGTCATACTGATCGTCGTGTTGCTGGTTGTTGTCGTAACGCAGAAAGAAAGGATAAAACAGAAGATCGGGAGCGCAACCGCCCCGGTGTTACATAAGATCGATTCGATAGCATACCAGGACGTTACCTGGGATATCGTTGCCCCGGCCCAGAATACTCTCGAGAAGCAGGCTGATTATGCGAGACGCCTTCCCACGATCGGCGAGGCCAGGATCCCGCCGAGATGCCCGAAATGCGGCGTTGAACTCGAAGAGAAGAAAGGCCTCATCTACGGGTATATCTGGAAATGCGTTTCCTGCGGTTTCAAAAAGAGGGATAAGGATTCATTCTTCACCGAAGCCGGGCGGGCAGAGAAGATCTGGAGGGCGAAAGCGGCTGCCGCGGTTACGACTCCGGCCGGTGATGCGTCAGCAACAGATGCAACGACAACCCAGAAAGAATGACCGGGTTTTTTTCATCGCTGCCACAAGGCTCAAAAGATTACCTGACCTGCCTCGTGCTCATAGTTATCGGAATTATTTTTTATTATCTTGGCCAGATGGGTATCGCCATGGTATTTTTCAGTATCGGAATTGTTCTTTTTGTGTTTTTTTCAAACACCTATTCATTTCATATGTGGAGGGAGCGTGGCGATGATGACGCTGGTGACGATAATAATGAGGATTACGATGACATCGATGATGACATTATCGATGATGAAAATAATGGAGGCAGTGATGACGAGTGGGAAAATAATGACGATAAGGAATGAATACCGTCACCAGATACCCTGAGTTCCCTGCTGACATATCCGGTCCCGGTTCTCCTGTTTTTCCGGGATTTCTTTATCGCGATTCCTTCATCGCTGCCATGAACCGGTCGCGGATCTCATGAGGGGACAGGGGGATATTCTTCACCGCCGCATTGCCGGGTTTCAGCAGCACGTGGATGAAGCTCGTGCCCGGGCGGAGGTCCGCGATAACGGCTGCCAGTTCTGCCTCAGACTGTGCCTTGGTCGTGAACCGGAACCCTGATGCAATGGCGAGCAGCTCGATATCCGTATCCCTGTAGGCCGGGGTGAGCTGGTTGCCGGTGCTGCCGAATGCACCGTTGTCAAGACAGAAGATCGTGAGGTTCGCAGGCTGCCGGGCACCAATGACAGGCAGGATGCCGGTGCCGAGGATGCTTCCGTCGCCATCGATAACCCAGACATCCCGGGTGGTGCCGGATGCTATCCCGAGCCCCAGCGGCGAGGCCTGCGTGTAGCTGCCGAGCATGTAGAAGTTTTCGGGCCGGTCGCGGGCGGCATAGAGCTCCTTGCAGGGCACCCCGATGTTCGCGACAACGACCTGATCCCCGAGATGGCGGGCAATGACGCGGATGGCATCGAAACGGGTCATCACCGGCTCCCGTATGGTCCGCTCGTAGGAAACCGCAACCCGGCGTTCGCGGGACGGGGGCGGGCTGTGAACACATGAGGACCCGGTCTCTTCCCAGGCCTTGGGGAGCACGAGGGCAACATGAGGCCGGGAATGGAGAAATGCGTCGTCAATCACGTGGCCAATCTTCGTAAACTCGTCGCTTGTGTGGACAACCGTTGAGGGGATCCCCGTCGCGTCAAGGATCCCCGGAATTGCAGAATTAAAGGGAACCTGTGCAGGGATCACCTCGTCCTGTATCCCCCGCCAGCTTGCAATGATCGGCAGCGGGAGGTCGTAGGTCTTTGTGAGGGACATGATGGCGTTGAGGGAGTTACCAAGGCCGGAACTCTGGATGAACATCGCCGGCCGCTTCCCTGCAAGCACGAGCCCGGCACAGACCCCGATACCATCCTCTTCCCGGGTCAGGCCGATATGATCGAAATGATCGGGAAGCATGAAACAGAGGTTTTTTGCCTTGTCGCACGGCACCGAGGCAACGTGGGTGATGCCGTGCTCTTTCAGGATATCGATCACGAGGTTCTCATGCATAGGTCTTCATCATCTCCGACAATTCTTTCTTCACCTGATCAGCAGTTGTCCCGGCAGGGACGGTGAACGCCGGCCGTACCGGGATAAGCGGGTGGTCCTCCCGTACCCGTTCGTACCCCCCGCCGGTGATATTTAGTACAACCGTCCGGGTCTTATCGATACCTCCGCTCTCACAGGCATGGATGAGCGAGGCAGTGCAGACAGCAGCGGCCGGGTCAAGATCGATGCCTTCCCGTTCCGTGAACAATCTTCCGGCTGCACGGGCTTCGTCATTGGAGACCGCGTACATCCGTCCGTCCGTTGCGGACAGGGCATCGAAAACCCCGCCGGGAATCGCGTAAGGAGGTTCCCGGTTGGTCAGCACATCAGAGAATACCCGGGAGATGGCTGCAGGGGCATCCGGCATGTCCAGATCCGGTACGAGTTCCCTCCGGCGGTCATTCCATGCCGAGACCATGGGGACGAACGGGAGGTTCTGGGCAAGGTGGAGGGCGGGGAGATGAGTCCCGAACCGTCCGTCTGCCCTGAGCCGGACTGCAGCTTCCCACGCTGCGATCCCGCCCGTGCCGCTCCCGATTGCCTGGAAGTAATAGTCCGGCATCAGGCCGATCGTGACGGCCGCATCGAGCATGACCGTGCCCATACCATCCCGCCGTGCAACGTTCTTTGCCCCGCCTTCTTCGATGAACCCGGGGAGCGTGCAGATCTCGCGGCTGAAACGGATGGCGTCGGTGTAGTCCCCCCGGACCGCGATCACACAGGCCTTGTCCGCCGGAACGGTAGTCCAGAGACGGGGGACTGCCTTTTCGGGAACAACGACAACGACCGGGACACCGGTCAGGGCCGAGACCTGGAGGAATGCCCGGGCAGTGTTGCCGGCCGATGCGATCACCACCGTGCGGGACATGTTTTCCGTAAGCCGGACTATGGTCGGGAGAGCTTCGAGCTCCTTGAAGGAGCAGGTGGTGACCGACCCGCCCCGCTCGGGCCAGTAACCGGAGAAACTGATGAAGAGGTTTGGCAGCCCCAGCTCGCGGGCAAGGGCTTCGCTCTTGTAACAGACCGGGCCTGCATCGGTGGGCAGCGTTCCGTTGACGGGAAGCCAGCCGCCCAAGCGGAAGATGCCGGGCGCCTTTCTCAGGACCAGCTGCTTCTCCGAATATTCAGCCCTGATGAGCGAGGCATGCCCGCGGGGGCAGGCCGTGGTATAGTGCTCCGGTATCTCGTCACCGCAGAGGACGCAGCGGAGGGTATAACCGCTCATACCAGGTCCTCCGACTTCTCCGTCAGGTTGAACTTCCGGTCAAGGATCAGGGTTTTTAAGTGCTCGCACAACCGCAGCGCCCGGGCACGATCCGACTGCCGGAGAGTAATGGGGACATTTCTCGGACCAACGGGCAGTGACCCGAGGTTCGCGGAGAATGCATTCCCGGGACATTCGCCGACGCAGGTGCCACAGTTCACGCATCGCAGCGGGTCGATCCCTGCCTGCGGTGAGATCGCCCCCGTGGGACAGACCTGTGCAGCCGTACAGGTTTCGCACTGCACGCAGGCATCACGGGAGAAGACGATGACGGGATCGGTACCATCCCAGACATCAGCATAACTGGCGGTGGCAAAGGGTACGCGGTCCGCGACATCGGCAACGGGGAGGGGGATGCGGGCGTTCGTGATGCGCAGGGCATCAAGGACACGGTCGTCCAGCACGGGGATCGGGATGGCAACTGAGGTGTTGCACTCGGGACCCATGGAAGTCACAAACCCGCCCAGCATCCCGGGAACCATCCCGTGCATATCCGCGTAAGCGGCAATATTGGGTTTCTCCCTGCTGCTCCGGGTTCCCGTTCCCATGACGTAACCCGTTCCGCCATTGAGAAGGATCCTTGTTCCGGGACCGATGATACGGAGGCCGGGATCATTCTGGAGCGGGTTGATGTCCCCGCACCCGCTCACCGAGACTCCGGTGTAAGGGCCGGTCAGTCCCTTCACCGAGAAGATGGTCTGCACGGTGCCGGGCCGCGTGTTGAGGACTGCAAGGTAATTCCTGAATGCACTCCGCGTCGTGATGAGGCGGGCCTGGCCCATGTCGGCGATAGTCACGGTGCGGGAGAACCGTTTTCCCGCTGATTCGACATCAATGGTAATCTCCTTTCCGGCAACAATGTCGCGGAAGAGGTGGCCGCCGCCGTACACGGGCGATGCCCGGGCAGTCCCGTACACCACGAGATCGATCGACCCGAGCCCCTCGTTCGGGCATGGGCCGGGTATGGCCGGCACGCCGTTCAGCCGGACCGTTTCGGCATGGCGGAAGGTGCCGGGAGCGCTCACCGGGATGTGCAGGACAGCAAGGGTGCCGGACATCACGCCAAACGTGCCGGTCGTCACCACGTCGACATCGGCTGCGGTGAGCGTCTCCCCCTCCGCGATCCGCTGCTTCAGTTCCGCGGCAGTGCAGACAACGGCATCACCCGCTGCAATCTTTTTGTTTATCCCGTCAACGGTCTTCATCCCTGCCCCTCACAGGATCCTGATGTCCTCGACCCGCACCTGCAGGCCTGCGGTCTTCCCAAGCACCATGTTCACGACGCCGGTATGGGCAGTCTGCATCATGCAGAACGAGGGGAGGAACGGCTGCCGGAAGCCGAACTCCGGGCGGCGTTTCACCACATCCGCCATCCCTTCAAAACCGATAACATGATAGGCCTGCACATCCTTTACCCCGCCCTGCCGTGCCGCATGCGGTCCGATCGTATGGCAGGTGAGGACTCCGGTAACCGTATTTGCATGGATAACGCGAAGAACATGCTGCACCGGGCAGCCCTGCCCCATGGGCCGGCCGATGACGATATCGCCCGGGACAATGTTCCAGCGTTCGACAAGGTCGGCACGGAACGGGAGGACGATCTTCCGTGCGGACGGTTCACCGGGAAGCGGGCCGATGATGAAGTCGTATTCCCTGCCGCAGACATCGGTCCCCGGGAATGCTGCGGTCACTGCAGGAACGGTTGCCGGGGACGTGCCGGCGCAGGAGAACGGACAATCCTCTTTTGCTTTTTCCCCCGTTTCGAGCAGAACAAGGAATTCATTGCAGCTCTTCGCCCCGCAGGCACCGCAGTCCTTGCCGGGGGGTTGCCAGTCAGCCATCTCCTAGTCACCCCGGAACAATTCGTCAGCCCCGTCAAGTTTCCGGATAACGCCGAAATGGTTCTGCCAGCCGGTCTCGCGCTTGCCCACGCAGATGGTACAGACGCCAAGCGGAGGGACCCCCCTGAGCATAATCGCCTGTGCGTTCTCAATATCAGCCAGCTCGTCGATGGACCGCATCAGGTACCGCAGGCCGGTTCCCTGAACCGCGTTCGTCTCAATGATATCGATACCCGGCGCAACTTCCTTGGTCTTCTCGCGGAAGACCTCCTTCTCCGACTGGGAGACGAGATCGGTCTTGGTGATCACGGCAACATCTGCAAGGGCAATCATCGGCCCCATTTTCAACGGGGAGTTCATCCCGCTCACCGCGGAGAGTACCACGATCCCGAGAGACTGGGTGACGTACGGCGAGCAGCGGAGGCAGAGCCCGGCGCTCTCGATGATGAAGATGTCCGCTCTCTCTCCTTCTGCCCATGCAATGGCGTCCTGCAGGACCATGACCCCCGTGTGGTCCGGGCAGAGATCGCCCGAGTAGATCTTACGGGCCGGGATACCAAACTCCTCCTTAAGTTCCTCGTCCTCGAATGCCCTGACAACATCGATCTTCAGGAACACGCACTTCTTCGTTCCAAGGAAGTGCCGGATGATCTGGCGGGTGACAGCGGTTTTTCCGGCACTCGGGGGACCGGCGATGATGACGAGTTTCATACGCTGAACCCCTCCCCGGTGAGGAGTTCGCCGGCGCGGATCCGTTCCCGGAACCGGCAGAGCGTGAGGTCGAGCCGGGCAACCATCTCCCGGATGCGTTCTTCACGGCCTTCAGGAAGGAGTATCTTATCAACCCCGCCGTTCCGCATCACCAGCCGCCGGTCGGAGAGGAGCGAAACGAGCGGGTCGTGGGTGACGAAGATCACCGACTTGTTGTGCTCTTTTAAGACCTCGATCACCCTCTCCCGGAAGATCCCGGCGTTCTCCACCTCGTCGAGCAGGATGAGGGGGGCGTTGCTGATCAGGATGGCATCGGCCACCATCAGCGACCGGGTCTGGCCACCGGAGAGGGCCGTGATCCGGCAGCCCGCGTGGATCTTCTCACCGGTGAACTGGTTGGCAAGATCTATGGTGTCTGCAACAATCTCCTGGCCGGTAATCTTCCGTGCCCGGACATGCATGGCAAGGAACGCCCCGACCGACATATCGGCAAGGCACTTGGTATTCTGGGTGATCAGGGCGATGGGCTTTTTCGAGGGGTCCCGGATGAACTCCTCTTCCGGGAGGTCCCCGTTGATGAGCACCGTCCTTCCGGTTGCCGTGTCGTTCCGGGCAAACACCTCGATATCGTTAATGAACGCTGTCTTTCCGGAGCCGGTCGGGCCGACAATGGAGATGGTATCCCCGGGACGGATCACGATCGTGTCAAACGGTTCCGGGTTCCCGTGCCTGTCATGGCCGGGAAGGATGGTAATCTCATGGATGGCTCCGGAGCTCATGGTTACCGGGTGTCCCTGCTGCTGGATATAGGTTTGTGTTAATTGCCAACAAAAATTACCTTTAAAGGAAAGTTTTAAAATTTGATTGATACTATGATATCATAATGTTCTCAAAAAAAGTATTTGAAACGGACTTCCGGACCGCTCTTGAGGAGGAGCTCGCCCGCAGGAACATGACAATAAAGGAGCTCGCCGACCAGGCCGGCATCCCTGCGGCCACGCTGTACAAACTCACATCCGGTGAAGGGGACGTCCGGCTCTCCACCGTCAAGAAGATCGTCCAGGTCCTCGAACCGAAGATCCCGGCCTTTATCGCGGTCATCGCGGCCAAGTTCCTCCTGGACGAGATCGAGGGGCAGGAGATTGCTATCCGGGGCAGGAGTTACCATATCCGGGGATATACGGCAAATTCCATCGAGGAATGCATCATCGCTGCAGTTTCAGCAGAGAAGGACGGAGCGGCAGGAATCATCTGCGCACCGATCCTTGCATCGATGATCGAGAAGATCGTGGATGTGCCGGTGGCCATCATGAAACCAAAGGCAGCAACCGTGATGGATGCGATGGACGTTATCGCACGGCGGATCTGATTACCCGCATCCGGCCTTCCGCAAAAATTCCTGAAAGCCCGTTTCTTTTCTTTTTTTTTGTGTACGAACCGGCGGGAGAGCCCGCGCCGGTAAAAAGGGAATATTATTCGAACTGCTTCACGGCATCCGGCAGGCAGGTGACGACTCCGCGTATGCCGGAGACGGTCAGGGTCATGAGGATCGCGTCCACCACTTCCTCCTTTGTCGCTCCTGCAGCCTTTGCCATCGGCACGTGGGCTTTGACGGCCATCGTGTCACCCATCGATGCTTTCATGGCAATATAGATCAGCTGCTTCGTCTTCGGGTCGATACCCTTCGATGCCACAAGAGACTGGATCAGGCCATTGAAGGCGGCGGCTATTTCCGGTGCTTCTTTCTGGAATACTTCCATCGGGTTTGGGGTCATGGTTCACCACATCCCGGTGTACCTTGCCAGCCTATGAACCCGGGGGCAGGGAGGATGAAAGTGGGGCAGGCAGAGGCATACCTCTTGCTCCCGGCATTGCCTCGGTCTCCCGGAAAGTCCCCGGGATGTGTTGGCAACCCGTAGAGAGATCCGGAACAGAACAACTTCACTTCTTCATCCTGCCGTGCGTCCCTGCCCGGATCGGGCACCCGGGCATATCCTTCCCGCCTTTCCCCGATACCCAGACAAGCATCGGGATCAGGTATTCCCGTAATTCCCAGCCATCCGGCGTGAGCGAATATTTTGTGGTCGGCGGCGAGGTATCCAGGATCCGCTTATGCACGAGCCCGATCCGCTCCAGGTTCTTCAGGGTGTCTGAGAGGGGTTTCGGGCTGATAGTGCCGAGCTCCTTTTTCAGTTCATTGAATCCTTTCTCGCCCTCGTTCCCGAGAATCGCGATGATCAGGAGCGCCCATTTCTTTGCCACGACATCGAGGATGCCGGACAAGGGGCAGAAACAGATACCGGTATGATCGGGCTGCGGTTTCCTCATAGATACTACCTATCCTGTACGGAACGTTTCGGTTCTTTAACTATTAAAAAAATACTACCTGCCAATGCACAACCATACGCCGGGGGATAATGAGGCGTGCGAAGAGCGCCTGCCGCAGAGATCGCTGAAGATCGCCATCGTGCTCACGGCGGTCATCTTTCTTGCCGAGGTTGTCGGGGGGTTTGTGTCCGGGTCCCTCGCGCTGCTGGGCGATGCAGCGCACATGCTGCAGGATGTCGTGGCACTTCTCCTCTCGCTCGGGGCGATCATCATTGCCGGGCGGCTGC
>JBAZHD010000069.1:0-19066 GCA_041652515.1 Methanoregula sp.
TTACACAATCAGGGTATATTGATCTGCCGGTTTGATCGTCTCAGTAACGCTAACTTGAGGACAATTATGATAAAAAGATCGGGGGGACTTCTTTGCGGGTATCTGGATAATTACGGAATTGTTTTAATTTTTGTTGGCATGGTTTTTTACATTTTACTTATGCAATTTTACGGGAAACAGGGATAATATTTTCAAACCTATTGTTTTATATAGAACCACAATACTATAGATAACTAAGCATCAGTTAAAACCCGTAAAACTTTATGGTGAGGGTTACGGGGTAAATCTGTTTTTGCTGCCAAAGGGCGGATCTATTCGGCCAACCCAGAGATCCGAACTCCACAGCCTACCGATGCGGCAAGAGGTTGAAACTAATGTCAACGCCTACCGAAACGGTGTTTTCCGGGTTTCTAAAAAACTCGGAGTATAAAATTGATGAGCAATCCCTTCTCTTTGGGATGGTGTCCTCATGACCAAAGAGTTCACCATGATATCCGTGTCCCCATACACCCGGGACCGGTTGAAAAAAATCTGTAATGATCGGCAGATCTCTTATGACGATCTCATTACTGAAATGCTTCTGATCATCCGTCCCCCGGAGTGATCCCGTGCGTACAGATATTGAGGATCGGCCCGTGTGCCCGTTCGCTCCACGAGCATGTAATACCGCTTGCAGGGCGTATGAAAAAAATAGCGAGACCTGCCAGGTGATGAACTGGCTGGAAATTATCACCTTCCTCCCGAAGGTGCCATCTTGACGCTCCATCCGTTCTTAACCCTGTCATCAACCGATCAGAGAAGGCAAGCGCTGGAGCAGGTTATCCGGGATGCAGAGTGCCGGGCATATAACGAAAACAAAGCTCTCCATAGGGATCCGGTGACTCATGAACTGCATGTCAGCCACGCTTCCAGCACCGGGCTTTATACCCCTCAATGGATCGGGTGGTCCTGATGCCAGAAGTCATCACCCATAAAACGGAAAATGCCGATAGTATCACCATTGGGCGCGTTTCCAAGGGCGGGGAACTTAAAATCTATATGGATGCTTCCGACCTTTCCGCATGCCAGAAACGGATCGATAACATGATCGCGGCCCGGGGTTACCTGCTCCAGAAACTCGGGGGCGCGTTGGATTGACCGAAGCGGAACGGATGATATCACAACGTGCCGCTGAAACCGCCGCCGGATTCGATTGGACAGACCCGAAACCCGCAACCCCTCAGCAAGCCGCGGAACAGGGAAAGGTCACAAAAGAGGCATTAGAACAGATCTATAAGGCCCGTGAGGATCGGGCCGGAGAGATTTACCAGTCCGGTAAATTCCCGGATTATTGCCGGGATATTTTCGCTAAAACATGGTATGGTGATCTTCATATCCTTAATGCCATTCTCCTGCAGGCTGCAGCGTTGTATGTCGGGAACATCTCATCCGGGGTTAATCTCCATATCGCCGGGAAAACACAGAGCGGTAAAAGCGATGCCGTCCGGCATGCCCTCAAATTCTTACCGGATACCCTGAAATATTCCGGGACGTTCTCACGGCTAGCATTGTATCACTCAAAGAAATTCCATGACGGTATTATCGTATTTTCCGATGATACCATGTTCGACCCGGAAACCGCTGCTATCCTCCGGGGTGTCCTGACCGCATGGGAGGAAGGAACAGATCGGGAAACCCTCGCAGGTAAAGAATGGGTAACCGTCCGAGTACCCCGGCGCCTTAACATGATCTTAACCGCCGTTGAATCCGTAGCCCGTGAATCTGACGACGGGCAGGACGAATCCCGATTCATGACTCTCGAGATCTCCAGGGATCCGGAAACCGAACGGATGATCCGGAAGTTCATGCAAGAGAAAAAACCGGACGTATCATCCGATCTTGCCATTATCCGGACGGTCTGGTCCCTGCTCCCTCATACCGATATCACAACGCATAAGGTGATTGATAAAGATCTGCCGTTCCGGGAATTCGCCCGATATCTCACGATGGTTAAAGCATCGGCTCTTCTCCATAACCGAACCACCACCACGGACGCGGATATCCGGTTTGTTGACGATCTCCTGATACGGGCCCGGCCTATGATAAGCTCCGATATTGCCGGATTTACCAAGAATGAAAGGGCAGTATCTGATTTCCTGAAAACTGATAAGAAAGTCCACACGGTCAAGGAAATACAGGCGGGAACCAACACCACCGCTAATTCGGTATATCGCGCTCTCCGGGGAATTAAAGGGACATTCCAAAACCCAACCGGGGGACTCCTCATGAAGGATAAACACATTTGTACCGTTTGGCTTGATGGGGCTCACGAATGGGGGATGCAATATGAATAACCCCATTACCTCCATTATCACTCATTATCACTCATTATCACTTTTTGATGATAATGAAACGGAAACCAATTTAGATTCTGTTTTTGAAAATATGAGAGGATTGGAGAGTATTATTAATAATATCATAATCATTATCACATTATCACAAAAAGACACAACAACTCCTGTCAATATCCATTACCACCCTTTCCGTGATAATGGTGATAAAGTGATAATACAGACGAGAGATCCATTATCACACACTGATAATGGGGTGATAATGCACCCTTCACAGGATCCAGCCCGCTCTTTTTATTCACATACCAAAGGACCGCCCGATAAAACCCGTTTAATCTCAATTAAAACCTTAACAATCCCAAAACAAAGCCCAAATCGGGTTTATTCGAATTCTAAACCAGCGTTTCCATTGGAGCGGGGACGATTTCCCGCCCGATTCAGCATATCGTTTCCAGTGGAGACGAAAGAAAACCAGACAGTAACAGGATGACAAGTATGCAGAATTATTCGTTAATCAGAAATATGGTCCATAATCGGAACCTGAAGATCGCAGAGATGGAAAAGAACTTTGAAAACTCGCAAAGGATCGCCGAGTATCGCCGGGTATCCAAGGCCGTTATTCTTGAAGATTATAAGAAACTCGTATCCGCACAAACTGATGAGAACGAGGCTCTTATGGAACGCATCGCCGATGAGTACCGGAAGAAAGAACCGTCAACCAGGGAGAAAGCGGATAGCCTGTTCATGGCAAAGAACCGTTACCACTCAATGACAGGCGAACAGCTCCGTGAGCAGATGCGCAGGATCCAGGCGGTCCCGGGGTTAGGGAATGGTGATGAGGTCCGGGCATTGGCAAGCGAGATGAGGGATAGGGGCGCGGCGGATCTTGCCGATGGGTTAGCCAATCACATCGAAGAATACAACCTCGACAGGCCACACATGAACGATCCGCGGTATAAGGAACTTGCACGGCTGAATGAGGGGTTGAAAGTATCTCTCGCAATGCCAACAGGGGCCATGATCTTAAACCCTGATATGAAAGCAGCCAAAGAAGCGGATATCGTAACGGTGGAGGGATGATATGAAGGCAGTATCGAAGGAACCGCTAACGGGAGACCTTGAAGGGTATCGGGATAAGGTGGATACCATCGCCCGGAGGGGTAAACAGGTAATCGCTCTCATGCAGGTGGAACATTACCCGATTGAGAGAATCAATAAGGAGAAAGAACTTTTGCGCCGTGAAGTGACGGACGCTCGGATGACCGCCCTGCAGGCATACTCCGGACGGCTCCAGAAGATCGAATCGGATTCAGGGATCCCGTGAGGTGTGAAGATGGCAAAATCAAAACCTATTTCGGGTACACAGGCACGATTACCCCCGGGCACTGTCAAAGGAAAGAGGAAAGGCAAGAAGGCCAAGAGTCCGAAGAAATGACCGGATCGGTTATCTTTGCTCTCCCTCCGGAGCATCAGGCTCTTATCAACAGCCTTCTAAGGCGTGAAATCTTAAGTACGCGAGAGGTATCGGATATCACGTATGACCAGTGCGGGCATACGGACGTTAAACGGACCGTGAAGGCGTGGGAATCGATCTTGTATAATTACAAAAAACGGGGGCATCACCTGAGGGTAGTCCGGGAGGACAATCTGATAAGGGATCCGTTTGTTGTGTCTGACCTTATGATCAAGGCTATAGAATCGGCGTTAATCCCCGGCGCTCCGGTGAATTGGAACGTCTTAAACGCGTTAAAGAGTCCGAAATCAGCGCAGGTATCGTTAATGGGGAAAATTGAGGATGAGATAAATGGTAAAATTGCCGTTGGCAAAGCTGATCCGGACTCATCCGATTGAAACGCTGGAAACGATAACAGGGTTAACATATTCGCCGTTTCAGCGCGAGATAATCTTAAGCAATAATCCGCGGGTAATAGTGAAGTCACCCCGGCAGAGCGGGAAATCGGAAAGTCTGGTTGGGTTATCGCTTCTTACGATGCTCCAGGGTAAAAAGGTAGTCAGTTTTCAGCCGAGCGTACGGCAGAGTATCGCGTTAATAGATCGGGTGAAACGATACCTTATAAAAATGGGAACGGTCCCGGACATCTGCAGCCGGTCGGAAATCCATCTGGATAACGGCGGGAGTATCAAAGGATTACCGATCAAGGGTAGCAGCCGGGGAGATACGGTCGATCTGGTCTTATTCGATGAGGTTGCTTTCATAGAAGAGAATACCGACGATGATTTATTGGCAATAGCATTACCGTTCCTGTCGAAAGTTGGCAGTCGGTTAGTGATATCCAGCACGCCGAAAGGCCGGCATGGTCTTTTCTATAAAATCTGGACGGAAGAAAACAATTTCCAGAAAATTAGCGGTACGATCGGAGAGGTCCAGCATTACGACCCTGACTTCATCGAATCGCAACGGTTGATGATGGGGTATGCTCTGTTCAATCGGGAATTTAATTGTGCGTTCGATGAATTGAACGAGATCGGGCTGTTTTCAGAACTTGACTTAATGAAATTTACAGGAGGTAAAACGTGTATCATATCTCATACGGAACAGACAAAGAATACGCCGGAAGATGGATCGGCGTGGACGTCGGAACCGGAACCGGTAAAGACTTCACGACCAGTATTTGTATAGAGAAGTATCGGACGAAAGAAGATCGCGGTGATGGTTTCACGTCGGATATTAAGACGGTTGATCATTACCTGATAACCGATATGCAACGGACCCGGGATCTTAATACCGATCTTCAGGTGTCATGGTTAGCGGATTATATCACGGGGTTAGATCCAGCGCCGGAGATCAGCCAGGATGCGACAAGGGAACTACATTTAGCGTTATCGTTAAAAGCAGCGATTAAACGACCGGTAAATATGGTGATCTGGAGCGGAGGGCAGGAGTTTCGGAAGGTCGGGAGAAAATACATTATGAGTAAAACCCGGGCATTGATGAACATAAAATCCTTCATCGCTATGGGCCGGCTGCAGGTGGCGGATATCCCGCTGAGGGATGAGCTGATCAAAGAGATGCTGAGTTTTTCCTTTGTTGAAACCGATTCCGGGAACTTCAAGATCGAGAATACCGGATCGGGTCACGACGATCTTTTCATGGGGTTGGCTGCCGGCATGGTTCCGCTCTTATACCGGCGGATACTGGAACGGGGAGATATCTGGATCCCGAAGTCCGGCGCGGATGCCCTTTGGCATGGCCCGCAGGCAGTTTATACCGGGGCGCATGTTCCGGCGGGATGTGCTCATAAGAACCCGGATACCCCGTATGAGAAGTTAGGAAACACCATCCGTAAAGAGTTGGTCCGGTTCGTATGATATCGGAAGGGGAAAGTACGCAAATGCGTACTCCGGAACCTGAATACCAGGAGAAAACCCGGGCAGAGATTGAGAGAGATGAGAGAAGGAATAAATAACGGCAATGACGGAGAGGCGGTTATCGCGTTGATCAGCTCTCCTGAGCCGGTTCTTATTACTCCCTGATGACCCGTCCGGAGGGTACGGCGAGGGGAAATACCTTCAATATTTTTTCCCGTGGAAAGGATGACCGTTTCGCGCATGGCGATCATCCCCACAAAGGGATTCTGAGATCGGAGAAAGGAACCAGGCAAGGCAATGCGTTAGTGCCGGTTCGTAGGTTCCCTCTAAAGATGTTCAGAACCATATAGGCAGGGTCGTATTCGCGTTCTGTTGGCGTTTCTCTACCGTTTCGTGCAAAGATACACGGGATCGGGAAAAATTACGCATTTGCGTGAATGAGAGAAAGGGGTTTTTCCAGTTGTCACCACAGGCTGAACGCTTCCGGGAGATCCTGTGCCTCGATCCAGAAATACGCCGATGTTATGGCGAATAAAATGAGAACAGCAGCGGTGTAAAATAACCATCCGATGTACGGGTAATTCATAATCGAAAGATACAGTGAATAACCGATAGCAGCGCCGACAACAACCGCGACGGGGTATAGGTTCCGCAATGAATGCATAACTAACAGGACATACGGAGCGATAAATAATAAATAAACCTGAATTATCTTGCGTTTTTACTGGAGATATTGTAACCGATTAGATATTGGTAAATAATGCCAAGTATCTTTAGTGGTAATGGAGACGAACACAAAAGAAATTGCGAAATGGTTTGCGTTTCTGTCTATCTTTGCCATATTGATGATAACGGTTTTTCTCTTTGGAATTACTATTTTGGATAATTTCGATCTTCTTGGATTTAATACACCAAAACAAGAACCCTCCCAAATAATTCACCTTGCTTACCCCCCCTATGAAACATTTGCATATGAAGTAAAGACATTTAATGGTACTATTGAAAAAACACCCCTGCTAACCATCGATATTGCTCTATTTCATACTGGCGATTTAGTCGAAGGGTCGAAAGTCGATGTGTCTGCAGTAGGATTGATATATCCAAAGGGTCGTGAGATTATCGCTTCACCTCATTCAAAAGGTGCAATTATTAACTTTGAATATGGTGCGGTATTAGGATTTGAAGGTGCTACGATTTACAAGGAATTAGAAGCGCAGTCAAAATCCCCGGGTGGCGAATTTCCAGTAAATCTCCAACCGGATATGGATTATTTATCAATACAACGTTGGAACCAGTCAAGTCCCTGGCCTCATTATCAGACGATAAAATGGGATACTCAAGGAGACTATTATCCAATGATTTCAATTCCGTTAAAAAATGGGACTACCTTAGAAGCCAGATATCCTAACAAAATTATTCATGTGGGGGGATCCGACGTCATCCGGCAGGAAAGATATGCAAAAATTTCAACATGGCTTAGTCTTGCAATACTTGCATTAACAATTGTAACAAGTGCAGAATTACTGTTCAGAGTACTACCAACATATATTTCAGATTTAATTGGGAGTGATAAAAAAGGTCATACTGCTCCAAAAGGATTGAACGGCTCTCACCCAAAAACAGATCAATTACCTAACATTACACGCCAAAAAAATAACAGACATAAAAAAGACCGATAGGGAAAACACTTTCACCTGCTGCCGTCACCGCCTTGATATCCCCAATCTGTGACTTGTAATCATGGAGGAGATATTCTAATGCCCTGCCCTAAATGCGGATCAAAACATTTCATGAGTAGCCCGGTGGACGGAAAAGTAATCTTTTATTGCATGGCTGATGATTGCGATCATGAATGGGAGATAGAGGATAAGAATGTATTAACAAAATAATTCCGCTATTAGTAATATTTAACCCTTGTTTTATCGACGGTAAAAATGAATCAGGGGATGGTAACAGCGGGAAAAAACCGAATTAATCAAATGATTCTTTGAAATCCCCGGTTTTTTATACGGTTCCCGCAACGCATTTCACCTCTCCTGTCAAAAACCGTTACGGGAGACCATGAAGTACGAGATCATAGGTGATAACCAGCAGATGGTAAAGATTGACCTGCTGCCGGACGAGGGAATCTTTGCCGAAGCCGGATCGATGGTGAACATGAGCGGGAACATGGTAATGGAAGCCCAGCTCAAGGGGGGCATCATTGCCGGCCTGAAACGCGCTGTTTCCGGTGAGAGCCTGTTCCTTACCCGGTTTGTTTCAAACAATGGTGCAGGATTCGTATCCTTTGCCGGAACAATGACCGGCAAGATCTTTCCCGTCAGTATCTCTCCAGAAAAAGATTTTATCGCCCAGAAGAGCTCGTTTCTCTGTTGTGAGGAGACCGTCAACCTTGATATCGCATTTACCAAGAGGCTCCGTGCCGGCTTCTTTGGGGGAGAGGGGTTCATCCTCCAGCGGATGACAGGCACCGGGATCGCGTTCCTGCACTGCTGCGGGGACATCATCGAGATGGACCTGAAACCGGGCGAAGTAGTCAAGGTTCAGACCGGCCTTGTCGTAGGATTCGAGAACACAGTCAGTTATGATATCGCACTTGCAGGTGGTATCACTACTGCGCTCTTTGGGGGCGAAGGGCTCTTTGTCACGACCCTCACCGGCCCGGGAAAGGTTGTTCTCCAGTCCATGGACCTTGCCAAGATCGCCACATCGATCATTCCGTTCCTTCCTCTGCCGGAACAAAAAGGGAAATAAATTTATTTTATGCCCCGTAAAAATACAGGAAAAAATGATTGCTCCCGTTGCGGCCAGTCCATGGCTGACTATCCTGACGAATCATCCAGGACCTTATGCCAGGGGGATTGGGCAAATCGAAGCCCCTGATGTATTATAACAAATCGTGAAGATTTCAAAAGAACATTGTTTCGCAACCGGGTCCTGATTTTGAAATTGCAATCGCGATCACGATCGCGATCGAAAACCGTTCCGGAAAAATCGGTAATCGATTTTCATTTCACAATCGGATCCCGATTTTCATGTGAAAATCGATGGGCGATTTTCATCTGCAAATCGGATCGCGATTGAAAACCGGTTTCGGGACCGCAAGTACCGACGGAACGTGAAATCGGATCCCGATTTTCATGTGAGAATCGATCAGCGATTTTGATCTCAAAATCGATCTGCGATTTTCATTTCGTAATCGGATCGCGATTTTGAAAAGGTAATCGCGATCATGATCGCGATCAAAAACCGTTCCGAAAAAATCGGTGATCGATTTTGATCTGAAAATCGGATCCCGATTTTCCCGGTAATATCTATCAGCGATTTTCATCGCAGAACCGGATCCCGGTTCTTCCGGTAAAATTGATCCATGGATGATTTCCCGGAGTAGGAAAAACTCCCGGCTCTTCCGGTCGTACGTTGGTAAGGGATTCCTGACTCCCCATCTCCCGCCCCCCAGCCAGACCTCACGTCGGAGAAATAGTGCTACGGGAGTACCTCCCTGCCATACCCCATCCCATTTCTAAAATGGCCTTTTTTTGCCAAAAGGGGCCCATTCCACATGATTTTTGAAAACGGGAATATTTTGGGGACCCGAAAATCCGGGGAATTCAGAGAAAACGGTACAATAAGGAGATTTTATCGGCAGGATTAAGCCCGGATAGGATTTTCTCCGTCGTGAAAAAAAAATCCGGGCTAATACACGCTATTGGGAGGCGAAAGTCCACCTGAGTCGTCCAGGAGCACAGATATTGAAAGGAAGGGCTGTTTTGGGGGTCACGACTGAGATAGGGGTCTCATACCCCTCTTTGGCAGGGCACCCGGATCTGCACGGCGGGGAGGAATCCCTGGCCTCACTCACATACCGCAGGGAATATCCACTCCCCCGCCACCGTCGTAAATCCTTTCCCCCGACGGTAAACCAGCCACGCAGAGCGCCCCATTCCCTGAAATGAGCCCAAACTGGGGCGCATATAATGCGTTCTGATGCCCCGTATTGCGTTTTGGCGGGCCTTTTTTTCCGACCCCGCCCATCAGTCCAACCCCTTTGGCCAAAGGAAAACTCACCCAGATCATAAAAACAGCGCATCAGGCACATCTGGCTGAACGGGCGCCGTATTTGTCCCGGATGGAATCCGGGCATTTTGCAGGGTTTTCTGAAAATGGCTCTTTTGGCAAACCGGGCATTTTACGAGGAGATCGGGGGTCCAGCCCACCCTTTTTCATGACCCCCCGGATCCATCGGGTGGGGGGTATCTCCGGCGATGATCAAGGAGTGGTCTGGGGGGAAAGACCCGGGGGAAAATTCGTGGAACATTAGAGCCGGGCCGGGATTTTTTTTCCTGAATTTTTTTTCGGGATCCGGTAAATTTTTTTTTCAATTTTTTTCGTAAATTTTCTAAAAAAAGCGCATGACGTCAACGACTTCATACCGAAGCGAGGAAATTTTTCTTTGCGAACTCAATTTCCGGTTGTGTTAAGCATCGTCGACAAAACTCAAAATTTTCATGACAAAACCCGCATGAAGTCAAAGACTCCACACCAAAACAATGGAAATCGACAAATAATTATTTCAACCGTCTTGATCCGCCGCGGGGGCGCCCCGTCGGGGGCGGCGGAGTTTTATCATTTTTGGGGGTATGGGGGTCTCAACCCCCATCAGCAATTCCTGAAGAGGCCAATTTACTATGAAAATCCCCATGGCAATTTTCATCCTGTATGTTTGAGGCCCTTCGGTATCATGTTCATTTTCATGACAAATATCCACAAATTTTTTCGAAAAAATCCGGAACAGCCTGCTGTAAAAATTTCCGGTTCAATTTTCGTGTAATCAAATTTTTTCCGGAAAAATATTTCACAATCTATTTCCCGCACTGCACAGAAGTTTCTCTCATATGACCGCACGCCCTGTCAATCCTGAAAGCCGGGAAGGAGGCCAGTATACGGAGCGGTTGCCCTGGTGCTCGTGATGGTGGCGGTTTATCCAGACCTGTTAAAGGTTTTACAAATAGTAACACCGTTAAAATTTTTTATTCTGTTGTAATGAAAAAAATCAAAGCACAATATTTTTAAAAATATATCACCAAGTTTTCAAAAAATAACTCAGGTCGATTCAAATTAAAAGAAGATGCTTAGTATGCTTGTAAAAAATACGATGGTAATAATCTACGTCCTGATCGGTTGTATCTTTCTTGCAGGATGCATATCACAGCTAAGTACCGGAAATCAGACTACTATCACCCAAATACCGGAGACGACCGCCATAATCAGTCCCTCTGGCACACCTTGTCCTCCAACGAATGAGACACCACATATCAACATTAACCCGATCAGCAGGTTCTCTATCGGGGATATGATCGAAATTACTGGCACGACAAATGTTGAGGGAATACTCCATTATTCAGTTTACAGTCCTCCCCATACTACAATAACAAATGCGCCTTATCACGAATCTTATGTTCCTCGGGGGGATGTGAAAATAGTCGGGACTGAATGTAATGAGAAAAAATGGTCGTTTATTGTTGACCCAAATAATCTTACGTCACCTGCAAACAAATTTATTACCTATGTTTGGACAGTAAATGAGACCACTCATACACAAGTTAATAGGACAACGCTAATTGTTATGCATCGGGAGGGATCTGTTAAGCCGTGGGGGGAGGTTAAATGACAGACCAGTATATTTCCGAAACTACAGTACTACAATTTTCGATTAAACACTTCACAAATAATTTTACTTCTGGAAAGGAAAATATGGGGCTGGATAGTCTTTCAGGAAATGAAGGAATACTGCAATTCCCCCGGGCAGTGAAAAAAAAATGATCTGGCAATCCTTGACCAACCCCGCCTACCAGCGTGACGCAGGTCGATTGCCTGGTAATTGGCAGCGGCGGTTCTGGCGGGGAAGGTTCTGTTGCTCCAAATCACATTGCCGGGGACGGCGGCATTCATTGCAATTATGAAGGAATCCGGGAACCCATTTCGATTCCATAAGCGTATCACGCGGTTAAAATTTTCCACGGGATTGTAATGAGAAAATAAAAACACAATATTTTTAAAAATGTATTCCTCATTGTTTTGAGTAAAAGTGTCTACGCTGTTCAAAGCGAAGGGGTTATCATCGTATTATTGGAGAGAGTGAACTGGATGGAAAAAGAAAAATCTGACCTCAATAAGAAGTTCAAGTTCGTTATCGTCTTTGGTTTGATTGCATTGTGTGTACTAGCGTATCTTTATGTAATTGGTCCATACCTCGCCGTGAGAGATGAAGGGGCTCCTTATTTTAGTTTCATCGAAGTCCCGGTCAACGAAACTATAAATCACACGGTAATTCATCTCGAAGATACGGACATTATGAATATCAAGGGTCTGGATGTAGTGGAGGAAAATGGGAAGCTTAGCACTATCTATTTCAGAAAATCCGCTATCCATCCCCAGGATTTTAGGGACATGTATGGAAGCAGAGTTGGCGATCCATCTTCGAGAAAATATCTCGAGTACAAAGGAGTGTATTATTATGGTATATTAGCAATTCCATAATATTTTTTAAATTCGTGTGATCGTTTGTCGAATAGTAAATCGTGACCGTGAGGTATGGAAAAATGTTAAAATATGCAATGATATTGGTTTGTATAGTTTGTGTCGTCTTCTTCCCATTGGTAACCGCGGAATCTGTTGCGAGCAATCAGATAGATTCCGAAACTATAGTATTACAATTTTCAATTAAAGACTTCACCAATAATTTTACTTCAGAAAAGGAAAATATTGGGCTGGACAGTCTTTCAGGCAATGAAGAAATTCTGGAAATCCCAACAGCAGTGAAAAAATTTGAACTGGTGACCTTTGACCAGGCAGGAATGAATACCAATTTTCGATCCTCTTCGCCACATATCTCTTTTCAGATTGATGGCATAGAATACCCGGCGGATCTGAAACGGATGGATTTTGAATCGATCGATGATGGAATCGATTCATATTCCGGCACGCTTACCGGGGAGGTTAACAGTTCTGTTCTGCTGACCATCAGCGATAATGCAACTATCGGAAGCATAGCCCTGAATGACGAGACATATTATATTGAGCCGGTTGAAATAAAAACTCATACTGAAATTACTAAAAGGATTCCCCATATTATTTACAGTTCTAAAGACGTGGAATATCGGGAATTCCTGATCGATAATGGCCCGATCGATTCTAAAGCTGATGAACCGGGGGTTAGTTACAAATCCCTGACAACAAATCCAGGAATCAGGGATGTCCAGCAGACAGATTCGGTTCCTGACGGTCGTACAGCAGTAACAGTCCTGATTGTTACCGACAATCAGTTCTATAGCGATCATTCCGGATCTGGCTGGAAAATAGTTGCCCAGGATATCATTGCCGAGGCAAACCGCCAGTTCGGGAGGGAAGATATCGGCGTAATTCTTGTCCCGAGTTACAATGATTCGAAACGACAGGTTCTTTCACAAAATCCCTTAATTAGATCCGACCCATTTTTTACGTTTGGTCAGGTATATCCTGAAACATCACTGAATGAAAATTCAGCAGATCTGGGTCTTTATCTCGGAGGGTATGATAAAACAACAGGTGATGAACAGGGATTATCTGATGGCTATGGAAATGTCTCACAACCATATTATGGCAGGCACTCCTGGGCGCAGATGGTGGAGGATAAGTCTGATCACTTGTATCCAGGTACAACCGAAGCACGCCGCATATTAACAATTCACGAACTCGGACACCAGTTCGGTGCACATCATGATGACGGGGATCCCGAAATAAAACCAGAGATAGATACGCCGGGATACAACCGAGCCACTTCATGGCCAGTTGTTCCTCTCCATGGGACAGTTATGTGGCATTGGTATATTCAAGGTTTTAATACCTATGAATTTTCTTCTTCCTCTCCAGGTTATCACGGTGATGCCATGCATGACAATGCCCTCAGAATTCACGATACAAAAGGGGATGTTGCAGACTACGTTGATTGTTCAGCCACTCCCCCCTCAGCTGATTTTACCTGGGCCCCTAATATTCCTACTATCTATACATACCAAAAACTTACCTTTATTGATAATTCAGCGAATGGCCCAACATATCGGTATTGGGATTTTGGAAATGGGGGTTACTCAACGGATTTGACCCCGGAATTTGCATATATTGATGCAGGAACCTATACCGTCCGGTTAACCGCTGCGAATTGTGCCGGATCAAGTATCGCGTCAAAGGATATCACGATTTCACGATCACCCAGTTATGTATTTCTTTCCGGAACACCACAAACGGGTAGTGCACCCCTAAAAGTCGTGTTTAACTCAGAAGGTACAACTCCACCTCCGGAAAGCTGGAACTGGAGTTTCGGTGATGGAAAATTCAGTGAAGAATCGAATCCTCAACATACCTACGATGAATCCGGAAGTTTTACAGTAATCCTTAATGTAATACAGGATGATGAGACAAATACAGAGGTCCTTCAGAATTACATCAACGTAGCACCCCAACCCCCCCACGCCGGCTTCACCGCCTCCCGTACGAACCGCACCGATGGTGCCCCGCTCCTCGTCCAGTTCAACGACACGTCAACGAATGACCCGAACCGCTGGTCATGGAACTTCGGCGATGGCGGCACTTCATATTCCCAGAATGCCTCGCACACGTATCTCACAAACGGGACGTATACCGTCTCACTGACAGCAACAAACTCCGGCACCGGTAGCAACACATCCACGAAAACAAATTACATCACGGTCGGGCCCTTGTATGCCCTGACGGATGGTGCTTACACCGTTGTATTATTCAATAAAACAGGCTCAACAGTCTGGACGCCTCCGTCCGGCGTAACGCAGGTAGATTACCTGGTTGTCGGCGGGGGCGGGGAAGGCGGAATCGGCGGATCTAATATGCAAGGTGGTGTTATCCAATATCTGGCCGGTGGTGGCGGGGGTGCCGGAGGTCTGTTAAATGGGAGTGCCCATCCTGTTGTCGGGCCACAAACTGTTGTTATCGGTGCTGGAGGTGCCAATAGTGCCACAGCGTGTGGGGCAAAAGGTGGCGATTCAGTTTTTGGTAACAGCACGAGTAAAAAAACCGCGAAGGGTGGCGGTGAAGGCAGAGGAGTTGAATGTGCAGCTGCTGGTAACGGGGGATCCGGCGGGGGTGGATCCGGTGGTAACACTGCCGCCGGTTCCGGTGAACGCGATCAGGGATTCAAGGGTGGTGATGGGTTTTATACCGGCATGTCTGCAAATCCTGGTGGCGGCGGTGGCGGTGCTGGTGCTGAGGGGAAAACCCCGTTAATTTCTACAACGGGCGGCGATGGTGGTGATGGAAAATTAATCGCCATTACCGGGACAGCCATTTACTACGGAGGCGGCGGTGGCGGGGGAATGGCATCTAATCTCTCAACAGTTGGTACCGGCGGACACGGTTGTGGCGGTAATGGAAGTATGGTTCTTCATCAAAACGATGCAGATGCAACCTGTCAGGGAACTGGCGGAGGAGGTGGAGGTGCCAGTGGTAACAGTATTATTCGCGGTGCCGGTGGTTCCGGCGTTGTCATTATCCGTTACCTGACCCCGGTGTTACCATACATTATCCCACTGCCGGGCTACGCGCTCCCGACCGATCCTGATAACGATGGCAACTACGAGGATGTAAACGGTGACGGAAACCTTGATTTTTCTGACGTTGAGTTGTTTTTCAAAGAATTGGATTGGATCGTTGAAAATGAACCCCCTGCAGCATTCGATTACAATGGAAATAACCTCGCCGAATTTGATGATATGGTCCATTTATTCAAGGAGATAAACTCATGAACCGCGTATTGATTAGAAAAAACAGGTAAGTTCATAATCGGCCTGCTCTCGTTCTCGCGGGCGTATCATCAGCGGCGATAGCGAGTGTTATCACTCTTCATGATGGCCAGGTGAATGCCGTCGATGAAACCGCGTATTAACTCCAGTACTTCGCGAATTTTTCCTCCGTGAAGGTATTGGACATCGATAGCCAGAGTAAGATCATGAGGATCGCCGGATCCTATCATCGTGTACCGGGCATAACGGGAATGATTACCCCGGAGTATTCTCTTGAGTTCCAGATCCTGCTTCCTTACCGGAACAATATGCAAAATGTCCTCTTTCTGAAAAAATGAGAGTATCTCATTTGAGTAAAAGCCCAGATTAAGACAAAGAACCGCAATAGTGACGTGTTTGTCGTTGAGGGGCGTCAGGAATTTTCAAATGTATTCAACCTTCGGGACGCCCTTCTTCACGAGGAAAATTTACCGGGAAACCTGCAAGGGTTAACCGTTTGCCTTTTATTGTGATGCAGAGTGAAACGTACGAGTAAAATTTTTTGTCGGGGGAATCTTTCATTTTGCTCTTAATGACATAATCCTGGTTCGTTTTGACGAGTTCTCCGTAATAGGGATCGAACGATCGTCATTTGCGTTAATGAACCGTTGATGGGAATAGTGATGTTCCGGTGTATTGCATCTACTGTAATTTCGGAACAATCTTTGCTCGGATATCTTTCTTTATTCGGCGAGATATTTGCCGGTGTTTGACCCTATTCGGCGCCAGCCGCCTATTTTTTGATCTTACGATTTTCTTTGATCCGGACTAAACTTTAGAGAAGTACTGGAGCCGGAAAATCCCCTTCCGGGATCCCCCCTCCAGAAACACAGCCCCCTCTTTTTTTGGCCAGTGTAACATCGCTAAACGTGACCTTTCCGATTCCCGCCGGAAAATTACCCTGTATTCCGGTCCGGATACCGGGTTTTTGTGAATTATACCCTCTGAAATCCGGGGGTAAGGGAAATGAGGTACAACCGGGCTCGCAGCAGGCTCCGGTGTACCAGAATTGTCGCAGGGGTTTTCGTGAGGGCGATAAACTCCCCTCCGACGATATACTCCTGCCGGATCCCGGGTGAGATACCGGACCTGGGTTTTCATGCAGATCGGACGGCAGGATAGTCCGGCAGGAACCATTCCGGGCTGCTAACAATTGAACCGGTGACCGGAACCATTCCGGCCCGTGTACAATCATCCGGAAAAATCCGGAAGAAATTTCAAAACAATCCCGATGGAAAAAAAACTGGAATTTTCCGGCCTTTCACGCGAGCGTCTGTCCCGACACAACCGGCTTCCCGTCCCGGTCGATCTCAACCAGCGAGTCTGGCGTGACCCGGAAGAACCGCCACGTCCCGTGCTTTGACCGGAGCCAGAGCTCGGCCATGACAGCCGCGTCCCGGGCAATGACCCGGAGCTGGGCGATCTCTTTTTTGTAATACTCCGCAAGATCCTGGATCGTTGCGAGGATCTCCGGCGCGAACATGACCCGGCTGAACGTGACCGGGATCTTCGAAATGATTGCAATGTCGAAGATCCGCTCCGGCCCGCTTATCGCCATCTGGATTATGCCACGCGCCTTTGCGATCGGGACCGCTTCCGCGATTGCCCGGTGGGGGCGGGGACCGCGGGTCATGGGGCGGGCTACCTGAACGTAATGGGAACAGGAGCTGCGATGAAGGATCAAAAAATGCAAACGTGAGGTTTTTTTAGGGGGGAATTATTCCTTAGATGAATTTCCCATACCGTTTGTGTGCCTGCTCCTGTGTCATCATGTGGTCGACAAACAAGGTATCGCTGTCGACAAAATAAAACAACGTGTACTTAGATCCGATATGGAGCCGCCAACGCGACTTTTTTGTCTTCATCTTCTTTATGTTTCCC
Source organism: Methanoregula sp. (assembly GCA_041652515.1). Lineage (GTDB taxonomy): Archaea > Halobacteriota > Methanomicrobia > Methanomicrobiales > Methanospirillaceae > Methanoregula. The sequence goes on from JBAZHD010000069.1 coordinate 17,393, forward strand.
GGCGCGTCCGGGTGTTCGTTCAGCCTGTCGATATAGCCTCCGATGATTCTCTGATCTTTTTCAGAGAGTGTTCCCAGGTATTTTATAACATCATGGGAAATCGTTACATGATACATTATTTCCGGCTCGCCGGGTTTCCCTGCAACAAACCAAGATCTTTCTTTACCTGTTCCCATGGGGTATACTGCGCCACCACATCAATCTCATCGAGATCTTTATCGAGCCTTCGCATGTGATGCTCTTCGATGAGCTTTGCGATCGTATCTCCAAGCGTTTCCCCTGGCCCCGTGATGTCCCAAAGGGCAGCGTGAGTACTCGGCGTTACGGCAACCCTTCTGTCCGCGACCTTTTCTATTGAAACCTGTGCCATATTTTTCTTTCAACTCCGTGACGTGCTGTGAATACCGTTCACTTATCCTTCGTTCAGTGAGTCTCCATGTATCTGTCTTGTATCTGTTTAACCCTGACAAGTACGGCTAACTTATACAGTTTTCACAGTTGTATAATCATAGACATGTGATTGGATAAAGGTGTTGCCCGGAAACGATGGATCATACCATGTCCGGGAAAGCGTTAGGGCCTGGCCGGATCCTGAACGTGATCTTGTCCTGAGACCCGGGAAATGAGCCCAGTCCTTCGCTAATTTTTCCTCCGTGAAGGGATTAGACATCGATAGCCCGGGTAAGATCAAGAGGATCGCCGGATCCAATCATCGTGTACCGGGCATAGCGGGAATGATTACCCCGAAGGATCCTCTTGAGTTCCAGATCCAGCTTCCTTACCGGAACAATATGCGGAATCCTTCAAAAATTATTTACCTGACCCGCTTAAAATAATAGAAACAAGATAATATTCTTCATTTCAATAATGAACCTGACGCATAATTAACAATAACTGGAGATGACCGGTGATCCCATGACACGGACTTGTATAGTGTTTTTCACAGTTTTAGCAATATCTTGTGCCTTGGTTACTGCCGGTTGTGTCTCACATCAGTTTGTAGAGAAAAATTCAACAGAAATAACCGTTTCGCCATCCACAATATCTGCGGATTTAGATCAGCAGAATGACTGGGCATACCAGTACAGAAATAATCTGACTCCCGCTCAGAAAAAAATTCCCGCGGAGCTCCTTCCGATAATTGATCCTAATTACCCCAAGGAACACATACATATCACAAAAAAAGATCTGGCCGCTGGACAATTTTTCATTCCTGCTGAAAAAGCAAGTCAGAAGTTTAACATCTCTGAATATCAGGCTCAGGAAGATGGTGGAGAAATTTACGTTCATATCGATCTCCAGCCAACAGCGTCCCTTGATGTTATTGATCCCTATGCCACCGACATCCCTATTAAAAATGAGGAATGGGATTTTGTAGGTGGATGGGTCGGCTTGAATAATCTCGAAAAAATTGCATCTCTTCCGGATGTAAAAGAAATAAAATTGCCAAGTCCCGCAGTAACATATTAAAAAATCCTTGGTGGATGAATCACAAATAATAAAAAACAGGCTCTTCGCTATTCTGAGTGGGTAAGTGAGTACTGAATTGGGGGCTGCCGCCCCCACGCCCCCATGCAGGATAGACTCCGCCGCCCCCGACGGGGCGCCCCCGCGGCGGTTCAGTTACCAAAAAGATACGGGAAACGAAACAACAATCATATGGGACCAGAGATC
>JBAZHD010000070.1:0-18650 GCA_041652515.1 Methanoregula sp.
CCGCAGGCCGGGCAAGTCCATACAGAACGTTATTTACCCGTGTTATAATAAATAGCCGGTCTTTTTTCGGATAAGCGGACTGGATGAACGCAAATCATCGGAATCAGGGAAATTAATCTGTACCTGTTGAACGATCTCCTGCTGGAACACCAGCATTATAATCCGCGATGAACCAGTACTGTTTGTGGAAAAAGGGGATATTCTTACGGTTGCGGGCGGTCTTTTGATCGTCCTCATCATAGCGCTGATAGCAAACCCCCATTACCTGTCTGGACTACAGGCTGCTCTTCCCGGGGGGACTCCAGCTCCCGTGCAGACGCCGCTCCAGCCACCACCTGTGACAACCCCGCTTCTTACGACCCTGGCAACCCCGGTACCTTCTGCGACTCCATCGGTTTCCCTGACACCAGTACCTCCGTACAGGATTTATTATACGGACAACCCATTCTCGTATCCTGTTGTCAGGCTCCCGGACCGGCTCGATAAGTTCGGGGAATCCGATATCAAGCGTTCGGACCAGGACATTGTCACGTTTGCATACATAGCGGATTCACGGGGCGGGTTGACCCGGGTATTCTCGGTTCCCTACCCGGTCTGGACAATGGATATCCGGGTCTTTGACAATGCAACGCCGAATACCGGCAGCTTCCGGATGGCCTTGTGCTATGCTGCGAATGGGACCGTCATCGATGGTGTTGAATTGATCCACCCGGGAACGGCATTTAAAAAGATCCAGACGTCAAATATCCCCCTCTACCTGATCGTCAGTACAACAAATATCGAAGGATATCGCATTGATATGCAGACTTCAAAGGAGTACTACGAACAAATCCTGGTACCCCCGACCGGTGACCCGGGATCGTAACGGCGATCCACAAAAACAAGGATTATACTTTTTCTATAGTGATCCGGACACGGTCACCAGCTTTGAGTACATGACCTTTCGGGATATCAATGTTGAACCAGAGTGCACCAGGATTTTCCTGGGTCGGATCCTGTGACATAAGACAGTCCTTTTTGTCATTGATATCTGCCACGAACTCGATCTCTGATTCCAACTCAAGAATTTTTTCCATGGTAAAAAAAAGAATGTAAATCAGATTGCACCGCGTGGCGTAACCATCCACGTTGTGCTGTTCGAATAGCTCCACCGGATAATGGCGAGTTCCCTGCAGCTGTCGGCAAGGATCGCCATGTTTGTCCCAACCTCTTTAGGAGATAATCCAAGGTCTTTTGCAATATATTTCGATTTAAAGTAGTGTTTTCCCTTGGTTATACCTGATGAGAGGTACAGGACAATCTTGTGCTGGGTCTCGTTATAAGTCTCACGTAATCTTTTCGTTGCTGACATAGTGTGCCTCAGCGCTTAAAAACTCATATGGATCAACTGCTATATATACATAACTGAAAATGAGGTCAAAAATACGGTCTTTTTTCTCTGTCTTGGACGCAATTTCGACCAGAAAGAATATATCTGACCCTCCAGTTACTTATTTTCCGAGGTACTTTTAATGAACCTCACTTGTCCAATTCCGAGATAATTATGGGTCGTTTTTCTAAAACGGCCCATAAATCTCAGAGTTTCTGGATATCTGCGTCGGCTATCTTTTGGATCAACGCTTCCAGAACCACATCGCGCATACCTTCCACGAATTTTATGCTGCCAACAACAAGGTGCCCGCCCCCGCTGATGCCGCCACCCGGGATCTCATTATGGAGCTCGCGGACCATACGGGGAATGTTCATGAGAACGCCCTTTGATCTGAGCACAGCAAAATCAGGACCGAACCCGATAGTGACGACCGGTTTTCCCACATTCTGTTTGCAGAGGCGGTCATGCACTTCACCGGATGTTTTTCCCGGCGGGGGAAAGGTGAACTTGTGGGCATGGATTTCGACATCGAGGAGGAAAAGGCGGGCATCGTTCTTCAGCACCCGGGGGACAACATGGGGCATGGAGGCGCTCATCTGGTCCTCGATCATGGTGTTCGCACCGTCAACAAGGAGGCGTATGAGTTTTTTATGCCGTTCGGTGTTGCCGGTGATATTCAGGATGTCTTTTACAATTTCCCTGCCATCATTGAACCGGAGCCAGAACTGTTCGTAATCGAGAGCAAGGGCCATGTCCTTGCAGGCTTCTTCCGGGTACTGGTCCCTGACAAGAGCGAGGAAGAGTGCCCGCTCGGGTGCTTCGCTGCGGTCACCGACACCGGCAACTGCCGGGAGGTGGCGGATGAGGAGCTCGACCTTCGGATTGATCAGCCGTGCTACTTCTGTTCCCAGCATACCCGCGGTTACCCCGAAATCCCCTCCAACATGGTAGGGGTTGACATGGGCCTGCAGGTACTTGTCGATGGTCGCATCCGGGTGGTGGTGGTCGATGACGACAAACGGAATGTCGTAGACACTTGCGATCTTGTATGCCGGCTCATCCTCTTCGGTCGAACCGTTGTCGGTGAGGAGCACGAGCGGCATCTTCTGGCCAAAACGGATATGGTCTTTTGTCGAGAAGTCGAGGTCCCGTGTTATGTCCTCAATCTCATAGAACGGTGCTTTTGACGGGGCTCGCTTGAAAAGGAAATAATCGGCATCGAAGTCCCCGCCGCTCTCACGGATCAGCGAAACGACCGCCTGTTCAATAGCAACCGCGGAGCAGATACCATCGGCATCCGCGTGGTGGCGCAGGATGATGGGCTGCGAGGTAAACACGGCTTTCCTGATGATCTTTGCGACCTTCCGCATCTCCGGCTTGAGCTTCTCCAGCACATCGCTCTTGATCAGGAGCGGGATATCTTCAGGTTCCGATCGCAGGTCAAGTGCCTTCTCGATCCTGAGCCGGACTGCTGCGGCATCCTCTTCGGAAAGGATCGAAAGCATATCTGCTTCAATCTGCAGCTGGTTGTTGCGCATCATCACTTCGCCGATGATCTTGACAATATCGCCCAGTTCTGCCTCCGGGTATGCCCTCACGCCGGCCACGATGAATGCAGCCGCATTCTGGGTACCGGTCTCATCGACAATGGTGAAGATCGTCGGCCCGCTGGTCTGCTTGATCTGGGCGATCTCGCCTTCGATGGCAACGGTTTTCCCGACCTTGCCGGATAATTCCGAGATTCTTACTGTCGTGGATTTCCGCTCAACGTTCTGGACCTGGTAGACCTGGACCGACACTTCTTCGAGGTCGATATTACCGTTCGGGCGGACCTGGCGGACCCGGACAAGGATGGAATCCCGTTCCTTGTGGTCGCCTATCATGTTGGTCTTGTGCACAAGACCCTTGATCCGGTCGTTCAGCTGGACGAACATGCCGAAATTGGCAAAACCCTGTACCTTGCCCTGGTAGATATTGCCTTCGGCAACATCGGCAAGGTCACATCCCGTTCCCAGCCGGTAGACCAGGACATCATTAGCGTCATTATTTTGCATCTTCTCACTCCACACACAAGCGTACGGGCATATTGTTGCGATATAGTATTGGTATCGTCAACGCTACGCGTTATTGGTACTTCGCTGTATGATCATCATGGGCACCTGAAGGTAAAATATACTTGTTATATAAGCAAGCCCGGCCCGGGCGGATCAGTCCCTGAACGGGACTTCGATCATATCGAGATCATTGGGAGCTACGATCAGGCCGGCAAATGTTGCTTTTGCATCATTGATATGAGCCTGTCCGTCCGTGTACCTTGAACTGGTATGAATAAGGACGAGCGTGCGTGCATTGAGAGCACTAGCTGCCTCTCCGGCCTGTCTGGCCGTCGCATGGTAGAACTCTGCACCGCGTTCGGCCTCCGATTCATCGTAGGTGGAGTCATGGATCAGGAGGTCTGCATTGTGAGCGATATCCATAATCCGGGAATGGATGGCCCGGGTATCTCCGGTATAGACGATCTTACGGCCGGGACGTGCCTGTCCCATCACCTGATCGGGCCTCACCTCCCTGCTTGCGTCTCCATTACCGATCCGTACCGCTTCTCCCCGTTGAAGCCTGCCAAACAGGGGCCCCGGTGGGACGCCAAGAGTTATGGCCTGTTCGCGGTTGAACCTGCCCGGTCGGGGATCTTCTTCCAGGATATAACCGAGTGAAGGCAGCCCATGGTTGACGGCAAAGGAAGTAATCGTGTACCCATCGAATCGCACCCAGGAACCGTTTGCCAGTTCAACGGATTCCAGCGGGAACTTGAGATTGAACCGTGCCACGGTCTTTAAGATGCCAACGAATTCATGGACCCATTCCGGGCCATAAATGGTGAGCGGTTCTGTCCTCCCGTTGAACGACAGGGTCTGGACAAGGCCGAATATCCCGAGGAAATGGTCTGCATGCCAGTGGGTAACGAAGATGGCATCGACGGTGAATCCGCAACGGGCCCGCATCATCTGCTGCTGCGCTCCCTCGCCGCAGTCGAAGAGGAGCGTGTCCGAACCGTGCCGTACCATGATACAGGGCGGGTTGCGCTGGGTGGTTGGCAGCGCCCCGGCGGTACCGAGGAAATAGACCTGCAGGGTTTCCCCGCTCATATGAAACACCTCCGGTACACAGCAAGACTGGTTCTGGCTTCTTCTACTGATCGGCCTTCGATAACTGTCACGCCGGAATAGTTCGCCGTGATCGCTTTTCCCACCTTGTCCCATTTGATGGACCCTGACCCGAGGGCAAGGTGTTCATCGGACATACCATGGTTGTCATGGATATGGATATGGTTCGCACGGGAAACATACCGGAGGAAGTCATCCACCAGACCGACCGTGTTCGCATGGCCGAAGTCAAAGGTCATTCCAATACCTTCGATACCTTCCGTCATGCCGATCAGTTCTTCCGGCTGCCGGCAGAGGAATTCTTTTGCGTTTATCATATTCTCAAGGCAGGCGATCACCGAATGTTCAATTGCAGTCTTCCCGATCTGCCGGAGGGCTTCTTTCTGGAGATCCCAGACCTTCTGGGGCAGGAGCTTGCCAACCGGTGAGATGTAGCCCGGGTGGATGGTGACCCGGTCGGTAAGTTTTGATGCATACTCGATGCAGGTACGGATCTGCCGGATTGATTCGCGCCAGATCGGGTCGTTGAGGGTTGCGAGATTCAGGTCGCCATAGGGTGCATGGACGGTGATCCCGAGTTTCGTGCTGGCGATGACTTCTTCGATCTTCTTAAAGGATGCAGGATTATCCAGCCGGTAATTGCCGTCGGCAACAATCTCCCAACCGGAGTATCCGGCGTCTTCGATCCCGTATACCCACGCGATATCGTCCCAGACCTTGGCAGATGATGAGAAGAACGGTCTGATGCTCATGGTTCACGTCCTATCTGTTCGAGAAGTGCGTGGACCGCCCGGGAAAACTCCTCAAGCGTACTCTCGTTACTGATATGCCGGTCGGCACTTTTCAGCGCATTTAAGAGGCCCCATTTTGTTTCGCGTTCATCCCGGTTCCTGAGGGCATCGGCCGAAGTGAAGTCATCGGAGCGGGCGCGGGCTGCAATACGGGTGAGCCGGTTTTCAAATGATGAATCGATGCTGACAAGCACAAAGCCGGAAAAATGTTTTCGGAACAATGATACTTCAGAATCTCCCCGGATACCATCGATCAGAACAAGTGGTGCGGATTGTTTTTGTATCTCCGGTATACACAGTTTTGCAACAGCGTCCATACCCCCCTCTGCCCGGAGCCTGTTTGCCGTTGCGCCGAAATTCGTGTCGTCCGGCTCAAGCCCGGCTTCGCTCACCGCTCTCCGGATCATATCCCCCATGACGATGACCGGAATGCCCATGCCGGCAGCAATCTTCGAGAACTCACCTTTACCGCTTGCGGGAAGCCCGACAACGCCGATCACTTTCATAACATAAATCTCCGGTGATAGGTGATCTCCCCGATCTCACGGGTCCGTATCCGTACATCCCGCTTGAGTTTCTCAGCAATCTTCTGGATATCTGCACGTGTCATGGGAGTATACTGCTGCATGAGACTTTGTTTTCTGGCAATATATTCAGTCATGTTTACGATATCGTCGGGCATCATGGGGATCTTGTATTCACCCTGCTGGAGGACAAGGGAGACATCGAGGGTCTCATCGGAAATCTTTTTAATGTATTTTTCATTTTCATTAAACACGGTGATAACAATTTCGAACTCGGACAAGATACCTTCTTTGGTGGCATTTTTGCAGAGTGCGATAGATTCCCGGATATTCTTCTCATATTTCCCCCGGAGCAGGGCGCATTCCGGTTCCCAGACGCCCGGTTCTTCCCACCGCGTTTTGTAATCAATCGCGATCTTATCGACCAATCTCTGGTGAATCAGGGTTCCGATGGTTTCGGAAAAAAGACCGCTGGTCTGGAGGCCGACTGCAAGATCCATCTCCTTGGCGCTCTTTGCAAGAGTAATAAGGGCCTCCTTCTGCGCTGCGGGTTCCCCTCCGGAGAACATCACGCTGCTGATATAGGGTGCCGAGGTCCTGATCATGTCGATTACTTCGGAAATATCCCGATAATCTTCTCCCTTCTGGATTGCTTCATTCTGGCAGTATGAACACCGGAGCGGACACCCGCGTAAAAAGACCGTGCAGACTGCCCTGCCGCGCCAGTCAACTGTGGAGAGCGGGACAAAACCCCCGAAATTCACTTTAATGCTCGATCACCGTGCCGGATTATTTTAGTACGTTCATTATATGAGGATATTGTGTTATGCCTGAAAGGATCAGGTGCCTTCAACAAACGTGTGTCATTTTTGCTCTGAACCTATAATGCTGGTGATAAAAAAAAAGTGCGTGGCAAAAAGAGATATTGATCAGAATTTGAAGTGACGGTTGACGATCTTGATGGCGCAGTAGTCTCCGCACATCGTGCACCCGTCGGTGTCGGCGGGCATCCGCTCACTCCGGATTGCCTGTGCACGCGCAGGGTTCATTGCTACCGCGAACTGGCGGTTCCAGTCGAGGTCGCGACGGGCATGACCCATCTCGAGATCAAGGTCACGGGTCTTCTTCAGTTTGACCATATCCCCGACATGGGCAGCGATACGGGAGCTCATGACTCCTTCATAGACCTCTTCCGGTGTCGGGAGAGCAAGGTGTTCTGCAGGAGTGACATAGCAGATGAAGTCAGCGCCCAGGGACGATGAGATGGCTGCGCCAATGGCCGCGACCCGGTCATCGTAGCCCGGTGCGATATCCGTGACAATGGGGCCGAGCATGTAGAACGGCTTGTTGTTGGTGACCCGTTTCATGAGCTGGACGTTGGTTGCGATCTCATCGATCGGCACATGGCCCGGTCCTTCTACGATAACCTGAACGTTTTCATTGTGTGCCTTGTCAGCGAGCTCTGCGTTGATGAGGAGTTCCTGGATACCGGCCCGGTCGGTTGCATCATGGATGGCGCCGGCGCGCATGCCGTTGCCCATTGAGAGCGTGACTTCGTGCTCTTTCATGATCTCGAGGAGGTAATCGAACTCGGAATAGAGCGGATTCTCTTTCTCGTTATGAAGCATCCACGCAGTCATGAAGGCACCGCCCCGGGAGACAAGTCCCCCGTGACGGCCCTGGTTTTTCAGGCGCTTGACGGTCTCCCAGTTGATGCCGGTATGGATGGCCATGAAGTTGGTACCGAGTTTTGCCTGCTCGGCCGTGATGCGGAAGAGGTCGTCCTCCTTCATGTTGACGACAGCGCCATCTTTGATAGCGGCCTCGATGAAAGCCTGGTACAGGGGAACACAGCCAACGGAAAGGCTGGTGTTCGCGATAATCTGTTTACGGATCTCGACGAAGTCGCCACCGGTTGATAACTCCATCAGGGTATCGGCACCGGCACGTTCCGCCTGTTTTGCCTTCTCGATCTCTTCAGGGATATTTACGATATCTGTCGATGTGCCGATTGATGCGTTGACTTTGGTGCGGAGGCCTTCGCCGATACCGCAGATCTTCACCTTGCGGTAGGGGGAGACCGGGATTACAATATGCCCGCCGGCAACACTGCGCCGGACAAAGTCTTCGGTGACTCCTTCCTGCACTGCAACTGATTTCATTTCTTCAGTAACGATGCCCCGCTTGGCATCTGCGACAATACTCATAGCATACCCGTTGCGGCAAAGACCAGATAAAGGCTTGTTTTCTCAATTCTGGACTAAATCTGGCTTGTCCTGAAAACAAGTAAAGTTGATTTGGAATAACACAGTTTTTTTGGAGTTCCGTACGATTGGATATGTGGATGAAAACAAACCCGTTTACCTTGAATTACGAGAGGAAACTTGATTATGCCCCTAAGTCAACTTTTATATATTATAGCACGCTAACTTATGGTAAACCTTGAATCAGACGAGGTGTTTTGCGATGACTGAACAGGAATTTTCCGAAGTAACAGTGAAGGAAGCAGCCCACGACGATGCCGGCCGGGGTATTGCCCGGGTGAGCATCGAAGTGATGAAGAAGCTCGGGCTGGTCTCCGGTGATGTGATAGAGATCCAGGGCAAGAGAAAAGCCGCTGCGATCATATGGCCCGGCTTTGCCCAGGACACCGGATCCGCCATCCTCCGCATCGACGGCAACGTTCGGGGGAACACCGGCACCGGTATTGATGAGAAGGTCAGGATCCGTAAGTCGGAGGCAGAATATGCAAAGAAGATTGTTGTCCAGCCTACTCAGCCAATTCGTCTCGTCGGGGGTGAACAGTACCTCCTGAGAATGCTCCGCGGACGGCCGGTGATGGAAGGACAGGCTGTCCGCGTCGATGTAATCGGTAACTCTATCACGCTCGTGATAGCGAAAGTTGCTCCCAAAGGAATGGTAATTGTCACGGATGACACCGAGATCGAGCTTAAGGAAGAGCCCTATACGCCAGAGGAAGGCAAGCAGGAGATGTCCGATATCCATTACGAGGATATCGGGGGTCTCGGCCGTGAGCTCCAGCTCGTCCGTGAGATGATCGAGCTTCCCCTGCGCCACCCGGAGATCTTCGAGCGGCTCGGCATCCAGCCCCCCAAGGGTGTCCTGCTCTACGGTCCGCCCGGCACCGGCAAGACCCTGATCGCAAAAGCGGTAGCAAACGAGGTGGATGCCCACTTCATCACGCTCTCCGGGCCGGAGATCATGAGCAAGTACTATGGCGAGAGCGAGAAAGGGCTCCGGGAGAAGTTCGAGGAAGCCGAGCAGAACGCGCCGGCCATCATCTTCATTGATGAGATCGACTCCATCGCACCCAAGCGTGAAGAGACCAAAGGTGAAGTCGAGCGGCGCGTAGTTGCCCAGCTCCTTTCGCTCATGGACGGTCTTAAGGCCCGGGGGCAGGTCATCGTGATCGCCGCGACAAACCTGCCGGACTCAATCGATCCTGCACTCCGTCGTGGCGGCCGGTTCGACCGTGAGATCGAGATCGGCATCCCCGATAAGAAGGGCCGGTTTGAGATCTTTCAGGTTCACACCCGGGGCGTCCCGCTGGCCGATGATGTGAAGATCGAGGAGTTCGCCAACTCGACCCACGGGTTTGTCGGCGCCGATATCTCGCTTCTCGTCAAGGAAGCTGCGATGCACGCGCTCCGGAAGGTGATCCCGCAGATCAAGATCGATGAGGACATTCCCAATGAGGTGCTCGACCAGCTCAAAGTGACCAACGAGGACTTTGCGGAAGCCCGCAAGCACGTCGAGCCATCAGCCATGCGCGAGGTGCTCGTTGAGGTTCCTGATATCACGTGGAAGCAGGTCGGGGGCCTCGATGACGTGAAGCAGGAACTCAAGGAGGCCGTCGAGTGGCCGATCAGGTATCCCGATGTATTCGAGCAGCTCCACACCAAGGCGCCCAAGGGGATCCTCCTCTTCGGTCCCCCGGGCACTGGTAAGACCCTGCTTGCAAAGGCGGTGGCAAACGAGAGCGAGTGCAACTTCATCGCGGTCAAAGGCCCCGAACTGCTCTCGAAATGGGTTGGTGAATCCGAGAAAGGCGTGCGGGAAATCTTCCGCAAGGCACGCCAGGCATCCCCGTCCATCATCTTCTTCGATGAGATCGACGCGCTGGTCCCCAAAAGGGGAACCTACAGCGGGTCCTCCCATGTAACCGAGAGCGTGGTTTCGCAGATCCTGACAGAACTGGACGGGATGGAAGAGCTTAAGAATGTCACCATCCTCGCGGCCACCAACCGCCCGGACATGCTTGACGACGCCCTGCTCCGCCCGGGCCGGCTTGAGCGTCACATCTACGTACCTGCTCCCGATGAAGAGAGCCGGAGGAAGATCTTCGATGTATACCTTGGCGGGGAGACCGGGAAGATCCTTGCAAAGGATGTCGATATCGAAGCACTCGTCAAAAAGACCTCCGGATATGTCGGTGCCGATATCGAAGCACTCATCCGCGAGGTAAAGATGGCGGCCATGCGTGACTTCATCATCCAGATGGAAGGCAAGTCGGAACAGGAACGCAAAGATGCGATCAAGAATGTCATGCTGACAAAAGCGCACTTCGAAAAAGCCCTCCTCAAGGTGAAAGGATCGCTGGATGCGGAGGCGATCGAGAAATCGGAGCGGCAGTCCTGGGAGATGCTCTACAACCAGGAGCAGCGCGAGCTCCTCAATAAGGCTGCGATGCTGGTAACCGGTTCCGGTCCGGGACGCCGGAAGCCTGATGAAAAGGCTGTGCAGGAACTCCGCGGGCTGACCTTTGCCCGGAAAAAAGACTTCACTGCAATCAGTAAAATGACTGATGCATTTGAGAAAAAACAGGGAACGGAATAACTGACTCGTAAGAAAAGAGGTGAAATCAATGCACGGAAATCCCATGGATATGTTCGAAGAGATAGACGAGATGTTCCAGTGTCTCTTTACCCGGATGGACCGGGAGTTCATGAACGGTTCACCGCAGCAATACCGGTACCGCATCATGGTCCGGGATGATGGGGAGGGTCCGGTGGTACAGGAGATGCCCGACAATGACGCACCGGTATCCGCCCTGGCCGGTGAACCGGTGGCGGAAGTCCACCGTATCGGAAACGAAGTGAAAGTGATCACCGGACTCCCCGGCATAACCGAAGAAGCACTCAGGCTGGACGTGAGGGGGAACACCCTCGTCATCGATGCCGGTGACGCGGATCAATCCTATCGCACATCGGCAGCACTTCCCCCGGTGGATGTGGCGTCGATGCAGAAAACCTTAAAAAACGGCGTGCTCGAAGTCACATTCACGAGCCTTCCGGAACCGTCAGAAAACGTCTGACGTTCCGGGTGCCTTTCTGCTCTCTTTTTTTTCCCTGTTATACACTGGCTGACCCGTACTGTCTGCAGCATGATTATGGTACTGAACAATCTGGGAACCCTGGATAATAACTCTCATAAACATCGCCATCAAACGACTACTCACCTCCGGGTGTCCGGCCGGATGCCTGACGGGCCTGCCCATGCATGGCAGAGGATGGGGGAATGACATGAGACTTGCGGATTTCCTGAAAAGTGAAGGAACAGACAAAGACCTGGCCGAATTGATCCTGTTTTTGGGAAAACAGTCCCTGGTGGTAAAAAAGGGTTTTTTTGGCATACCCGGTTCATCAGCAGTGGGCGGGAAGACCCATAATGTGTACGGCGAAGAGCAGATGCCCCTTGACAAGTATGCGGATGGGGTATTCATAGACGGCCTGAAAAATGCCCGGCTCGTCCGTTTTATCGCAACGGAGGAGCAGGAGGAGATCATCGAGATCGAAAACCCCAAAAACGATTTCGGGCTGGTCATGGATCCGCTGGACGGCTCCTCCCTCATCGATGTCAATCTCTGCATCGGCACCATCATCGGTATATGTCCCGGTAATGTCCTTGACAAAGGCTCCCGCCTTCTTGCCGCACTCTATATCCTGTACGGCCCCCTGACAACCCTGACATACACTACCGGTAAAGGTGTGCACGAGTTCGTGCTGGATGAAACCGGAGAATTTGTCCTGCGGCACCGAAACCTGCGGATACCTGACGGGAAGATCTATGCCCCTGGTGCCCTCCGGAAAGACTATCTCCCGGCCCATGCACGCTGGATCGAGCACCTTGAGCAGTCGGGGTGCAAGCTCCGTTTCAGCGGTTGTTTTGTGGCGGACGTCCACCAGATCCTGCACAAGGGGGGAGTATTCGCCTATCCCGGGATTGTGGGAAAGGAGAAGGGAAAACTGCGGCTCCTTTACGAAGCAAACCCGATGGGAAAACTCATCCACGAAGCCGGCGGGGCGGTCAGCAACGGGAAAGAGAATATCCTTGATATTCAACCGGCAGCAATCAGCCAGGTGACCCCGGTTTACATCGGCGGGAAGAAGGAGATCGCCCTGATTGAAAAATTTATGCGTGAAGGATGAGTACAATGGATTGGGAAGTGATGTGGGAATGACAGGAAAAACCTATGGTCCAATTGCCGGTTCGACTATCCTGAACGGGATCACCGGCCACAAGGCTATCGCCATGGCAGCAAATGTCCGGATCGCCACCGTGGCACAGGGCATCTTCCAGGCTGCAAAAGACACGGACTCGGTAGTGTTCATGGAACTTGCCCGGTCCGAATGTGACCTGAAAGGCGGCTACACCGGCATGACACCGGCGGATTTCTCGGCAAAGATGCAGGAGGCAGCACGCGAAGTGAAGTTCGGCACGTGGGCGCTCCACGCCGACCATATTACCATAAAGAAAGGGGATGCGGCCGAGATCGAAGGGACAAAGCAGCTGATAGATGCCCAGGTCAGTGCAGGCTACACCTCCTTTGCCATCGATGCCTCGCACCTCTTCAACTTCGAGGGGAAGAACGTACGGGAGGAACTCGCAGAAAATATCCGCGTCACCACCGAACTCGCACGCCATATCAAAAGCCGGATGACCAGCAAAGAGTTCGGTCTCGAGGTTGAAGTCGGTGAGATCGGTCGCAAGGACACCGGGGGCCTCATTCTTACCAGGCCTGCGGAAGCCGTGGAGTTTATCAAAGCCTTGAACGAGAATGGAGTCTTCCCCAATGTCATTGCGATTGCAAACGGGAGTACCCACGGGCATACTTACGATGCGAACGGGAACATTGTCGAGCAGCTCTCGATCGATATCCCCCAGACACAGGCAATTGCAAAGGCACTCCGTGACAATAAACTGAATGTCGGGATTGCCCAGCACGGCATTACCGGGACCCCCCGGGACCTGATCAACCTCCATTTCCCGAAGGGAGATATCATCAAGGGCAATGTCGGCACCTTCTGGCAGGACGTGGTCTTCGAGATCCTGAAAGTCTATGAACCCGTCCTCTACAGGAATATCCAGGACTGGACGCTTGAGAAATACAGGCCGCTGAACCCTGGCAAGAAAGACAAGCAGATCTTTGACGGCAACTGCAAGATGGCGATTAAGGAATTTTTTAAGGATATCTATTCCGTGGATGAAGAGACGAACCGTGCAATACGGGCACGGACGTATGCCGAGAGCCTTGTTTTCTTCCGGGCATTCGGTGCCTACAAAACCGCATCGCTTATAAAATAGAGTGCTGGCAGAAAAACACCGTAATCTTTTAGGTTCGCGGGGCTATCTCATACTGTGAGATTTTTATGCCCAAGACCACGATTTCCGTGATTAAAGCGGATGTGGGCAGTTTTCCCGGACACTCCCGCACCCACCCCAGGCTCCTTGAGAAAGCAGCAAAAATGCTCAAAGAGGAAGAGGGGAAGCTCCTGGTCGATTCGTTCGTCACGCATTGCGGCGATGACCTTGAACTGATCATGACTCATACGCATGGCGTGGATAACAAGCAGGTCCACAAGCTTGCGTGGGATGTCTTCATGGAGTGCACGAAGATCGCAAAGAGCCTGAAGCTCTATGGTGCAGGCCAGGACATGCCTGGCACCGCATTCTCCGGTAATGTCCGGGGCATGGGCCCCGGCGTTGCCGAGATGGAATTTGAGGAGCGGGCTTCCGACCCGGTGCTGGTCTTCATGGCAGACAAGACCGGGCCCGGGGCATGGAACTTCTTCCTGTACAAGATCTTTGCCGACCCGTTCAATACGGTGGGACTCGTGATTGACCCCTCAATGCACAAGGGCTTCACTTTCGAGGTGCACGATCTGATAAAGAAACGGAAGATCCTCTTCAACTGCCCGGAGGAGACCTACAACCTGCTTGCCTGTATCGGGGCTCCCTCGCGGTACGTGATCAAGCACGTGTTCAGGCGCGATGGCGAGATTGCTGCATCGACCAGCACCCAGTGCCTGAACCTGATCGCGGGACGGTATGTGGGAAAGGACGATCCGGTCATGATCGTCCGGTCGCAGAGCGGTTTTCCTGCTGTCGGCGAGATCATCGACCCGTTCTGTACGCCCGTTCTCGTAGCCGGCTGGATGCGGGGGTCCCATCACGGCCCGCTGATGCCGGTAGGTCTCTGCGATGCCAACTGCACCCGCTTTGACGGGCCACCCCGTGTCATCTGTTTTGGCTTCCAGATCTGTAACGGAAAACTCGTTGGCCCTGCCGACATGTTTGACGATCCGGCGTTCGACCGTGTCAGGAACCGGTGCAATGAACTTGCTGACGTGATCCGCGCCCAGGGGCCGTTTGAACCCCACCGGCTCTCGCTCGAAGAGATGGAATATACAACCCTGCCGGCGGTTGAAACAGAGCTTGCGGCACGGTGGGAAGACCTGCCGAAGGAATAATGCCTTTTTCCCGGGTAATTCATACAATTTGTCCGGGCAAGGAAACGTTGAAGAATGGTGACGCTTTCCACGCCTGAACCGGGTCAGAAGACCTTCCGCATGAGCAAGCTTTAATTATCTTACATCCCAAATTAGGGCAGATGGTTAACGGAATTGTTTTGCCGATAAAGAAAGTGTTTGCGCTCGTGGATTCTAAAATATCAGTCGAGATAAAAGATGAGGGCCGCAAACTCCAGGGGCGCCTCGTTGCCGTAGATGAATACCTCAACATCCACATGGATGAGACGATCGAGTTTGTTGATAACCAGCGGGGCAGGAGCCTTGGGTCCGTTGTGATCCGGGGTAACAATATCCTCACGATCGCACCGGTTGTCTGAAATAAAGGTGGAAGACCGTGGCAAAGGACGCAGCAAAGAAGCCTGTAAAAGATGCGGCAAAGGGTGCAGTTAAGAAGCCCGCAAAGGATACGGCGAAGGATGCAGTAAAGAAGCCCGCAAAGGATACGGTGAATGATACAGCAAAGAAGCCTGTAAAAGAAGCGGCGAAGAACGTAGTAGAGAAGCCCGCAAAGGATGCAATAAAGAAACCGGCAAAGGATGCTGCGAATAACATTGCCAATGATGAGGCAGCAGATTCTGTCGATGAAGGGCTGAGACTGATCCAGTCGAAACCCGAAGGTATCCTCCAGAGCGAGCTCTGGAAAGAGCTCGGGGTTGACAGCCGGAAATGTTCGCGGATTGTCAAGAAGCTTGAAGACAGCGGGCTTATCGATCGTGTCGATTTCAAAAAGGATGGGATCAAGACCTACCTGCTGCGTGCCAAGCAGCAGCCGGTAAACCCCAACCACCTGCTTGCCGGCGATGAACTCATCCCCTGTATCGCTTGCGAGCTCGAGTGTACGGTCGAGGAATGCCATCCTCTGATGGACTGGATGTACCAGCTTGCAATTGTCGAACACAAGGAAGAGTAACCAATCAATCTTTTTTTTTGGTTAATCCAGGCCGGTTCCTGCTGATTTTTACGGTGGAACAACTATTTATCGGTCCACTATCCACCTTTAACCAGTGATTCTGACACGCTTTCAGCCGGGAGATGCGTGATGTTCTCTGTTTTGTTTGTTGATGACAATAGTGATCTCCTGATCCGTATCCGCATGCTTCTTGAAAAGAGCGGGGAGATCCATGTCGATCCGGCCCATTCCATCAAGCAGGCCACGGAAAAACTGAAAAACCGGAATTATGATGTGATCCTGTCGTACGACCAGATGTATGACGTGAACGGTATCGAGTTTGTTGCCGAGATGAACGGTATTGAATTTATCAGGTACCTCCGGTCTGCCGGTAATGCGACCCCGGTCATCCTCCTTTCCCGCAAACCCAATGGCAGGGTCGCGCTTGAGGAGATCGCCATTGCAACCGAGATTACGGTACCTGCAACCGGTGACCTGCGGCCCCAGCTAGCCGAGATTGTCACGCTGGTCAAACAGTCCATCCTGCGCAAAAAAGCCGAGCGGGAGACCAAGGCCCAGAACGCCCAGCTCGCAACCATTCTTGCAGCAACCCCGCTGGGCATATTCCAGGTACAGAATTCCACCATCCCGTGGGTGAATAACCGTATTGCATCCCTGCTCGGGTATACTGAGGCAACCTTAACCGGGAAATGTCTGGCAGCCCTCTTTGCTACCCCGGAAGACTACGCGCAGTTCTGCCGTGAGATCCAGCACAAACTGGATACCCGGGGATTTTACCAGGCTGAATGCTGCCTTATGAGAAAAGACGGAACGCTCCAGCCCTGCCTTGTCCAGGCACAGGTTCTTGACATACGGGATATTGCAAAGGGCGGAATGTTCATTGTTACCGATATTACGGAAAAAAGGTCAATGGCCGAAGCACTCCGGCAGAGCGAGGCGAAGTACCGCGACCTGATGGCAAATACCCAGAGTATCATCATCCGGATGGACCTGCAGGGAACGATCACCTTCTTCAATAATTATGCCCTGACCTTCTTCGATTATGCCAGCGAAGACGTGATCGGGAAGAACGTTGTGGGGACGATCGTATCGCAAAATATCCGGTCCGGTCACGACCTCTCCATGATGGCAGATGATCTGGGGTTCAATGCAGAAGGGTATGCCGTCAACGTGAGTGAGAACATCCGCCGCAACGGGGACCGGGTCTGGATAGCCTGGATCAACAAGGCGATCCGGGATGAAAAAGGACATATCGTCGAGATCCTCTGTATCGGGAACGATATCACGGACCGGAAACGCGACGGAGTTGTGCGCATCAGTACCGATACCTGGAAAGATGTTGTCGTCAACGATACGGATGTCGCGGATAAGGTGTTTGACGCGGTATTCCATATCTGTACCGAAATCTCCATTGAGGGCAGGGAGGGTAAAGCGGTCGGAACCACGTTTTTGATCGGGGACATCAAACATGTCCTTGAAAAATCGCGCCAGATCATCCTGAACCCTTTTGAAGGTCATCCCCCGGACGCACGCATGATCACAAACCCCGGCCTGAAGGAGAACATCAAGGCCCTCGCCCCGCTGGACGGTGCGTTTGTTATCAGCGGGGACGGTTTTGTCGAGTCCGTGGGACGCTATATCACGGTCGATTCCAGCAATGTTGCCCTGCCACCGGGGATGGGGACACGGCACAACTCGGTTGCTGCAATTACCAGCGTGACAAAAGCCATCGGGATTGTCGTCTCCCAGAGCGGTGGCGGGATCACGGTCTTCCGGGACGGGCGGATCGTGAAGAAGATCACGCTGTGATCAAAATTTTTCTTAAAAAAATCTACGATCATCCGAGGGCACCCCGCATCAGGGCCCCTCGCGGGGCACAGCGGGGCAAGACGGTTTCTTAAAGAAACGAAAAGGGTTTCTCACTCACAGAATGCAGTAATTGATCCGCCGCGGGGGCGCCCCGTCGGGGGCGGCGGCGTTCATCGTTTTCGGTGGTATGGGGGTCCGAGCCCCCATCAGTAATTCGTGAAGGTCGATTTACTATGAAAATGTCCTGAATTCATCCTGTGTGCTTGTGGCCCTTCGGCATTATGTCCGTTTTCATGGGAAACGGACATGATGCCTGCGGCCACAGGCACACAGAATGGAAATTGTGAGGACATTTCCATATTAAATCATTTATGGATCCCAATCTTGATTTTCAAATTCCAATCGCAACCACACCCGCGATCAAAAACCGTTCCGGAAAAATCGCTGATCGATTTTGATCCGGAAATCGATCAGCGATTTCAAGATTTATATCGATCAGCGTTTTTCATTTTCAAATCGATCAGCGATTGAAAAACAGTTTCAAGACCACAAGTACAGACGGAACGCAAAATCGGATCCCGATTTTCGTACGAAAATCGAAAAGCGATTTTGATCTCAAAATCGATCCGCGATTTACATTTTCAAATCGATTAGCGATTTTGAAATCGCAATCGCGATCACGATCCCGATCAAAAAATCGATCCGGATCGATCGCGATCCGATTCTGGTATCATAATCGGGTCACGGCCGGGCCAATGAGGCGCCCCAGGAAAAATTGTGCTGTGTCACTTGTACATAAAAATGCAGGGAATTTTCCCGGAAAATCACGCTGGAAGATATATGATGGGGGCTGATGCCCCCATACCCCCATTACGATAGGTGCCGCCGCCCCCGCGGGGCGCTCCCGCGGCGACCTCCACTCTCGTTTTCCCGGAAACCGGGATTGCCACGCCGTGCCGTACCGAGGCCCTGAGATAGGGAGCCGTCGAATAAATGTTTTTTTTTAAGATCATCTGTCAGATCTAAAAATTTTATGAAAGGTGTTTTTCGTCACTCCCCGTGCCGGCACTCCATCGTGTCGGTACTGCACCGGTGATTTCCGATTACGCCGACCGCCTTGAACGCATCCTCGAGGTCCGGGAAATTGGGGATCTGGGCATCACGGAGGATGCGGAGCGGTGTCTTCATGCTGTCGCCGCCGATCATGCAGCCCACGATCATCTTGTGGGTGTGTTTTGAGAAGCGGACA
>JBAZHD010000071.1:0-18176 GCA_041652515.1 Methanoregula sp.
ATCTTCCTTGTTGCCTTCGGCCTCCAGCTGGGTGCGTCCAATACGGTCATCGGTCTGCTCGCGGCAATCCCCCCGCTTACCGAGCTGATCCAGATGCCGGCAATATCGGTTGTTGAAAAGGTCCGCGACCGGCGGCTGGTCTGCGTAAGTGCCTCTATTGTCGCACGGCTCTTTTGGATCGTCATTGCACTCATCCCGTTTCTTTTTGGTCCGGCTGCTGCCGTGCCCGTCCTGATTATTTCCCTTACCCTTTACGGATGTATCTCCGCAATATCCCACTGCAGCTGGAACTCGTGGATGCGCGATCTGGTTCCTGAAGAGATCCTGGGCAGCTTCTTCTCCCGCCGCATGTCCCTGTCCCTTACCCTTGGGATTGTTCTGTCCCTCATTGCCGGTGCCCTGATCGATCTCTTCCAGAGAAATCCTGCCTATCCTCCGGGCACTGCCTACTCGGTCATCTTCGCGGGCGGTTTTATTGCCGGCCTGTTTGGGGTCTGGTATATGTCCAGGATCCCCGAACCCCTGATGAAGGAACCCGCAAGAACCCCGCCGCTTGAACAGATCCGGTCAGCGTTTCGCGACGATAACTTTTCCCGGCTGATCGTTTTCTTAGGGTCATGGAACTTTGCCGTCAACCTTGCCGCCCCGTTCTTCACCGTTTACCTGCTGGTGATGCTCGACTTCGATATCACGGTTATTATTGCGCTTGCCATCCTCAGCCAGGTCTCGAGCGTGCTCTCTTATCGTATGTGGGGCCGTATTGCCGACCGGTTCAGCAACAAGTCTGTCCTGCGGGTCTCCGGCCCGCTCTTTATGATCTGCATCCTGGGGTGGACGTTTACGACAATGCCCAGCCGGCACGTGCTGACCATCCCGCTTCTTGTTGTCCTGCATATCCTTATGGGAATATCGACAGCCGGGGTCACGCTTGCATCAGCAAATATCGGGCTCAAGCTTGCACCCCGCGGCGGGGCAACCGCATACCTTGCTACGATTAATATCACAAACTCCCTTGCAGCCGGCATTGCACCAGTCATTGGGGGGATGTTTGTCGATTCGTTCAAGGCGACCGAACTTTCGCTTACCCTGAACTGGATAAGCCCGGGGACCAGCTTTGCCATCCAGACACTGGACTTCCAGTACTGGGACTTTTTCTTTGTCTTTGCGTTTCTGATAGGGATTTACTCAATCCACCGGCTTGCCTATATCAAAGAGGCAGGTGAGGTAGAGGGCCGGCTGGTTGTTAACGAGATGATAGCCCAGGTCAGCCGGGAGATGCGCAACCTGTCTACTGTCGGTGGGCTGCGGTACATGCTCAGGTTCCCGGTGCTGGAGAACACCGACACGGAATCAGGCACCAATGAACCGGGTGCAGGGGATGAAGAATCACCGGCACAGAAATGACCGCATTTTTTACCCGTACCGGAAAAAGTTCCGGATATTCGGGAAGCAGACACCTTCTTCCTGATTTGCCTTTTACCCGGTCAGAGATCGCCCGTGCAGACCGTTGTGATTACTTTGTTCTCCGCCTTCCGCAGGTACTCGATGAGGGTGGACTTACTGTAACCGAGTTTCTCTGCAAGATCCGTTGCGCTGGTCTTTCTCGGGTACTCGTAATACCCGGCACCGAGAGCAGCAGCCAGCACGAACCGCTCCTTTTCCGACAACTGCGGGAGGATCTGGTAACCGCGGTAATCTGCGGCTTCGTATGCTATCGATGTTACCGTGCCGAGAAGCTTTGAGAATTGTACAACCTTCTCAAGAGCCGGCTCCGGGCCGGTACAGCTGAACGTGATGGTATCCAGGGTAAAAAAAAGGGGCCGTTCCCAGATCACCTCAACGTCTGTCCAGCGCAGCAGGGGCCGGAACTGCTCCGGTAACGAGACCTTGACGAGACAGATGTGCTCGCGGCCTTTTGATTCGAACGTATCGAGAATCCTGAAGTGAGGGGGGAACCGGACCTCTTTCAGGTTATACCCTTCAGTGAGCAGGATCCGGGCAATCCCGAGCGTGTAGCCTTTCGCATTGTTCTCTTTGAGAATTTCCAGGACCTCGATCTTCTCGTAAAATCCTGCCGTGGCCTTAATGAAGTGTACGAATGCCGGGTTGAGGATAATAGAAACAGTCAGTTTTCTCATATGCTCAGGGGAGTGTGCGATGCCATACATGATGAGGTTTCGGACATGTACGGAACAATGCTGGTAACCCGGTGCATACCATGGATTATGTGAGATGATCAGCGATGATGACATTTGATTTCCCGGTGGGGTATCATACCTTCAACCCGGTGAAGATTATTAATTTCCAGCTCAACCGGTGGTATTCCCTTGGGTACGCCCGGTTTGAAGATGTGAAATCCGCTGGCGTTCAGATCCGGACATTCAATGACTGGAAACGGGTCATGACGAGTCTTGCAAAAACAGCGGCATCCGAAGAGCGGTGGATTAATGCCGCGTTTTATTACCGGGCTGCGGAATTCTTCGTACTCTCCACCGACACGGACAAGGAATTACTCTATGACCGGTTTTCCGAAATATTCTATAACCGGGCATTCGCCGGAGAGCCTATTGAACGGCACAAGGTCCCGTACGAAGGTTCTCACCTCCCGGCTCTCCGTATACCGACCGCAAAGGGTCCGGCAAAGGGAACACTGGTCATCCACGGCGGTTTCGACTCATTCATCGAGGAGTGGTATTCGTGTGCAACGGTCTTTGCTGCACAAGGGTATGACGTAATCATGTTCGAAGGCCCCGGGCAGGGGGCCGCCCTGAAAAAGTACGGGCTGCCGTTAACATACAAATGGGAAAAGCCGGTTAAGGCGGTCCTCGATTATTTCAGGCCGGGCAATGTCACCCTGCTCGGGATCTCGATGGGTGGGTGGATGTGTCTCCGGGCAGCTGCGTTTGAACCGAGAATTACGCGGGTGATCGCATCCAGTATTGCGTTTGATTATATGCAGATCCCTCCCCGCCCCATCCAGTGGCTGGCCAGATTCCTGTTGCGGTTCCCGCGCCTCATGGATTACCTGGCCGGGCTGAAGATGAAAGCCAGTTACCAGGAGCGATGGGGAATCAACAACCTGATGTACATCACAAAGATCCCTTCACCCGTTGAGGCATCGGAAGTACTTCTCCGGTTCAACGAGAAGAACCTCCATTCGGAACTTGTGAAACAGGACGTCCTGATCCTTACCGGCGCCGAGGACCATTTCATTCCATTGAAGATGCACTACAAGCAGGTCAATGCCCTGAAGAACGCACGGTCACTCACGGCCCGGATCTTCACGCGGGAAGAGAAAGGACAGAATCACTGCCAGATCGGGAACCTCGGGTTTTCGCTTGATGTCATGATGAGATGGATTGAAGAGAAGTCATAATACGGCAGATTTATTGTGAGATACCGTGTGTTATTTTTTTCTCCATATCCGGATTCTGGAGGCGTATTTTTTATTCGCAACCGGGCAGCCATTCTCATACTCCGTGAGCCCGGTATTGAGGATTTGCAGATTTGTGTTTGCATCAGATAACTCGCGGTTCTTTTCCGGGACCTGAACGTAATACCCCTGCTTTTGTTCCACGATCGTCCCGACAACGGACGCGACGATGAGCATCACGGTGGCCCGCATCAGGATTCCGCGGAGAGAAGTCCAGTGAGCACACAGGTCGTTCCATGGAGGCACCCAAAGAACAGCGCGACCCAGACCGTTTTCCTCCAGTACCAAAGGCCGGCGATGATAATGATCGGGTAAAAGAATTGCGTGAGACGAGGGGGATACCGGAATAGTACTGGACCACGAATTCAGGGTCCAGGCCCGGGAAGGCCATGAGGGCGAATATCACCGGGGAAGCCGGAAATGAGTCCCGGAAGGACGGCCCCTCCTCGCTTTGTTCCATTATTACGCTTCAGTTGTTCCGGAACACCAGCTTCCCGTCTTTCTCATCAACCACGATCTCCTTCTCCTTGTTTACCGTTCCTTCCAGGATCATCTTTGACAATTCATTCAGCAGGTTCTTCTGGATCACCCGTTTGATCGGCCGTGCACCGAATTGCGGGTCAAAGCCCAGGGTTGCGATGAACCGGATAGCGTTCTTTGTCGCCTTGATCCGGATATCGCTTTTCCCGAGCATCTTCTGGACGTTCCCCAGCTGGAGCTCGACAACCGTCTGGATCTCATCTTTTGTCAGCGGCCTGAACATAATGATCTCATCGATCCTGTTGAGGAACTCGGGACGGACGGTCTTTTTGAGCAGGTCGAAGACCTGCTCGCGGGTACGTTCGAATACCTCTTCCCGGTTCTTGTCGGTTACGTGCTCCAGGTTTTCCTGGATAAGGTGCGACCCGATGTTCGATGTCAGGATGATAATGGTATTCTTGAAATCCACCGTACGGCCCTTGTTGTCGGTCAGGCGGCCATCGTCAAGGACCTGCAGCAGGATGTTGAACACATCCGGGTGGGCTTTCTCGATCTCGTCCAGCAATACCACGGAATAGGGCTTTCTCCGGACCGCTTCGGTCAGCTGCCCGCTCTCTTCATAGCCCACGTAGCCCGGGGGTGCCCCGACGAGCCGCGAGACGGTATGCCGTTCCTGGTATTCCGACATATCGATCCGCACCATGCTGTTCTCGTTGTTGAAGAGGAATTCCGCGAGCGCCTTTGCCAGTTCGGTCTTTCCCACACCGGTCGTCCCGAGGAAAATGAACGACCCGATCGGGCGTTTTGTGTCCTGCAGCCCGGCACGGCTCCGGCGGATTGCATTGGAAACAGCTTCGATGGCTTCATCCTGGCCTACGACACGCTTGTGCAGTTCGGTTTCGAGGCTGAGCAGTTTCTGTTTCTCGCTCTGCAGCATCCGGCTCACGGGAATGCCGGTCCAGCGCGAGACCACTTCGGCGATCTCCTCTGCGTCCACTTCCTCGTTCACCATCGCGGAGTCCTTCTGCAGCACGGTCAGTTTTCCTTTAAGGGTCTCGATGGTTTTTTCGGCCGTGGGGATACGACCGTAACGGATCTCTGCCACCTTCCCGAGGTCGCCCTTGCGTTCAGCACTTTCAGCCTCGAATTTCAGGTTCTCGATCTCATTTTTATGCAGCTGGATCTGTTCAACAAGATCTTTTTCCGACTGCCACTTTGCCTTCAGCCGGTTGCGTTCCTCGGTCAGGTTCCCGATCTCTTCATTGAGGCCTTTGAGTTTCTGCTGGTCTTTCTCACGCTTGATGGCTTCCCGCTCGATCTCCAGCTGCCGGATCTTACGGATGATCGTCTCCAGTTCTTCCGGTACCGAGTTGATCTCAAGCCGGAGTTTAGATGCAGCCTCGTCGATCAGGTCGATTGCCTTGTCGGGAAGGAACCGGTCGGAGATATATCGCTGCGAAAGTTCAACGGCGGCAATGATCGCCTCGTCCTTGATCCGTACATGGTGATGGGTCTCGTATTTCTCCTTGATTCCCCGGAGAATGGAAATAGCATCCAGCGTATCCGGCTCATTGACCATCACCGGCTGGAAACGCCGTTCGAGTGCCTTGTCCTTCTCGAAATATTTCTGGTATTCCTTGAGGGTCGTTGCGCCAATGACATGCAGTTCCCCCCTAGACAGTGCGGGCTTGAGGATATTGGCAGCGTCCAGTGCACCCTCGCTGGCACCTGCCCCGACCAGGGTATGGATCTCGTCAATGAACAGGATGATCTCGCCTTCAGCGGATATCACTTCCTTGATGACGCTTTTTAACCGTTCCTCGAATTCTCCCTTGAATTTTGCCCCGGCGATCAGGGCGCCCATATCGAGGGAATAGATCTGCTTGGTTTTCAGGTTATCCGGTACGTCCCCGTCAATGATCCGGTGTGCCAGACCTTCGGCAATGGCCGTCTTTCCCACGCCCGGTTCGCCGATGAGGATCGGGTTGTTCTTCGTTCTCCGGGAAAGGATCTGCAGCACCCTGCGGATCTCTTCATCACGACCGATCACCGGATCGAGTTTCCCGGTCCGGGCAAGATCATTCAGGTTCCGGGCAAACCGGTTCAGGGAATCATAGGACTCTTCCGCGTCCTGGCTGGTCACTGTCGAGCCTTTCCGCAACTGGCTGATTGCTGTTCTCAGATCTTTTTCTGTAACGCCATTCTCCTTCAGCAATCGTGAGGTGCTGTCGTTCACCGATAGAATCGCAAGGAGCAGGTGTTCGATGGAGACAAATTCATCACGGAATTCCAGGGCAAGTGCGGCGGCTTTCTGCAGGGCTTTTGTGGCATCACCGGAGAGGAACTGCTCACCGCCGCTGACCTTGGGATACGCTTCGATGATCTTGTCGAGTGCAGGAGTAAAAACCTCAAGGTTCACATTCAGTTTTTTGAGAAGGTACGGGATGACATTCTCGTCAGCCATGAGCATCCCTTTCAGGAGATGCGATGTCTCGATGGCCTGGTTCTCTTTTGCCGCTGCAATTTCCGTTGCTTTCTGAACCGCTTCCTGGGATTTGATGGTAAAATTGTTGAAATTCATACGAGGGTCCCTCCTTGGTTGTTCGTATTTCCCTGCTGGTTATTCGTAATAGCGCTTCTTCCTGTCAAATAGTTTGCCAACCTGACAAGCCATCAGACCCGGAGGAGGTGAGGGGTCATCAGGTTTCTTCGACTTCTGGCAAGTCATCCGACGCTTAATCCATTCTGACGGTTCCTCCGGCCCGCTTCATCCGCACTCAGGACGGAAAATATCTTCTCCAGGGATTCAGCCGGGTAGCCAAGGTCTCGTAAATCTTTTTTCAGATCATCAAGTGGCAGGGGACGGGCGATCTCATGAGATAATCCGGCAAGGAACCGGACAAATAATGCCGGGAATTTTTCCGGCCGCCGGTAAAATATATGGTATAAAAATTCAGCAAACGCGTTTCTTATCACCGAATCGCCGTACAGGTCCGGCCGGTCCCGGGAGAGATCAAGGGATTCGCCCCATACATCATCGAGGTCTTCCCGCCGGCAGAAGCGTGAAAAATTCTCCGATGAGAGGTGATATCCCACCGGGAAGGAGAACAGCCGCTCCGCTATCCTCCCGACAATCTTTTTCTGGGTCCTCTGCATCACAAATCACCTCTCCCGTGAGGAAAGCGGCGTCAGGCTGCTCGCCGTATGTACCGGGGCCGCGCCTGGGTCTTCTTGTCCCGCAGGAACATCACGATCATGGCCGCGATCACAACAACCGGGCGGCCAGTGATGAGCCTGCGGGTCCTACTGGAGCCCGATCATGTAGCCGTACCGGGAATACACTTCCTTCACGAGCTCCCCGGCCTTCGGGTTAGTCCAGTCATGCATCCATTCCGAGACCAGGGACTCGACCGTGATGGGGATCACCCCGGCCTGCAGCATCCGTTTAATGCCGTACTTATGAGCATCGGGGGTTGAGTCGCCCGCAGCGTCCATCAGGCCATACACTTCGTAACCGTCCCGAATTGCATGCAGGGCGGTGTAACAGAAGCACATGCTCGTCCACAGCCCGGCAATGATAACCTTCTTCCGGCCGGTCTTTTTGAACGCCCCGTACGTCTTCTCATCCTCGAATGCATCGAAGCTCGGTACCGGACGTGCATATACTTCCTGGCCAGGAAATAACTTTGGGACATCCGCAAGGAAATCGCCGTTATTCTTCGGGTTGATGGTCGAGAGCACGACCGGTACATTCAGGATGCTCGCAGCCTTTGCTGAGCAGTACGCCGCGTTCCGGATAATCGTCTTATCACCGGATCCCACACCGGAAAACATCGTGGGCTGGAAGTCCACGAGCACCAGTGCGCTGTTCTTGTCGGTGAGCAGTTCCAGTTTTCCATCTTTTGGGTTAGGCATTTTCTCCTCATTTTCCGGATAATCCGGTAAATTCTGTTATCGTCCTTTTTTCGGTACCGGCAGGGCCACAGGATAGATCGGCCCTGTCCGGCGGGTTCATTGATCCTTTCAGCCGGACCGACAGGCTGCCAGCCCCGGGAAAAAGGATGATCCTGACATCCTCATCCTGAGGTAATCCGGTCATAGAAGACCGCCGCGAGTACAGCGCCGATGACCGGTCCGATAATGTAGATCGGGAAGAACGCCCAGAGATTCGATCCTCCGAGCAGGAAGTCCATCACATAAGGACCAAACGTCCGGGCCGGGTTGAGCGATGCACCGGAAATATTGCCGGCCATCGTGATCATCCCGGCCACAGTCAGGCCGATGATAAGACCGGCAAATCCCGGGGGGGCACGTTCGTCCACGGCCACGCCCATGATGACCAGCATCAGGACAAAGGTTGCAATCGTTTCTACAAGGATCGCCTGCCCGTACCCGATCCCGGGAAACGGAGCGGTTGCGCCGAGTCCCCCTATCGTGACCGCATCCATACCCACGGTCAGGAAGAAGAGCAGGCTCCCGGTTACTGCACCAATGCACTGGGCAATAATGTAGGCAACCGCGTCACCGGATGGGAACCGTTTCGTTGCCCAGAGCGCAATAGTCACAGCAGGATTGATGTGGGCTCCGGAGACCCGGCCGAGAGAATAGATAACCGCGGCAATCACAATACCGAACGTGATGCCGATAGCAAACCAGTCACCGAGTCCGCCAAGCTGGCCGATCCCGATGTTGAACGGTGTTGCCGGTTTTGTCCCGTTCGCGATCATCAGCGTGATCGCCGCTGCGCCGGCACCGAAGTACACGAGGAGT
This sequence comes from Methanoregula sp., assembly GCA_041652515.1. Lineage (GTDB taxonomy): Archaea > Halobacteriota > Methanomicrobia > Methanomicrobiales > Methanospirillaceae > Methanoregula. The sequence goes on from JBAZHD010000071.1 coordinate 8,684, forward strand.
GCCGTTCCGACACCTTCCCCGATGCTGCGGTTGATAAGCGATGCCATCACTTACCCTCCCCGTACGCGGCATTGCAGTCCGGGCAGAGCATCCGGGGCATTTTCTTTGGCAGCTTGTGGGAGGGGAGTGGGTACCCGCCTTCCCAGACATCTATCTCTTTACGGATCGTATGCTTCATGCAGGTCCCCATACCGCAGGCGACACATACGGCCACCGCATCGCTCTCCTTTCCCTCTTTTGCACAGACATAGCACTTCATGATACCATCCTTATCGCGGTTCCGCGATCAGACCGCTTCCTTCCACTGGCAGGAGCAGTGCCGGAAATCCATCAGCGCAGCCGATGCACAGTCTTTGCAGATACGTGCCGGTGCAGCCGGGACATCCTTGTTCAGGGCGATGATATTGGTCATCAGGGTTGCCGTGACCGGCTCGCTTGTTAAGAGGCACGGGTAATCGGAGAGGCGCATCATCGCCGAGAACCGCACGGTCATCGCACAGGCCGGATACGCGTAGCGCTGCGGATTGGCCATCACCTCGTTTTTAAGAATGGGCGAGAGATCGACATCGAACCCGCCGACTTTGGGAGTGACGGGGCCCGGCTCGCTGCTCTGCATCCTCCGCGCCTTGTCCACCATCTTCCAGCCCCGGTAGATCATGTCCATGAAATCGCAGTTGTGCAGCTCGATCGCCGCACTCCGCTTCGGGTAGAGCTGGACGTAATTGTGGTAGCGTTTCGTCAGCAGGTCCACGACCATGATCGCGTTGAAACCGTCAAGTTCGAGGATATATTCCGCAGCGCTGGCTGAAGACCCGGTTGCAACCGACAACACTTCCTGCGGGGACTTCATCTTCGGTGCCGCCGCCTTGAGGGTCTTGTCCATCACTTCGGTCACGGACTCGATGACGGCCATGATCACGTCGTCCTTGCACATGTTGTACGTGGACTGGGAGATGTGGTGGGCGATATCCCCGACACAGTAGGCCGGCACGGTTACGATGTTGCCATAGTGGACACCCTCATCGAGCGACGCTTTCACCGCCCCCTGCATCTTCGTGCGATACTCCTTCATGTACTTCCGGCAGTCGAACGAGTTCTGGCCAACGCTGTCCATCAGCTTTGCCTGTGCATCGACTGGCGTGTCGTAGATGGACTGGATCATGGCGACTTCCTTTTTCACCGCGTCGGCAAGCGTAGCCCCGCCCTCAACCGCATGGGCAAACACATCCCCGATACCGTACGAAGTGTTCATCCCCCACGACTTTGAGGCAAGGATCGCCTGCTTGTGGGCAACCGGGATGTCGGTCGTTTTGAGGATCTGGTTGACGATATTGCTGCTGCTGCCCGGGATCAGGGCAAAGTCTACCACGCAGGTAGGCCCGTAGAAACCCGCGTACCGGCGTGCCGATTCCCTGCCGATCAGGGCCTCGGCTTTTCCCACGGATTTGATAAACACATCTACACTTTTGCGGAACGTCGGGTCCGCATCAAAGAGCATCTCCATAATGACAGGAGTCTGGTAATGCTCGACAAACGGATCGTCCTCGGGACGGATCGTTGTGGTCAGGCTTTTTAAGATGGTGTAATGGGCATTGACTGAATCGGTGTGCAGGGCAAAGACTGCTTTGCTCTGGTCCCCGATGGGTTTCATCCCCTTGACTGCATCGACATAGGCTTTCGAGTCCTCGACGACAAAGTTCTGCCCGCGTTTCTTTTTCACCTGGTTCACATCAGCGTGCTGAGCAGCCATCGCTTCGGTGATCATTTTTTTGATTATTTCCTGCATAGTGAATCACATCTCCTTATCTGCCGGCGTCGGAAGATCCCGTCAGGGATCCAGCGATATGATCGATACGGGACAGAGATCCGCAGCATCGGTCACGCAGGCTTTCAGGTCGTCCGGGACAGAACCTTCTGCAATTTTCCCCGACGGCCGGAATTTTTCAATAACCTGACTGAAGTGATCGTCCGGGTTCTCTTCAAAAAAATCCGGGCATGTCTCCCAGCAGGTCCCGCAGCTGGTACAGTTTGAACGATCGATACTGGCTTTCATTGGCTGACATCACACCATGTGGTTCAGCTCTGTGCCATCTCAGGTTCCGGTAAGGGGTTTGCCCGGTACTGGTAAATGATCTGGCGCATGTCCCGGATGTTCATCTTCTCAATGAGAAGCTTCCGTTCTTTGAGCTTCCGCAGCGCATAGCGCACGGTTCTTGGGGAGCAATGGGTTTTTTTCACAATATCCTTGTGAGTCATTGCACCCTCCTTGCCAAGTATCCTCAGCACGGTTTTTGATGATGGGGGTAACGGGTTCATAGTTCCTCCTGGTTTTATGGAACTGGACACCGCAAGGGTATAGGCTCTTTTGCAAAAATCAAAATTTGAAACAAAAATTGAAACCATAAACTGGCAATAAACAGGAGAATGGACAGGGTCTCCAGACAAGAGGGATAACCGGGCTGGTATCCATACATTATGACCAGACAGAAGCCAGTGACGCATATCCGGAGGGGTGATGCATGGTGACAGCAGGGATGTGGAGTGTCAGGGGTATATTTTCATCCGATCCCCATGCTCTGCATTTCCGGGTCATCTTTTTCAAGAAGCATCTTTAAGGCAACGGCCGTGTTGCGACCATCATTCCGGGACCCGTGGAGAAGGGTAAGCCCGCCGTTATGGTTATGGGCCTGCAGGTCCGGAAAAAAATTACGGTTCCGGTCAAGTTCCACATGATACCGGGCAACAAAGCCTTCCCACGTGACCATGTTACTGGAGTACAGATCGTACAGTCCGGGGCTTGGTGCGAGATCCCGCAGCCAGATATTCACAACCGTGTTTTTGTGACGGGCTTTCCGGGGCCAGGCAGGTTCGACAAGGACCCTGAGTCCGTCATCATCCGAGGGGTTTGTAAAGATACTTTTTACCTTGATCATGGTTTCACCAGCTGGAGTTTTGTTGTCCGGATCATAAGGGGCAGCAGGATCATATCTCAAACGGATATTCACCGGCAATCCACAGGAGCTCACATGTATTATTGCACAATAATGCTCCCCTTCATCGACGGGTGAATCGAGCAGGAGTAGGCATATATTCCTGCCTGTCCGAATGTGAATGTGTAAGATGAACCGGTTGAAAGGGATTCAGATGAGAACGATGCGGGAGTGCCGGGATCAGAGACGAGGGCATGGGGAGCCGGATCCTGGTTGGTCCACGTTACGGAGGTGCCTGTTTTCACGGTCAGGGCCGGGGGATCGAACGCAAAATTTTTAATAAGAATGGAATTTCCTCCCGGCGTGGCCGTTTGTGCAGTGGCTGTTGACGGAGTCTGGGAAGAGGCACAACCGCCCGCCATGCTGGCAAGGATTACCATGACCATACATGCGGGACAGAATACAAGTCGTGAGTATCCAGACATACTTCCATAATTGAGGAGGGGGGTTTAAAAAAGACGTGTCTGTTTACAATTATTGAAAAATCAGTTTTACACCCCCCTTGAGCCAGAAATACCCTCATCCAAGTTCACCGGCAAATGCCTCTTTCATTAACGCCTCCTGCTGTTTTGTCAGGTTCGTCGGGATCTTAACAATCATCTTTACGAGGAGGTCTCCCCGGTTATCGGAATTCATGGAGGGCATTCCCTGCCCGCGGAGCCGGAAGAGTGTGTGACTCTGCGTACCCCGGGGAATATTCACGAGCGCACTCCCGGTTATCGTTGGCACGCTGACATCCCCCCCGAGAAGGGCTTTGGCGAGCCCGACAGCGGCAGTTGCATACAGGTCTGCACCCTGCCGCTCGAAACGTTCGTGGGGTTTTACATGCACGACAACATAGAGATCTCCCGGCGGTCCCCGGTTCTCCCCGGGCTCGCCCTCCCCGGCAATTCTCAGGAACTGGCCGTCTGCAACGCCCCTCGGGATGGTTATCTCGATCCTCCGGTTTTTTTGCAGGGTCCCGCTCCCGTGGCAGGTCATGCAGGGCCGTTCAATGATCTTACCGCTCCCGCCGCAATCCGGGCACACGGCAATGTTTGTCATAGGGCGGCCACCGATTGTGCGGGAACTCCGAATCTCACCGGTTCCCCGGCACGTGGGGCAGTCCCGTTGGGAGCCGGATTGTGCACCCGTACCGTGGCAGGCCGGGCATTCGTACTGGTGCGGGACTGCAACGGTAATCTTCGTACCATTGAATGCATCGGTAAGGGATACCTCGAGATCATACCGGAGGTCCGCACCCGCCCGTCTCCGGGTTTTGCGGGATCCTTCGGAAAATGCATTAAAAATATCCCCCAGGCCAAAGTCCCGGAACAGGTCGTCGTAACTGGGTGGCGTATAGCCGGCTGCATCCCCGGGTCTGAATTCGACATGCCCAACCTGGTCGTACTGGGCTTTTTTCTTTGGATCGGAAAGGACCTGGTAGGCCTCGTTAATCTCCTTGAATTTTTCTTCCGCGTCCCTGCTGCCCTTGTTCAGGTCGGGGTGATATTTCCGGGCAAGATGCCGGAACGCCTTTTTCAGATCGTCCGGTGATGCGTCCCGTTTTACGCCAAGAGTTTCATAATAATCTGCCTTTGTCATGGGTACGGAAAAAAATGTTATTTTTCGTCATGAACCTTAAAATCGGCGTCAACAACGTTTTCGCCACCCGGGCCACCGGTGTTCCCACCGGAATCCGTACCCGGTGGTTCAGCCTGAGGACCGGCCTGGTGCTGAGCCTGCTGCTGGTATGCAGCGGACCCGGCTTCCCCGAGCACATTCTGGAGCTTTTCGGTCCCTGACCGGATTGCGGCTGTGTCCTTTCCTTCCAGCGCTGCCTTGACGCCGGTGATCGCCCCGTTCAGGCGGTCAAGGATATCCGCGTTCAGCTTGTCGGCCAGGTCGGATTTGGTCTTTTCCGCGGTATACACAAGGGAATCGGCAACATTGCGTGCCTCCACCTCTTCTTTACGGGCTTTGTCCTGCTCCTCATACACCATTGCATCATTGACCATCTTCTTCACATCGCTGTCGGCAAGTTTTGTACTGGCGGTGATGGTCATCTTCTGCTCTTTACCGGTGCCGAGATCCTTTGCCGATACATTGAGGATACCGGAAGCGTCGATATCGAAGGTGACATCGATCTGCGGGACACCCCGCGGTGCCGGGGGCAGCCCAACGAGATTGAACTGGCCGAGGCTCACATTGTCTGCCGCCATCGGGCGTTCACCCTGGAGCACGTGGATGGTGACGGAGGTCTGCATGTCTGCGGCGGTTGAAAAGGTCTGGCTCTTCCGGGTCGGAATGGTCGTATTCCGGTCAATGAGTGCGGTACGCACGCCCCCGAGGGTTTCTAGACCCAGGGTCAGCGGTGTGACATCGAGCAGCACCATGTCCGTGATCTCCCCGCCGAGAATTGCTCCCTGGATCGCGGCGCCCATGGCAACGCATTCCATCGGATCGATACCCCGCTCCATCTTCTTGCCGACATGGTCCTCGATGAATTTCTGGACCACGGGCATGCGGGTCGGTCCTCCGACCAGGATCACTTTCTGGATGTCATTTTTCGTCAGCTTTGCATCTTTCAGCGCTGATTCGAACGGGTTGAGGCAGCGTTTGATGATCGGTTCGATCAACTGCTCGAGCTTTGCCCGGCTCAGTTTTAAGGCCAGGTGTTTCGGGCCAGCCTGCGTGGCGGATACATAGGGCAGGTTAATCTCGGTTTCCATAACGGTTGAAAGTTCGATCTTAGCCTTTTCCGCGGCTTCCTTCACCCGGTTGACTGCCATTTTGTCGGACCGGAGATCGATTCCCTCCGCTTTTTTGAACTCGGCCGCAATCCATTCGTAAATGGCGTTATCCATATCCGTGCCGCCCAACTGTGTATCTCCTGATGTGGCGAGAACGGTAAAGGTACCACCGCCGAACTCCATGATGGTCACATCGAGGGTACCGCCGCCGAGGTCGAAAACCAGGATTTTGTATTCCCCGCCGCGGTCGAGACCATAGGCCATGGAGGCCGCCGTGGGCTCATTGACAAGCCTGACCACGTCAAGACCGGCGATCTTCCCGGCATCCTTGGTTGCTGTCCGCTGGTTGTCGTTGAAGTAGGCAGGGACGGTGATGACGGCTTTCGTTACTTTCTCTCCGAGAAATGCTTCCGCGTCCCTTTTTATCTTCTGCAGGAGGAATGCCGAGATCTGCTGGGGCGTGTACTCCTTCCCGTAGATTTTGTAGAGATGTGAGGTCCCCATTTTTCGTTTGGCCGCAGTGACGGTCCCGTCCGGGTTGGTCACAGCCTGCCGCCGTGCCGGTTCCCCGACCAGCAGCTCGCCATCCGGGGTAAATGCTACATAAGAAGGGAACATCTTCCCGGCCACCGTTGCTCCTTCCGCTGAGGGGATAATCGTCGGTTTCCCGCCAACCATGACCGCAGCCTCGCTGTTCGATGTCCCCAGATCGATGCCGATAATTTTTTCCTTACCCATAATTAATCACCTTCTTCTCCTTTTGCCTGTTCAGCAATCTTTACCTTTGAAGGCCGGATGACCTTCGATTTCAACCGGTATCCTTTCCCGAGATCTTCAAGAACCGTTCCCGTCGGCTCCCCGCACGATTCCTTGCAGAGCGCCTCGTGGGAATTTGGATCAAATTTTTTACCAATGCATTCGATGGGTTCAAGCCCATATCCGGAAAGGATTTTTACGAGTTTTTTATAGACCATCTGCATCCCCTCCCTGTTTTTCTCCTTTTCAATGGAGGGAAGAGCCCGCTCGAAGTCATCGAGGATAACAAGGAGATCATGAATCAGGTTCTCATTCGCGAGGGTAATGATCGTGTCCTTTTCTTTTGCACTCCACCGGCGGAAATTGTCAAAGTCAGCCTGGAGGTATTTCAGCTGGTCGAGACGCTCCTCTGCCTGGCGGGTCTGTTCTTCGAGTTCCTTTTTCAGTTTTTCTGCATCTTCCATTCCATCACCGGGTCCCGGGACTGTTTTTCCCGCAGGGTCTGCTAATCACATCGTGGGTAGTTCCAGTAATGCCGGATAAATTCCGCATAGGGACAGTCCGGGTTTGTGCAGTGATGACAACCTTGTGCAGCACACGGGGTCCCGTATGAGAGGAATACCCTCCGGGATTCCTTCTTGAGGTGCCCACTCGGAGGACAAAAATCACGCCAGACAAAATCCAGGCTTTCTCCAGCCATGAAGAGTCCATCAGTGTTTTCCTGAGGGGGAATACGACTCACCTGTCTGGGCTATAAACAGGATTATCTTATAGGGTCTTTGAAAAAAAACAGAATTTGAAACAAAAATTGAAACAAGATTCCGGAAATTTTCCGTAACAAGAAAAAGGAAGGGTCTTTCAAGAAGTGATCAGAGTGCGGCAGGATTTGTTTTTTCCAGGGTCAGTTCAAGAACGCCATCGGAAAACCGCTTTTTGGAAAACCTTACTTCACAGGGTATGGTGATCACCCGCTTGAACTGTGAAACGGTATTGTTCGCAACAATGGTGACCGATGTCGAATGGTTTTCCAGGTCGATTTTGATCTTCTCCTCGGCAATGTCGGGCAGCTCCGAGATAATGCGGAGGAATTTCCCTTCGTCAATAACCGTTGTGACCGGTTCGATGGTTTTTTGTGTTTTATGGTGTTTGGGATTCCCTGATCTCATAACCCTGCTCTCCTTTTCCGCATTTGGCGCCCGCTGGTTTTTCCATGAGGTTATTCCCCGTGATTCATTCCTGTCGTTTCCCCGTGTGTGATGGGAAAATAACCGGGGGGAAAATATTCCAATCGATAGCTTGTGTGCAACCGGGGTCACGGGCTTCGTACAGTGCTCATTACCCCCGCGACCCTGATCGGTGTGACGGGTATCCGGTATCTGCTTCCTTTGGAGGGAATTTCCTTGCGGATGCAGGAGATCCCCCTGTGTTTAAGATCCCCCGGTTCATCCGTTTGTGTGGCATTGTTTCGATGCTGGTGGCAAGCCCCCGGACGGTCAGATGAGATGAGTTTTTTTATCCCTAAGATGGCGGCCAGCTTCCCAGGGGTACGATTATACCCGGTGACTACCTCATTACGAAAGAAGATAAATCCGACCCGACTTTACAAATATTGTTACATTTTTTTAGTCTGCAGAAACAACCATGAACCGATCCGGGTCTCGCCCCAACCATAAAAAAACGGCCGGTAATTATTTTAACCGTCCTGATCCGCCGCGGGGGCGCCCTGTCGGGCGCGGCGGTGTTTGTCATTTTTGGAAATATGGGGATCTCAAATCCCACCAGTAATTCAGGAAGAGGCCTGTTTCACAGGGAAATTTCCTCAAAAGTTCCATTTTATGTGCCAGTGGCCGCAGGCATCGTCAGCGTTTTCCGGCGAAACCATTGAAAATGACATGACGCTCCGGGGACTTCGTCCCGCTGCACAGGAACCCCGGTTACGAGAGTACATACCGGTACCCGAAAAAGCCGGGTTTTAACCGGTAATCCGGATACATCGCAAGCGCCCCCGCCTCCCCTGGAAGCTGGGCTGGCCCGAAGGGGGCGAAGATAATTTCTGAAACTTTCCGTAAAGGATTTTTTTCGCGCAGAGACCGGATCGATCAGCGGGAAAAGAAAATTATCTGCATTGCCGGATACCGGGACGGCGCACGTTTCATTCACCGGTCTTTAAAAACCTCGGTCCTCATCATTTTTTATCGTGAGTGTCCGCGTTGATCACACTCCCGCCACTCATGATATGCTGGAAAACCTGCTTGAAGTCATTAAGTTTCTGGCTGATGTGTTTTTTCCCGGTTTCCGTTGGACAATACAGTTTGGATTTTCCAGAAACCCTGATCTCAAGGTACCCGTTGTCCATGAGGTCATGGAGCAGGGTGTAGACCCGTGCCTGCGGGATAAGCACCTTGTACCGGTTGTGGATCTCATGGACGATATCATACCCGGATATCGGCTTGTCCAGGAGCGAAAGGACCACCGGTTCCAGGGATTTTTTTACCACTTCGTCGATGGTTGACTGGGGGACAACGGAAACCGAGCCGACAGGAAATGTATGATGGGCAAACGAAAGGGTAGTCTCTTTGCCGGTGGACACGATAATCTTGGGGATCCCCCCGGCCAGGGACTGTATCAGGGTATGATCGATCTTCCCGATATTCATGGCAAGGATCCCGCAGACCCTCAGCCCGGTCTCCTTCTTGGCAAGCAGTAATTTTTTTATTGTAAGGATATCATCGAACTCATCGGTTTCTGAAAAATCAAGCAGGATCTGCAGGGAATCCGGGGTACTTGAACCCGACAGGGAACCCGTGCACTTGTCGAGGATGGGAAGCAGCGAATAGACCTCGTTTCGTTTTATCCGGTGGGAGTACAGTTCTTTTTTCTGGATCTCCTTAGGGAAGTATTTCGGGAGCGTTGACTGGAAATAGGCAAACAGGTTGCGTCCTCCCTTTTTTATCCCCTCTTCGAGGGCAAATTTGAATATCGGCTCTTTTGCAACCTGGTCCGTGTAGAGGAAGA
>JBAZHD010000072.1:0-18144 GCA_041652515.1 Methanoregula sp.
TGTCTGGCCAATGACACCGGGCAGGTGGGGGACATGATAATCGGGCATCTCCATGATCATGCCAACAGATTCCCCGGGCAGGACCCGGAACGCGATACGCCCGAGGATAACAATCAGGATGAAATCAAAGAGATAGAGGGCCAGCGCCCACCAGATATTCACGAATGCCGCGACTACACCAAGGATCACAATTGTCCGTGCCGAGCAGGGGATGAGGGTGACGAGAAACGCCGCGAGGAACTTCTGTTTGGGCGATTCGATGATCCGGCAGGAGAGGCAGGCCGGTACCGTGCAGCCGAAACCGAGTACGAGCGGGATGATCGCTTTCCCGTGGAGTCCCATTTTGTGCATACCCCGGTCCAGCATCAGGGAGAAGCGGGTGAGGAACCCGGAGTCCTCGATCAGGGCGAGAAAGAGGTAAAAGGGGATCACGTAGGGGATAATGAGAGTGACGGCTGCAACAAAGCCGGTCCATGCCCCGGCAAAGAGGATATCTGCAGCCGAGCCCTTTATCAGCGGCTGAATGGGAGCAACACCGGAAAGGAACGTGGTGATAAGCTCCGACATCCATGCCCCGATGATGAATGTCCAGACAAGGAGACCCCCGATGGTCAGAACAAGAAGGAGATAGCCAAACACCGGGTGGAGGGCCAGCCGGTCGATCCTGTCCGTAAGCGTTATTTCCTGATCACCGGGGGTCAGGATCTCCATTACCTCCGATACTATCCGCTCCGCGGCATGGTAGCGCTCACCACTCAGCACGGTTCCTGCCGGTTCCCCGTGGATCTTTTCCAGTTCACCGGTATATCGCTGCGCTGCAGTAACAACATCCGGTGCTGACTTCTTTACTTCCCAGACAGTGTCTGGATCGCCTTCCAGCAGCTTGATGGCGGTCCACCGCGGGGGATAACCACCTGCACCGGCAGGCAGCAGCTGCATGATCTTCCGGATGCGATCCTCCACTTCCTTCCCGTAAGGGATAGTGTGCGGTTTCGGGCGATCCTGCACGGCACTGATAATCGCATCCGATAACTCGGCAATCCCCTTTCCCTGGATCGCAATGGTCGGGATGACCGGGACCCCAAGTAATGCCGAGAGTTTCGCGGTATCGATGCGGATTCCTTTCTGCGTCGCAAGGTCCATCTGGTTGAGGGCAAGGATCATCGGGCTTTCAAGTTCCGCAAGCTGGAGCGTAAAAAAGAGGTTTCGTTCAAGGGCGGAAGTATCGATAATATTCACCACCACATCCGGGTGGTCGTGGGCGATGAACTCGCGGGAGACCTGCTCCTCGGTCGAGAGCGCAGTGATGGAATAAATGCCCGGAAGATCGATCACCCGGATCCGCTGGCCACGGTGCTGGAGGAGCCCCTCGGCACGCTCAACGGTCTTTCCCGGCCAGTTACCGATCTCCTGGTCAACACCGGTCAGCTGGTTGAAGGTCGCACTCTTGCCGACATTGGCATTTCCGGCAAGGGCAACCACATATTCACGTTGGTCATCCGGCCTGACCGCGGCCGGGCAGCAGCCGTTACATTCCCTGCAACTGCTCATCCGGCCTTCTCTCCGCGTGCGGTGACAAAGATATGGTCAGCGATCGCATGGTCGATGGCAAGCCGGGTCTTCCGCACGCCAATCTCGACCGGGCCGAGGAGAGGGGCCTTGCGGATCAGCTGGATATCCGTTTTAAGGGTGAGCCCGAGGTCGGTGAGACGCTGCACGACGTTGCTGTCACCCCGGATAAAAGCGATAGTTGCTTTCTGGCCGGGCCTGAGGGAAGTGACCGGCATCAGGGGCTCGTCACGGGTACATGATGAAAGGGGAGTGGTTTCCTCAAGACAGGCAGAACAACTCTCCACATCCCGGTCGCAGGCTTCGATCAGGCTCCCGTGGGGGCACCGGGCCGGGGCTTTGAGCATCTTGCAGAGGGCACATTCCGTTTCATCGGATAACGTATGCTCCATCTTACACGCCTCGTCGTGAACGTTCTTCCCGTTGATGTGGAGCACATCGCTTAAGAAGACCTCAAGGAGCCGGTGCCGCCGTTTCACTTTCCGCGCCATCTCCCTGCCCTGTTCGGTGAGATATGCACCCTTATACGGCTCGTAGTGGACAAATCCCTTGTCAGCGAGGGTCTGGAGCGCCTCGGTAACACTTGCCGGTGCCACTTTCATACATTTGGCAATTGCCGAGGTCTTGGCGATTCCATCCTTCTCCACAATATCCAGGATGCTCTCCAGGTACTCTTCCAGCTGCTCGGATGCCATTGCATCATATTTAGGATACCCTAAATTAAGAATATTTCGGAAGCCCTAAATCACCCCCGGCCCGGAGGACCAAACAAGCCCCGACCTGCCCGGGAGGCCGTACCTGCATGGGTGTTCCGGTCAATTCCTGCAGGTACCATTCTCTGCCGTATACCGGGTCCCGGCAATAGGAGCAATTATAAACATTCTCATGAAATGATGAAACAATCAATGTATTCGTATAAGACCGGGATTCCCCAGATCGATGACGTTTGCGGGGGGTTTGATGCAGGAACAAATATCCTCATTCTTGCACCCCCGATGAGTTATGCAGACGTCCTTGCCTATGCCCTGATAAAGCCGCTTGAAGGGGAATATGCAATCGTCCTTTCCACCAATGAGCGTGCAGCAGAAGTCGTCGATGCCTTCAGGCTCTCCGGCGCAGACAAGCGGTTTATCGGCGTTATTGACGCCATTACCAAGAGTTCCACGCCAACCATCGCGGATACGCAGCGGCTCATGTTCGTATCCAGTCCCACCGACCTGACCGGGATCGGCATCAAGTTTTCCAACATGATAGAGACAATCTTCGAGGGCGAATTTTCCGAAGGGGAAGCCGGCCTGTTCCCCCCGCCGATCCGTTTCTGCGTGAACTCCATTTCCACGCTGTTAATGTACCGGCGCCTCGAGGTCCTCTACCAGTTTCTTCACGTGCTCACGGCAAAATTAAAGAAGATTGAGGGGGTGGGAATCTACCTCCTGAACAGTGAGTCGTTTGACGATAAGACACTCTCCATGATCAAACAGCTGATGAACTGCGTCATCGAAGTGAAAATCGAACAGAATGCCAGTTACCTGCGGATCCAGGGTATCCGGGGCGTCAGCAGCGAATGGCTGAAATTCGCGGTTGTCAAGGGCCAGGTGACCATCATCCCATGATTTCCACGGGGATCAACTGCCTTGACGGTATGCTTGGCGGGGGCATTCCGGAAGGCAGCCGGGTACTTTACAGCATGGAACCCGGTGCAGACGGCCAGCTCTTTATCGTCTCAACCTTCCTGTCCGCACTCGAACAGCGGATCCCCTGTATTGTCATCCTGCCGAATACCACTGTCGACGCGTTCCTGCATGACGCAGCGGTCATGCATGGCAGTACTGTTGACCTGTCCTCCCAAACCGTCATCTTCATGGATGCGGTCGACCGTGAGCGTATCCAGAAGACCGGAAAAACTGCCGCTGCGAGGGAACAGGAATGGCAGGCACGGATCCGTAAAGTCTGCAGCGAAAAACAGATTGAGATCATCTTTGCCTATTTCGATCTCCTCTACGAGGACTGCGGGCTGAAAAAAGGATTGACGCTCCTTGAAACGGCAACAAAAGGCCAAAAACCAACTATCATCCTTGAACACCTGAACCTTGAGGGAAAACCGCTTCTCGACCGGTTCATCGGGGAGTTCTCCTTTGATCTCGTGATCACCATCCAGTCATCATTTCCCCCCATCCCCCAGTTCAGCTTTTTCACTATCGCCCACACATCATGGCCGGAAGCCCGGAAGAGGGCCATCCCGTACATCGTTTCCGAAGGAAAGATTATCTCGTATATCCCGAGGATCGTGGTCACCGGCCCTGCAGGTTCCGGAAAATCCACTTTTGTAACCAGTGCTTCTGACGAAGGTCATTCCGTCGACCGCCAGGGACCCGATGGTGATACCACGACCGTTGCCATGGATTTCGGGAACCTCCGCTGGAAAGACTTTGATATCACACTCTACGGGACACCCGGCCATACCCGTTTTGATCCGCTCATCCCCTCCCTGCTCCACCATGCAATGGGCGTGGTCGTTGTCATCGATGCAACGAAACCGGATACATTCGCCCGGGCACGGGATCTGATCGGCCACATGGCAAAACACCTCATGCCCATCGTCATTGCAGCAAACAAACACGACCTGCCGGGCGCCGCAGACGAGAAAGCGATCCGGAACTCACTCGGGGTTCCTGATGATACCCCGCTTTTCTTCATCTCCGCATTACAAAAAGCCGATGCTCATCGCGTGCTGAAATCCATGGTCGACCGCATCACGCAGTTCTCATACTGACAATGAGGGTGTAATAATGAATCGTAACGGGTATTGTACTCACAGGGAACCACCATGCTGACCTTTGTCGGCCTCGGGCTGTTTGATAAAACTGACATCTCGGAAAAGGGCCTTACCTGCATCCGGCAGGCTGACCACGTTTTCCTGGAAAGTTATACATCCTGCCTCATGGGATCGACCATTGAGGAGATGGAAGAGTACTACCGGAAACCAGTGCACCGCCTCTTCCGCGAGGACGTGGAACAGCATCCCGGTCATCTTCTCGACCTTGCCAGAAATGAGCAGGTCGTGTTCCTCTGTGCGGGTGATCCGATGGTCTCCACAACGCATGCCGACCTGCGGATACGGGCAGCAGAGCGGGGGATCCGGACGACAATCATTCATGCTGCATCAATTTCAAGTGCAGTATGTGGCCTTACCGGGCTTCAGAACTACCGTTTCGGGAAGTCCTGCTCCCTTCCCTTCCCTCAGAAGAACTGGTTCCCCACAACCCCGTTCGATGTGATCGCACAGAACCTCAACCTCCGTCTGCATACCATTGTCTATCTCGATATCCAGAAAGACCGGTTCATGACGATTCCCGAAGCGGTTGCATTGCTGGAACAGATGGCACAGGAAAAACAGATCAAAATCCCGTTATACGTTGGTGTAGCCCGGGCAGGATCGGACAATGTCATCGTACGAGCTGGTTCTGCAGAGAAGATCCGTGCAAAAGAGTTCGGCCCCCCGCTCCACATCCTCATCATCCCGGCAGAACTGCATGACATGGAACAGCGTTACCTGGAGATGTTTGCCGGTTTATGAAAACAGAAAGATGCCTGGACCTCCTTGCCACACTGCTTGACACGGCAGTTATCCCGGTCCTGGAAAAATCTCCCTTGTACCGTAATGCCGAGGCAGTGCTCGTGATGGCCCGGGCGTATGAGAGTGACGGGAGGACCTTTTTTGGATCCGGCGATCCGGTAAATGCCCTCGCCAGTGCCTGGTACGGGTCCGGCTGGCTCCATTTCGGCATTACATACGGCCTTATAGTGATGAGCCTGCCGGTCGGCTGCCCGTTCCTCTCCCCCTGCGAATCCCTGCCGCCATCCTTTGCAAAAAAACTTGAGGAAAAGACCCTTCGCTACCAGCGGCTGCTCGACACCGCCCGGACATCGGTGGAATGTGCGGGTTCACCGGCAACGGCAAGCTACGGGTTTTCAGAAAAAATTCTTTTCATCGCTGCCCTGTATACAGCCCAGGGTGCCTCTTACCTCAGGGACGGGACATTCGAAGATGCCCTTGCCTGCTTCAGTTATGGTCACGGGTGGCTCGATGCCGGGGTCACTTCCGGCCTGTTCGTCATCACTGACAACCACGACCTGTTTACGGTATAATCACCGTTTTCCGGCGTACTGGTTCCTCCGGCACTGTGGCCGATCACCCCGTCCCGGTTACCATTTTTTCCCCGGCATTGCGAGGTATAAAAACGTTTATACTATGCACAATAATTTCTAGAACTAACTGACATCCAGAGTGGCATTTTTTAAAAAAAAGAGGGACGGGTATGGATTCAACACAGCGGAAATGGTTATTCATCTCGATCGGGTTCTCGCTGGTTGTCCTCGTGATCATCCTCTTCTTAACCATTAATGAAAATACCCTTACATACCTGAAGGAGATTAACCTCTGGTTCCTGCTCCTTGCATTCATGACCCACGTACTCACCATGTGCTTCTGGGCATGGCGAATCCAGAAAATGTCGGGATCGCTCGGGTACCGGATCGGTTTCTTTTACAGCCTTAACCTCGTCTTTGCCAACCTGCTGGCCGCGGCAATAACACCGGCACAGGCCGGTGGCGAGCCAGTCCGTATCCACGAGCTCTATAAGGCAAATGTTCCCCTCGGCGATGCTACCGCCATAGTAATTATGGAACGGGTGCTGGACGGGATCGCACTCGCTGCCCTTGCAGCCTTTTCAATGATTGTCTTAACCGACCAGTGGAAAAGCCTCGGTGCGGTATCGGAAGTCATGGTGTATGTTACCTGGATATTTGTTGTAGGATGCCTTTTCTTATTCTACCTTGCAGTCAGGCGCCCCGATACCGTAAAGAGTGTCGTGAACCGTTGCACCCTGCTCCTGACAAAGACCTGGGAGAACAAGCGGGTCGAAGCACTGATCGCCCGGGCTGACGAGGAGATCGACAACTTCCAGGGAGCCACCATACGCTTTGTCCATACCGCCAAGGGAGGGCTCCTGTGGGGGATGCTCTTTACCCTGCTCTACTGGGTGTCGGAGATCGTAACCGCATCTCTCATCCTTGTCGGGCTCGGTCAGCCACCCCTCATTCTTGAATCGTTTGTCATCCAGCTCATCCTCGCCATCCTGATGATGATGCCGCTGACTCCCGGCAGTTCTGGTATCGCAGAAGTCGGTGCCACCTCCATGTATGCCCTTTTCATCCCGGCCTCGATCGTCGGGATCTTCGTTGTCATCTGGCGGGTAGTCCTTTATTACTTCAACATCGCCCTTGGCATCGTCTCAAGCCTCATCATCGTCCGCAGGGAAGCAACAAAGGTGAAGTAACACCCGGTTTTCCGGCCTGAATCCTTATCACGGTGAACAACAATCACTGTGCACAGAATGACCCAGGTGAAATGCGTTGTCCAGGGAGTATTTGTCGCATTCAACGATGCCACGACAGTACCGCTTGTCATCCTTGCCGATGGAGACGGTCGTGTCCTGCCCATATTCATCGGCATCTGGGAAGCCGTGTCGATCAACAGCGCAAAAATAAAAGAGGTGCTCCCGCGGCCGTTCACCCACGATCTCTTCATTGACCTGTGTGAAAAATTTTCAATAACCCTGCGTTCACTGCAGATCGACAGTATTGACAACGGGGTTTATTACGCCCAGCTGGTTCTTGTCTCGGATCACCACGAGGAGTACCTCGACTGCCGGCCGAGCGACGGGATCGCTCTTGCACTCAGGGCGGAGATCCCTGTTTTTGTTGACGAGAACGTCCTTGCAGCTGCTGGACAAATGAGTGCAGATCTCCCGAATATTATGGACCTTGCAACCTTCCTGCAGAAATAGGGTAAGGGTTCAGGTACGGCGCCGTTCCAGCTCGGCTATGACGTCAGCAAGATCAACATCAGCCGCACGGAGTGCCACAAGGAGATGGAAGAGCAGGTCGCTTGTCTCCTCGACCGTCCGTTCAGGAACGCCGTTTTTCACTGCCAGGATAAACTCGGTTGACTCCTCGCCGACTTTTTCAAGCACCTTGTCAATACCTTTCTTGTCAGTCAGGAGCCGGCTGGTGTAGGAATCGGGTGTCGGGTGTTCAGCCCGGCTGCAGATCACTTCCCAGATCTCGGCAAGGATTGTTGGATCAATCTTTGTTTTCATGCTTCCTCCCGGGTAAGGAGCACTTCCCCGATCTCGAACCCGCAGAAGCGACGACAGAGGATGCGCGCTTTCTCGATATTGCAGCCCGCCTTGCCGATCGCAATTCCAAGGTCGCTCCGCTGTCGCACGAACACGTTCACCGGCCCGTCATCCGCCCCGCGTTCTATGCCGGTTACCTCTGCCGGCTTGAAGATATTGGTGATGAAGTCATCAGGTTTTTCTGCGTGTTCCACCATCTCGATCCTTTTCCCCAGCACATTCTGGAGCCGCTTGATATTATCACCCTTCTTGCCAATCGCAAGGCCCATATCCCCTTCCCGGATCACGTAGATGACGCGGTCGAAGCGGTCATCGATGACACAGTCAAGCGCGGTAGCTTTGGTAAGAATCCTCAACTCCTCAATGTACCTTCGTTCCTTAAACCCGATATTGCGCTCCATGATAAAATCAATCCTATTGTATCCGCTGTTTTTGGGATATTCGATAGTTAGTATCGGTGAATTTTTGTCCGGTAACCCGGGCAGTGTTCATCTGATTTTATGAAATGATCACGCTGCTATTTTAAAAAAGTTGTGAAAGAGGATCAGAAGATCAACTGATAGTGTACGAAATTGTTACCGAAGCCGATACTGTGATATCACCGGACTGGATGGGAGTCTCAGCCGATGCCCTTTGTGTCGCTCCGTCAAGGGCATAGTTCTGGAAATACACGGGGGAATAGCTGCTGCCGGTCTCTGCTTTCTGGACACCGGTGATGGTAGTCCCCATGGCAGCAGAGATGGTGTCGGCATCCGAACGGGCACGGGAAACAGCCTCTTTCAGGGCCTCGGTCCGAAGTTCCTGTGCCTTTTCATCGGACAGCATAAACTGGATGGAGTCTGCCTGGTTGATACCATTTGCCACGGCCGTATCAATCACTTCACCGGTCTGGCTGACATTGTGGAGGGTAACTGTCAGGCTGTTGGTTACGCGGTATGTCTTGATCTTCGGCTTTAAGATCCCGACGCTTTCCTCATAGACCGGATAAATGTAGTAGCCGGTGGTCTTGAGTGCGTCACGGGGAAGACCGCTTGCGAGAAGGGCATCGTGTACCTTCGCCATCCTGAGAGCGTTCTCGGACTGGGCTGCCTTAACATCGGTGTTCTCGGTCTGGACGGAGAAAGTCACCTGCGCCCGGTCGGGTGTCCCGATGACATTGCCGGTACCGGTTGTCTGGATTACGTGTTCATTGGCAGTGTCCGAAGCTGCAGATGCGCAGCCGATAAGGGCCAAAGAAATGATCAGAAGGCCCAGGGTTAAGAGTCGGATTGTTCTTGTCATGGTGTTCGCACAGTCTTCTCTGTAATCGGGATTAAAGATTCCTTTGACTGCGAAAAAAATCGCAATCATCAAAAAACGACCACTGCTCAGCCGGAATTATCATCATATGCGGGTTTGGACCGGACTGCACCACAGTAAAGATAGATTATCCCAAAAGTCCAATACTGTAGACGATTGAGCATGACAGCGACAATCGTAGAGAAGATATTCTCAAAAAAATGTGGCAGCGATGTGAGGGCAGGCGAAGTAGTCATGGCCCCTCTTGACGGGGCGATGATTCATGATATCACCGGTCCGCTTGCCATCCAGAAGTTCTACGAGATGGGCGGAAGAAAGGTCTTTGACCAAAAAGCCATCATCATGCTCTTTGACCACCAGATACCGGCCGATTCCATCGAGGCGGCGAGCAACCATGTCTACATGCGGAAGTTCGCGGCGGAGCAGGACATCCTCAACTATGATATCAACGAGGGAGTCTGCCACCAGGTGACTATCGAGAAAGGCCGGGCTGCGCCGGGCGAGATCGTGGTCGGGGCAGATTCACATACCTGTATGTACGGTGCAGCCGGGGCATTTGCTACCGGTATCGGGTCGACAGACATGGGTTTTGCCCTGAAGTTCGGCTGCCTGTACTTCAAGGTACCCGAGACCATCCGGGCTGAAGTATCGGGAAAGTTCCCAAAACGGGTAGGGGCAAAAGACCTGATCCTCTCGATTGCACACGACATCGGTGCCGACGGGGCTACCTACAAGGCGATCGAGTTCACCGGAAAGACCGTGAGGAAACTCGACATGTCCGGCCGGATGACCCTCTGCAACATGGCGATCGAGATGGGGGGCAAAGCGGGCATTGTTGCGCCGGATAAGGTGACCTGGGAATACATGAAAGGCCGGCGGAAGATGAAACCGTTCGAGCTCGACAGCGATGAAGATGCAACGTTCGCAGAACGGAGGTCCTACAATGTCTCGGACCTCGAACCTCAGGTCGCAATCCCGCACAATGTCGATACCGGTGTCCCGGTCAGCAAGGTGGCGGGAACACATGTAGACCAGGTCTTCATCGGCTCGTGCACGAACGGGCGTTTTGAGGATCTAACAGAAGCAGCTGAAGTGCTGGGCAAGAAGAAGTTCAGCCAGAAGTGCCGGGTCATCATCATCCCGGCATCCCGCGACGAATACCTCAAGACGCTCAGGGCGGGGCTCATCGAGAAGTTCGTGAAAGCAGGTGCACTGGTCGAAGCGCCATGCTGCGGACCGTGCATGGGCGGGGCGTTCGGCCTTATTGCGCCCGGGGAAGTCTCGCTCGCGACCTCGAACCGGAACTTCAAGGGCCGCCAGGGAAGCACCGAAGGCAGGGTCTACCTCTGCTCCCCGGCAACGGCAGCGGCGAGCGCAATCACGGGCGAGATCACCGACCCGAGGGAGGTATAACATGGCAGCAAAGAAGACAGTGCCGGTCGGGAAGATCAGGGAAGCCGCAGGACCGGTTGCAAAGAATGCCCGGGTCTGGAAATTCGGCGATGATATCGACACCGATGCCATCATCCCGGGACGGTTCCTCACCATCAATAACCCGGACGAGCTTGCGAAGCATGCCTTCGAAGGCACCCGGGACGAGTTTGCAAAAAAGGTACAGCAGGGCGACGTAATTGTCGGGGGTCGCAACTTCGGCTGCGGCTCATCCCGCGAACACGCCCCGCTTGCCCTGATGGGGGCCGGGGTGAAAGTAGTCATCGCCCGTTCATTTGCCCGGATATTCTTCCGGAACTCGATCAACGTCGGGGTACTTCCCGTGGTCTGCCCGGATGCGGACAAGATTGCCGACGGGATGAAGATCAGCGTGAATACAAAAGAGGGATTCCTTGAAGCGGACGGGAATAAGTACGCAATCGAGCCGGTTCCGGCATTCATGCAGGGTATCATCGATGCCGGCGGGCTCGTGGAATATGCAAAGTCAATGAAGGAGATACCGGCATGTACAAGGTAGCTGCAATCGGAGGAGACGGGATCGGCCCGGAGATCGTGGCCGAGGGAAAGAAAGTACTGGAGGCAGCAGGAGAGAAGTATAACTTCGACATCCAGTGGACAGACTTCGATATCGGGGCTGACCGCTACCTTGCCACCAGGAAACTCGTGACCGAAGACGACCTGAAGGAACTCAAAAAGTTCAAGGCGATCTATTTTGGTGCCATCGGAGACGAACGGGTCAAGCCCGGAGTACTGGAGAAAGGTATCCTCCTTGCACTGCGCTTCCACTTCGACCAGTACGTGAACCTCCGGCCTATCAAGCTCCTGAAAGGGGTTGAGACCCCGCTTGCAGGAAAAGGCCCAAAGGACATCGATTTCGTGGTCGTCCGTGAGAACACCGAGGATTTCTATGTCGGGATCGGGTCGCGATTCAAGAAGCACCAGAAGATTGAACTTGACGTGGTCCGCGACATCTATAATGTGAAGTTCGGCCTCGATGTTACAAGTGATGCCGAGGAGATCGCCTACCAGATCGGTGTCATCACCCGCGAGGGCAGCCGCAGGGTCCAGACTTATGCCTTCGACCTTGCCATGCAGCGGAATAAGAAACTGACATCGGTGGACAAGGCAAACGTCCTCTCGGACGTATACGGTCTCTGGCGGGATGTTTTCACAAAGACTGCAAAGAAATACCCGGAAGTAAAGACCGAGTTCAATTTCGTAGATGCCGTCACCATGTGGTTTGTCAAGAACCCCGAGTGGTTCGATGTCGTAGTCACGCCCAACATGTTCGGCGACATTATCACCGACCTCGGTGCCATGATCCAGGGCGGGCTCGGTCTCGCCCCGGGAGGCAACATCAACCCCAAGGGCACTTCAATGTTCGAGCCCATTCATGGCTCCGCCCCTAAATACAAGGGGATGGGTGTCGCAAACCCGATCGCCACCATCTGGGCGGGATCGCTCCTGCTCGACCACCTCGGCGAGCATAAGGCAGCCGCAGCGATCGTTAAGGCGATCGAGAAGAGCATCAAGGATGGCGTGGTAACAAAAGACCTCGGCGGCAAGAAAGTCAGCACTTCAAAGGCCGGGTCGTACATTGCCGAGTGCGTGAAGAAAGGAAAATAATTCCAGTTAATATCATTTTTTTCCATACTCTTTTTACCGGTTCAGGGCATACGACAATCTTTCGGGGAGGATAATCCAACAGGAATCCTGCCGGGCGCCTTCTGATCCAACACTTTTATAATGCCAGGGAAATAGTGTCATGTATGACAGCGCTCCACCCGCCCGTTCTGGCACCTGCCCGGAGGACCCGGATCCTGTTCCTTCTGTTCTGTATTTTTACCATCACCATGATATCCGTTCCGTGTACAGCCCTCGCAGAAAATGAGAATATCCTGTCGGATGAAGAAACCGAGGGATACCGGCTCGCAACAGGCGGGTATTTCTTCCCGTTCCTGCCGGTATATATCGCTCCGCTACAGGTTGCAACCAACGCCCCGGTTAATGTCTCGACCCCGGCAGTCCGGCATACATTCCAGACAGCCGCACCGACAAAAACGCCGGCACCGGTCTCAACTTCCCAAAAACCAGTCCTGCAGACAACCACTCCGGTTGTGGTCAGGACCACCGCAACAACCCTGCTCCCTTCATTATCCGTATTACAGACGCGGACGTTTGCCACGGCGATCACCATCGCTCCCGGTCTGGCACCTGCACCTGCCGACGGCAACTGTCCACCTGCTTTCTTTTACTGCAACGGCAGCTGCATGGTGGACAGCGACGACAACTGCGGGGGCTGCGGGATCGCATGCAGGCCAGACGAGGCCTGTGTAAACAGCCAGTGCAGCTGCGGGCGGGATTTTTCGCTTTGCAACGGCGTGTGCATCCCTACCGGGGATGATACGGCTAACTGCGGGGGATGCAATATCCATTGTGGAGCCAACCAGATCTGTGTAAATAATTACTGTATGTGTCCCTCCGGAATGCAAAACTGCAATGGGTCATGTATCCAGATAAGCAGCGATACGCAGAACTGCGGGGAGTGCGGAAAACACTGCGGGGCTGGACAGGCCTGCATTCTTGGCGACTGCACTACCCACTGCAACGGAACGATCACTAATATTGATACCAATCCGCGCCACTGTGGCAGTTGCGGGCACGCATGTGCTGCCGATGAATGGTGCGACGAGGGTACCTGTACAGCAATACCCTGCCCATATGGTTACCAGTTCTGTAACGGGCAATGTGTAAATATCCGGGAAGATCCCGCAAACTGCGGGGTCTGCAACCGACCCTGTACCTACCCGAACCGGTTCTGTTTTTCCGGTAACTGCCTCCCGAACTGCCCGGGGGGATGGGCGGACTGCGATGAGGACGGGCGCTGTGAAGACTTAAGCACCGGTTCCGGCGGGTACTATTGTGGGTCCTGCAACAGCATGTGCCGGCATAATGAGGTCTGCTATGCAGGCCGGTGCTACACCAGCTGCCCGGAAGGACAAAGCATATGCAACAGGGGCTGTCGTAACCTATTGACCAGCCCGACCAATTGCGGGGAATGCGGGAGCCGGTGCGCAAATACCCAGATCTGTGAGTCGGGCCAGTGCATCACAGCCTGCCCGGCAGGATCACAACGATGCAATGGTACGTGCATGAGTGAGACAACATTCCTTATCGACAGGGATAACTGCGGTTCATGCGGAAACCGGTGTAATATTCTCTGTATGTGGGGGGTCTGCCTCTGGGGATGATGTGTGAGGTATATCGCGGGACACGAGAAAAATTGGCTCTTCGCTATTTCAAGTGGGTAAGATAAACGATGAATTCATCTGCCATTGCATTGCCTGAGCCGCCGCGGGGGCGTCCCTTCGGGGGCGGCGGAGTTCATCGTAATGAGGGTTTTTAGGTCGCTAGCCCCCATCAACTTGTTTACCGGGATCCAGGTTACCCACACAGATCAGCGAAGAGCCGAAAAATTGTACATCTCATAGACCGGAAAACGGGGCTGTGGGGGATAAATAGGGGCCTGCAGATGTCGGTCACTTCTTGAAATGAGTTAACGCTTACGAAAATACGTGCCGGAAATCTGTCCAGCGCTGCTGGAAAAATTCATTCAGATTGCAGAACAAGCCACCGGAATCGCATGAAGAATGAAGGGTAGCAGGAAGGGATTGTCCCGTCACGGTCCTGCCCGTGCCGGAGAGTACTGGTGTGCCACGGGGGTCATCTCCAAAGACGGTCATCTCCTCCTCAACGTACGGGGCAGGATAGATGTGGATAATCCGTGCGGTAATTGTCTTAACCTCCCCATTGACCGACGTCACATTGTAAAGGGTACCTGCCGAGTAATCCCAACCGGTGGTCCCGCCCGGCACACCGTCCTGGTAATTGGTCATGTCAGCAACGGTCGGGAAACCTCCCACCGTCCTCTTCATAACGAAATTGGCATGCATATGGCCCATGAGAACCAGACTTGGTTTGATAACCAGGTACGTGTCAATGTCTTCTCCAAGGGGTGAGAGGTTCCCCCCTTCATCCATGTAGTAATGCGTAGCGATGATGGCATGAGAACGGGAACTGCCGGCCAGGATTCCCCGCAGACGGGAGAGTTCCTCAGGTGGCAGGGTCGTACCAGCATAATTGATACCCGCAAAATCAAAATCCCCGAGTGATGTGATGTAACTTTCCGCGGGCTCACCGGAATATGCGGTATAGTATTCGTAATGATCCCCCCCGTCGGTATCGTGGTTACCGGCAATTTCATAGACAGGGATTGTGGTCAGGTTCCGGGCATGGGCATAGGCACCCCAGTCCTTCCGGTCATTCCAGGTATTCACGACATCCCCGGTGATAATAATAGCCGAGATATTGTAGGTGTTCTTCAGGGATTCGATAGAGGAAAACGTCAGGTCCAGGGTTTCCGGGTAGTTGGTGGTGAGGCTCTGGGGGTCTGATAGATGAATAAAAGAATAGGTGACCGTATTCTCTTCCGGGAGAGACGATATGAATGGAATCATACCGCAAAGAAGGAATATCAGCAGGAAAAACCGGAACCCGGACCGGGAAAACATACTCTCATGGATCCGGGAGGATTCTTTTTGAATGTTATGATCCGGCAGCGGATCTGGCAGAGACGCAGGTGAAAACGGAGAATTATTCCTGACCGGTAACGGTAACAGAATGCCGGATCCAGAGAATCAGACAGATTCCTCTTCCGCACCATCGTCACGGGCAAAAATCGAGCGGATCGCTTTGAATGGCGAACGTCGCGCTCCCTCCGGCTCTTTCGGGCGGACTCCCTTGAACAGGATCTCGGCCTCCGCAACCCCTTCGTCTACGTGCATCCGCTCCGTGATATCGAGAAGGGAACCCGCAATCGCAACCGTCCTCCCGTTCTTCACCACCGGGATCTCGTTCACCTCAATCCAGATCCGTTTCCCGTCTTCGGTCTCCATCTCCAGCCGGTACGGGGGTTCGCGTTTGCCGGTCGAGACCGCCTTGAGCGTCCGTTCAAGGCCGGCTGCATTGACCGGGTTGTCGGTCAGGTAATCAGTCCATGTTTTTTTCTTCGATCCTCTGGTGCACTTCAGGAGGGTGCGGATCCGGGGGCTGACATACATGGCCCGGTGATCGGGTGTATGTGTATAGTACATCTGGCTCCCGCTCTCGATTAAGAGCATCAGTTCCTCGTCCCTTTTGCGGAACGCCTTCTGATCGTTCTTGACCGGTGTCACATCACGGCCATTGGCAACAAGGGCAACGGGAGCCTTGTTCCCGTCAAGAACAGATTTTATCGACCAGCTGA
Organism: Methanoregula sp.; assembly: GCA_041652515.1. Taxonomy (GTDB): domain Archaea; phylum Halobacteriota; class Methanomicrobia; order Methanomicrobiales; family Methanospirillaceae; genus Methanoregula. Next base: position 15,826 of record JBAZHD010000072.1, read on the forward strand.
TACACCGCATCCCTTTTTGGGTCTGGAGCCACTGTTCCACGATACAGGAGTAGGGGGGGCGGAAGAGCTTGGTCATCTGGGTTGCGATCACATCCGAGTACCGCTCGCCCGATACCGGCATAAACACGCTGTTTGCAAGATCGTCTTTTGTCCTGCCAAGCAGTTCGGCATAGGGAGTATTGACAAAAAGGAGCCGGCCTTCAAGACTGATCTTCACGATGAGATCCTGCTGATGTTCCACAAGATCCCGGTAGGCTTCATCCGAAGTATCCATGGTTATGGCCTCGTATTTCTGTACCGGTTTACGCCCGTGGTTCCGGATAAAAGGAGAGGAATTATCTCCACACTCAGTCATCTGCTGTGGAACTATTAATGTTGTACGATTTTCGTAGGTTACACGAAAGGGGAAACCAGTATCATGGCCATTCCAATAAGATATGTTCAATACCCTCAAGAATGCATAATTCAACAGAAAATGAGACCAGTTTCTTATATCCTCAGCCTCAAGGACCTTTTCTTCCATAACAGCAACCAGGATCCGGTACTTGGGGAGGATATCGCGACCCTCGTCATCAGGAACAGCCCACAACTGACCGAACAGGATCTCCGGATGTTTCTCCTTGATCGCCTGGCCCGGTTCAAGATCCCCCGTCAGATCTATTTCGTTGATGCGATCCCCCGGAACCCGACAGGAAAACCGTTACGGCGTGTTGGTACAGAGAGGTATTCCTGAAATGCGGCGTGAATTTCATAGACCAGCGACCAGGAAAATTCAGGTTCAAAGATGAATGATCCCGATATTTTTTCTATCAGGCATCTGCTCTTTGAGGGAAACCAGAATCCCGATAACAATGCCATCGAATGCCCGGGATATGAGCCGCTCATATACCGCGACCTCCGGTTACAGATCACAGATGTGGTAAAAACACTCAACGCCGCGGGATTTCATCGGAATGACAGGATCGCTGTTATTACCCCCGCAGGTCCGGAAACAGCAGTTGTGATTGTTTCTGTCACGGCAGGATTCACATCAGTCCCGCTGAACCCGCAGTACAAGGAACAGGAATATGATACCTATTTTTCGCAACTGCAGATACAGGCGATCATCGTCCAGGAAGGCTGTGAGACCGCAGCCAGAGCAGCGGCAGAATCCCGTAGTATTCCGGTCATTGAACTGATTCCCGTCGCCGGTAAAGCGGGAAGGTTTTTCCTGGCCGTGCCATTGCTGCAGGAATTACAGGATCCGGAATTTGCCACATCTTCGGATATCGCGTACGTATTGCTGACTTCAGGGACAACGGCCTCATCAAAAACCGTACCCCTTACCCAGAAACAGTCATGTCTGAGCAAGCAAAAGACATGTCAGGTCTTGCATCTTTCATCTGCGGACAGATGCCTCCACATTCTCCCCTATTATCACGGCATGGGTATAGGCACGGCACTGTTAAGTACATTGATCGCCGGGGGAACCGTGATCTGCACGAAGGACTTTATTCCATCTGATTTTCCAGAACTGCTCATAATGTGCAAACCGACCCATTATTCCGCTGGCCCTGCACTTCACCAGGCAATCTTGAAAAAAATCCGGAAGATACCCAAGAAGGATTTGGCAGGAAATTCGCTCCGGTTCATCCGATCAACGTCGGGCACACTGCCTGCCGAAGTTCGTCGCGGCCTGGAACAGGCACTGGGAGTTCCCGTGATCGATAGTTTTGGAATGTCAGAAGCGGGGACGATAACTATCAATATCCCGGGAAAAACCGGATCGGTTGGTATCCCCCTTGTGGACTCGTTACGGATTGTCGATAAGAACGGTGTGACGGTCCCCACGGGGAGTTGCGGGGAGATTGCTATCAAAGGCGGGACTATTTTCAGCGGGTACGAGAAAGCACCCGGGGAGAACAGTGCTGCATTCCTTGATGGCTGGTTCATGACCGGAGACCTGGGATATACCGACGAGGAAGGATATCTCTTTATCACCGGCCGTAAGAAGGAACTGATCAACAAAGGAGGAGAGAAAATATCCCCGCTGGAAGTTGACCGGGTTTTGATCTCCCACCCCCTTGTCCTCGATGCCATGAGTTTCCCGGTTGACGATCCCGCTCTCGGAGAGGATATTGCAGTTATGGTGGTGTCCGCAGATACACGGCTCACTGAAGAAGAACTCCGCAGGTTCCTTCTGGAAAGACTTGTCCAGTTCAAGGTTCCCCGGCGGATCTGTTTCGTGGATGCAATTCCCCGGAATCCGGCAGGAAAACCATTGCGGCATGTGGGCACGGAACGATATTCCTGAATGAACAGTAATGCTCACTGGCAGGG
>JBAZHD010000073.1:0-18096 GCA_041652515.1 Methanoregula sp.
CGGGAAATTTTCAACCGGACCCTGGCTGAAAAATCTCAATCGCGAACGCGACCCTTCCGGAAAACCAGATCCGGATCAACCGGGCCCTGAGTGAAATATTTCCAGCCGCGATCATAATCGCGAATAATTTTTTTTAATTCGGATAGATCGCAACGTATTTGAAAAAAAAAATCCGGACTTTGATTGAAAAAATCCCGCAATCCATCTATCCCGCAACAAAATTTCCCGCCCGGCCCCGTTCGGAAATCTGCGAATGTCCTGGATACCCCCGGCCGATGCATTTACTCCGACGGCGGGTGAGTGCGCTCCGGCGTAAGCCCGATCCCCAAAACCGCCCTTCCTTTCATTTCAGCCCACCATAGTCCGTTTGAAAAAAGATCGTCCGCCCAATAGCGTCTATTAGCCCGGATTTTTTTCTCCGGCGTGAGAAAAGTGAATCGGGGGCCATATCGGGCCGTAAAATCTCCTTATTGTACCTTTATTTCCGAATTCCCCGGATTTGGGTGTGCCGGGAGAGGGTCGGATCACGAGGCCACCGTCGGAGGCCCGGGATCCTGAAAGAGTATCTCCCTCAAACAGGATCATACCGACGGCAGATCCGGAAAATGGCTGCATCGGCCTCCGGAGAGCAGAATTTTCCTTACACGTATTCCGGCTTATGGCCGAAATTATTGTCCTTCCATACTGTCCTATACACTCCCATAAAAAAATCCGGTGTTTTACGACGGAGAAAAATAAAAAATCCGCACGAAAAAATGCTTACTATCCTGCATTTTTGACATACTATCCTGTAAAATCCGGAAAACAGGGGAATCGGGGCGGTTTTCGGGCTCCTTTGGGAAGTACTCCAAAAGGGGGGTGCCCAGGGGGGATACCGGTTCGCCGACGTGAAATATCAGTGAGCCGGGGTAAGCCCGGGCCGGAAAACAGGCCATCTTTTCATGCGGGCTCCCCTGGTCAAACCCCCTTCAAATCACCCCTCCTCACTCTGCCGGATAAAGTCATACCACAAACAGCAATTAACCGGCGTATAAAAAATGGATTCCTGACAGAGGTTGTTTATGGATACACCATTGTTTCTGGGATCCTCCCTTTTTTCAGACACGTCCTTCATTTGAGGAATTTGCGCCAGAATCCGGTACATCTCACTGCCGGAAAGGGGGGCATCAGGAGAATTCAATGCATCGACACACAAACAATCCCATTATCTCTCACCGGCCTGTGTGATTGGCCCAGCTAAATTATCGAAACCTGGCAGGCAGCTGATCTCATAATATCGTCCATCATATTCGAAGACCTTTGGCGCATCTTTTGTTTTACATTCCGGATAGGGAATGTACCTGCAGGATAAATTCCAGAACTCCTCAATCTGCTGCTCGCAATCGTGAAAGTCACTGACAGTTCTTTGGCCATTTATCCAATCGCGTTGATTATTCTTCCCGCTTTTAATCCCTTCATCATATTGCGGAAAATCGTTCAGATCGGCAGAAGTCAGATGAACAATTGTTGAATTCCGAATGAAATCCGGATGAACTTCCTGGATAAAACAATAATCACAATTGGATTTGTGGACCAGTGTTGTTGGAATTTCAGTGGGCATGAGATTTGTATATTGGTTTGGTTGCGGTATTGACAGATTATTTGGGTAAAAATTTTGGCTATAAATCACATAAAATCCGGCAAATCCAAGAAGAACCAAACCCAGAATAACTGCTAGAAATAGCCTATTGTTTTTTTTATCGTTCATCCGTTCAGTCACCCCGTTTTTTAGAATTGGTAGCTATCAGTGCTCAAATATAAAATCAAAGGGTCGGTTGCTAATCGTTTTTTCCCATTAGTATTTGTAAGCATCCGATCATCCAAAAAAAAAGTCAGGCCCATCCGGACCAGACATATGATTCAGTAATCAATTCCTCCATGTTCGAACCACCCCAGTATCGGTTGATATGAACAAAATTTTGATCGGGTGTCTGACTACCGAATGTCCAGACTGCACTTGGTTTATTCCAGTTACCATTTAATTCACGAACCCACTCATCGATTACCGGAGTTGTGGCTGCATAAAATGAGTCTGTAATCGGACTGGTAATTTGAACGAATTCGGAAGATCCATTACCGTAGTCTACCGTAGTGCTCGGGTTATCCGGATCATAGTAAACATACTGGTGATACCAGTGCAGATCGTTCATATCCTGGAATGTTATGTAATATCTCGCATTAGAAATCTGGACATGGTATCCATACGAATGCGGGAATGTCCCGGGATCAAGCTCGATTATACCTTCGCCCGGATTTTCATAATTTTTAATGTCTACTGCGGTGTCAGAATTGTCATAAATACATGGGAACAGTTTCACCTTTCCGGCAGGATATTGTGTATAGTGATCATAATTTACTACTATCTCAATGACATCCTTGTAACCATTCAGATGATATTCTCTTTCCTGAGGAGCGTAGTATTTATCGTTATTTCCAGATACTGACCAGGTATTCGGCGTTATCCTTCCAATATAATAGTCATAATTCGTATTCGTGTTAATACGATTGAAAAATGTCGCCTCATTATGAGAATTATTAGGAGCCTGGGCATGTTTGAGTCCAACGTCACTTTCAGATCTGATAACACTTGGAATTACTGCGGGATCCATCGCTATGGGAATAGATGTAATCTTTTCAAGCATTGCGGCATCCTCCTCACCGGGCTTGACGGTTAAAATATCTCCATCAAGGATCAAATGTGAATTGAGCTCTGCAAGATTTTTGTAATACCTACAGAAATTTGATTCGGGTAAGATCAGATTATTATTCTTGGATGTGAGCAGGAACCGATCGTACATCTCCTTTGGCATACGTACGAGAATCACTGCATCATCAGACGTAATGCTGTTTTCAATGAATTGATTCGGATATTCTGTGGATTTTTTAAAATCCTCATTTATGTTCAGAGACGATATGGGAAGGATAACCAATCCGACACTTCTATCCTTATCCGATTTATTAACGTTTTTTTCAGAAATTATGAGGTTAATCATTTCTGATTCGGGTAAAGGGGTAGCTGGCTTCGCATCCTTGAAATATTCCGGGGGAATATAATGGGTCGGACCATTCAGCCAATTTTCCACTTCAATTGCTGTCTGTTTGGTTAGATTTTCCTCCGCACTCACGCACGGCACTATCACCGCCCCGGCCAGCAGCAGTGCCAGCAGGGCGATGACTATCTTTCGTAAGGTCATTCTTCATTCACTTCCTTTTGCTGTTTTTCCAAAGCTTTCGCTCGAAAGGCACGGGAAAACCTTCAAGAAGAACCGAAGATAATACTCACATGCCTTACGGGCAGGACCGGGTTCAACGAAGTTTGTCGCTTGGTGAACCCGCCTTTCTTCTTATGCGGCACAACCTCCGGTTGCCCGCAATTGGCGATTTATAATGCTGGGACATATAAAGGTTCTAGCTCGATCCTCTTCCGATCCAGTTTTGTAAAAATGATAGATTGAGTTTTGAACGAGAACAGGTAAATAGCAGCGATCGAATTTTTGTAAATGATAAATTCTTACGAGGGAGATAAGAACCTGCGCGGAAGATCTACCAGGTTTTTGTTATTTCTTTTGATTTACGTATCCTTCCAGTCCTATTCATAGCGGCCGGTCGGCCCCGGTAAGAAAGCCGGCAGCACCCGCCCCGGGCAACCAATCCCCATCTCCGGATTGACAATCCCTCCCAACGGATTGACAATCCCTCCCAATGGATCCCGGCCCATCCACAGCCAGAAGCCGGCGACCCCCGTCAGCTGCATCACCCGCACAACCCCATGAGAAGATCCCGGGCGAGACAACAACAAGCAGTGGCTGACCGCACTGCCCGGGAAATTTCAACCGGACCCTGGCTGAAAAAAATCAAGGCCGGCCTGTTTTTCTAAACCCGTCGAAATGGACGGGATTAAAAAACCGTATCGCTGAGCTGCTCCCAGGTACCAGGAAACCCGACCGTGTTGCGGGTCCGAAGCCAGATCCGGATACGATCGTTAGTACCCCGAAAAAATTTCAACAGGAAATAACCTGAAAAAAATCCATCGCAATCGCGACCCGGCCGGAAATATGATCCGGATTAACCGGGCTTTGATGGATTTTTTTCAGCAGGCTTTGATTTTTTTTCAACCGGAACCTGATTGAAATAATTCACCGGACATTTCCTGAAAAAAATCCCGCAGCCCACCCATCCCACAACAAAATTTTCCCCCGGCCACGTTCGGAACTCTGCCAATGCCGGAGTGCCCCTGGCCTGTGCATTTACTCCGACGGCGGGTGAGTGCACTCCAGCGTAAGCCCGGTCCCCAAAACCGCCCTTCCGTTCATTTCAGCCCACCATAGCCCGTTTGAAAAAAGATCGCCCGCCCAATAGCGTCTATTAGCCCGGATTTTTTTCCACGCCGGAAGAATTCCAGTCGGGACATGATACGGGCCCGGAAATCTCCTTATTGTGCCGTTTTTTCTGAATTCCCCGGATTTGGGAGTGTCGGGAGGGGTCCGGACCAGGAGTTCACCGTCGGAGACCCGGGATCCTGAAAGAGTATCTCCCACACCCGGGATCGAACCGAAGGTACCGATGGCAGATCCGGAAAACGGTTATATCGGCCACCGGAGGGCGGAATTTTCCGGAAACGTATTCCCGCTTATGGCAAAAATTATCGTCCTCCCGTACTGTCCTATACTCTCCCATGAAAAATCCGGGATTTTACGACGGAGAAAGATGAAAAACCGCATGAAAAAGACGCTTACTATCCTGCATTTTTGACTTACTATCCTGTAGAATCCGGAAATAAGGAGCATCCGGGGCCGTAAAGGGCTTATCTGGGAAGTACTCCTAAATGGGGGGTGCCCTGGGATGTATGCATGGTAACAGACGGGAGATATCAGTGGGCCGGCGTAAGCCCGGGCCGGGTAACAGATTCGCGCAGATCCGGCTTATCCCGACATGCTCAAATACTAGGATAAATTAAACTAGTATACAATGACCCAAAATAGCAGGGTGGCACCAGATCCCGAGACACTCATCCGGGCCCTGAAAACCATGAAACAATCAACCCCCATCAAGATCTCAGATCTCCTGATTCTCGGGTTATTATCCCACCGGTCACTGAGCGGGTACGAGATATTCCGGTTCATGGAAAAAAAGGCAGACTCCTCAAACGCCTGGCTCAGGCTGAACAAGACGACCGTGTACAACAAATTGTCGCGGATGAAAGACAACGGGCTTATCCGGCTGCTGGAGCGTATAGAAGAACAGAACAAACCGCCAAAGATCGTGTACGAGATCACTGATGACGGGAAGGAAGCGTTGCGGCAGATCCTTCTCTCCAGTTCGGAAAATCCCCCGGGAATTTTTATCAATCTGTATCTTGACCTCCCGTTCTACAATATCCTGGCAAAAGAGGAGATCAAAAATATTCTGAAAAACCGTATCGTGCAGTTTGATATCCTGATTGAAGCGTCCACGCTCTATTCAGCTACCCTGCCCGACACCCTGCTGAAGATCCTTGCCGACAGCCAGACAGACATGTTCCGGTCAATACAAAAAAGTGTCCGCCTTATCCTTGAACGGATCGAAAACGATGAGACGGGAGAATTCTTCACCATCGGGGAGATCGATCACGAGAAGATATTCAGAACCATGAAATCCGTCCGGAATGCCCGGAGGGATCCCACATGATAACGGTCCGTGACCTTTCGTTCACGTATCCGTCAGCACCCGTTCCTGCCATTGAGGGGATTTCCTTCACGATCCAGAAAGGTGAGATCTTCGGTTTCCTCGGGCCGAACGGGGCCGGGAAGAGCACAACACAGAAACTGCTGACCGGCCTCATCCCGGGATATTCCGGGAACGTATCCGTTCTTGGGAAAAACCTGGCCGACTGGTCCTCGGATTACTACGAAGAGATCGGTGTCTGCTTCGAACTGCCAAACCACTACCCGAAACTCACGGCCCGGGAGAACCTTGCATTATTCAGGTCGTTCTATTCAGGAAAGACCGCTGACCCGCAGACCCTCCTTGAGATGGTCGGGCTTGAGGAGAGTATGGACAAGCTCGTGGGATCGTTCTCCAAAGGGATGAAGATGAAACTGAACTTTGCCCGCAGCATTATTCACGATCCGCAGATCCTGTTCCTTGATGAACCGACATCCGGTCTCGACCCTGCAAGTGCCCGCCGGATCAAGGACCTTATCGTGCGGAAGAAGAACGAGGGCAAAACGATCTTTTTGACCACGCACAACATGGCACTCGCCGACGAACTCTGCGATGTGGTGTCGTTCATGGTGAACGGGAGAATCTGCACAACGGAGAGCCCGCGCCAGCTGAAACTCCGGTACGGGAAACGGGTTGTCCGGGTCGAATACCTGGCGGATGCACAGACCCGGTCTTCGGAGTTCCCGCTGGAAGGGCTTGGCAGCAATAATGAATTCCTCTCGCTTCTGAAGAGTGCGGAGATCCAGACAATGCATACCGAAGAAGCAACCCTGGAGAATATTTTCCTCCAGGTTACCGGCAGGGGCCTGTAATGAAACACCTTGCCAACATGATCCGGTGGTATTTCCTGATTGATTACCGGTTTTATATCATCCACATCTCCCTTGTCACGGTCGCACTCTGGAGTATCCTCCTCCAGGTCTTTATGCCGGCGAACACGGGAAGGGTCGTCGGGGCCCTGATCTTTTTGGACCCTGCAATCCTCGGTTTTGTATTCATCGGGGCACTCGTCCTGTTCGAGAAGACAAACCGGTCCCTGCAGGCCCTGGTCGTGACTCCCATGGAACCCCGTGAATACCTGCTCACCCACATCATCACGCTCACGGGCATTGCCCTCATTGCAAGCCTTGCGCTGGTGGTTCTTTCACAGGGTGTGGTATTCAATTACCTGTACTTTTTCACGGGCGTTGTCCTCACATCCGCCTTTTTTATCCTTGCCGGGTTTGTTGCGGTCAGCAGGTTTTCGAGCGTGAATGAATACTTCATCGCTGGCGCAGGTGCCCTGATGGTCCTGAACATCCCGCTCATTCATTATTTCGGCCTCTCGGACAACGGGTTATTTTACCTGTTCCCCACCCAGGCATCGCTGATCCTGTTGTCCGGAATATTTGAACCGGTCTCACTTTTTGACAGTATCTATGCAGTCGCCATGTTGTCGGCCTGGATTGTCCTTGGGTACTACCTTGCAAAAAAGATGTTTCAAACCCATATCGTGCTTGGGGGCAGGTAACATGGTATCGGTTATCCTGCTTGCAGCAAACGACCTGAAGATGATCGTGCGGGACAGGATGCTGGCATTTGTCTTCTGCATGCCGGTCCCCTTCCTTATTGCCGGCGCCTGGGCGATCCCGCAAGTATCCGGCAGGTTCTTTGACCTCTCCCCATTTTCCGGAATTATCATGCCATTTGTCCTCATCCAGATCGCGGTACTCTTTGGTTTTGTTTACGCGTTCCTGATGATAGATGAACGGGATGAAAATATTCTCAGTGCATTGCGGGTTGTGCCGGTATCTCTGCCGGTCTTTCTGGCATCCCGCCTGATGTGTGCGTTCCTCTTTACTTTTCTGTATTCAGCCATCTCCTTTATCATTCTGGGCCTCGTGAAGATCCCGGTGTGGGACGTTATTTTCATCTCATTCACCTTCGCATTGCTTGCCCCGGTAATCGCACTCGCCATCGTTACCTTTTCAGGGAACAAGGTGGAGGCAATGGCGGTCTTCAAGGGAATAGACCTTTTTGTACTGCTCCCCCTGTTGGGCTTTTTCATAGCCGGCCCGTGGAAATTTGTTTTCAGTATCATCCCTCACTTCTGGACTGTTTTTGCCTTTGAGGAATTGTTGCTCACCGGATCGCTGAACGCTGCTGCGTTATGTCTCGGGATTGTCATGCAGGTTGTGCTCCTTGCGGGTTTTCTCCACCGGTTTATGCAGACAGGATAATAATTACCGGGAGAAAATGTACATCCTTCTGGTGATCACAGGGGGGGCGCCCCGCCCGGTGATCTCCGGCGTCCGCCTGGTCATCAGACCCGGATGAGGAGAAGAAGCGTTCGTTAGACTCTTCGATCGAGACGGGGTGCTTTTACGTCACTATTCCTGATGACGTGAAAATCATGTAAGCCGGCGTAAGCCCGGGCCGGGAAACGGAGAGGGATCAACCATGATCATTTCTCACTATAATAACGAATTACAAAAATTGCGATTAAGAGCACTATCATTATCAGGCCGGTATTATGAAAATAATTCCTGTTGTAAACCATTACCCAGGAGAAATCGATACAGGCAACAATGAATGCGATACCCCCGATGCATTTCCAGAGGAGGGTTAAATAGTTCTTATTCATACAGCACCACAAAAAAATTATTTATAATAATAATCGGCCTCCATGAACATATTGTTTGGGAAGATTGGTGTTATCCGGGTGACAAGCAAATCCGTCCTGATGAATAAATTCCCGAAAAAATCAATTGAGAAATTTCATCGCGGTCCGGGTTTACAAAAACTCCTGCCCCCTCTGCGGGAAAAAAACGGCAGCCCCGGACAACCAGGCCCCCGCTAAAAACCGCCCACCTCCCCGGCGGATGCCCGACCTCCCCGCCTCAACGGAACCCGGCCCATCCGGGAAAAGAAGAAGGCGACCCCCGGCCCGGGATACGAAACCTGCACAACCGCGCTGAGGAGATCCCGAGTGGGATAAAGACAACCATCAGCCGGCAGTACGATAAGGTCATCATCAGTCTTTCCCTGAGTAGTCTTTGCTCAACCGGATCGCAATAAAAAGGGGGATTATCCCAAAGGAGAGAGAAATTCTTAACGGCCAATCCGTTTATTGCCGGGCATCAACCACGTAGGGGAATGGCTCACCACCTGTTTTGGTTCCATAAAAGATCCACACTGGAGAATATACGGTCTGGTCCCGCTGCCGGTCTTCGGCATAGTATCCCAACCTGACATCACCGATGGTTATTCCGGCGAGGGACGACTGGGGGATTACCAGAAGATCGTGTTTTTTCAGTTTTACAAATGCTTCACCAGAAGAAATTACCGGAACCTCCCGGGAAAATTCCAGGTGGCGCCATGCTTTCTCAATCTGGAGCATTTCCCCTCCAGGACCAAGGCAGATATTGATCTCTGCACCGGGCCCGATCACCGGCGATCCATTAATCTGCTGACTGTAGATGACCTGAGTGAACTGGGGATACTGCTCTTCAGTAATTTCCGTCTCGGTATTGTATTTCTGCATCGAGACTGTCCCTACATGCTTAATGACCGCATCCTTCGGGAGTCCCCCGTATTTTTCAAGGATCTTCGCAGCCATCGCAGGAGCTTCAGATTCTGAAGGGAGATCGGATTTAACAGCAAACAATCGCTCGGAACCTTCAAAAACCGATTCTGTTTTCATGACACGGTATTCTACAGCCGTTGCGGGTGAATTCGGGAGTGTTTTTTCAAGCACGATGTCTCCTGTGGATGCCTGAACCATAGTCGATGCTGCAGGTCCGGGCACGGGAGACAAGATGACCGCGGTTCCTACAACAACACATACAAGAAGAAATCCGATGATTAACATTTTTCTTTCCATTTCAGTCACCTCCTTAGCACACCCATGAGCTTACATATACTGTGTTATCATCCGTTACTTCATTTGCGGCAACGGTTCCCTGGCCAGATAAATGATCATACTGCAATTGATTACCGGTATCAAAAATCACCCGTGCAGAAACATCTGACCCATATGTGTCCTGCGTGGCACGCTGCCAGGAGTATGCAACGGTATAATCATTGTCAATAGTATTCCGGAGGAACCGGTCGGGAAGGTCAGTACTTGGGGTCTTCTCGGTAGTAAACCCAAGAATTCCATGGGAATACTTCAGGGCTGCGCCCCAGTCCGTATCGGTCAGCATACTGCAGGCATCTAAGATCACCCAGTTGTTGACCGCGTCCCATTTCTTGTACACTTCACTGTGGTACAATGAAGTACTCGGCCAGTTCTGGAAAGGCAGATAAGTGTGAGACCCGTCATTCCCTCCATGACCATAATGGTAATGAAGTTCAGCCTGGTTGAGACCCTGTCCGGTAGTACCGAAATCAGTATCATCAACCCAGGCACTCGTGTCGTAAAACCGTTCAGTCCATGCCGGTGTTCCTGTCAGCCAGTTATTGATAGTTGTATGGATTTGTGGACCATAGGACAGGGTTGGATACGTGGCGGAATCAAGATAGAGTGTAGAAGTGGTTACTGAAAATTGGTAGGCCGAGACAGGAATTGTCATAGCCAACAGTGTGATAAGCGCCAGCAAGATGGCACTGAATTTTACTGATTTCATTCTTTCATACCTCCATTCGTGTTCATTTTTCGATACGCTTCGCTCAAAAGGCATGGGAAAACTTCATAGGATCAGAAGATAATTATCTCATGCCTACGGGCGGGACCGGGTTCAACGAAGTTCGTCGCTTGGTGAGCCCGTCCTTTTCTTTTCGCGGCACAACCTCCGGTTGCCCGCAATGAGCGATTTATAATGATGATATATATAAAGTTTGTAGCCCGATCGTCTACCGATGAAATATTGTGAAAATACGCTTTTACTTTTGAACGATAAAACGTAAATAGAATTTATTGGAATTGCCGGGATGAACAATAATTACGAGATAAACCGCAACCTGCGCGGGAAATCCTGCGTGATATTTCCGCCATTCTTCCGTGCCACTCCACCCCGCCAAAAACCGCCCCCATCCCCGGCCGATGCACAACCCCCCGCTTAAAAGAACCCGGCCCATCCGGGAAAAGAAGAAGGCGACCCCCGGACCGGGATACGAAACCTGAACAACCCCGCTGAGGAGATCCCGGGGGGGATAAAAACTAGAAATAGTTACTTCTCTTTCTCTATTGCTTTCATAACCACCGGTGCATTGATTCCATGGAACCTGCTCTCGAGGATCTGGATGATGGTATCCTGGTAAATATCATCGATCATATCCGGGCCGGTTATTCTCTCATTTAAAACCTGAAGCCTGTTGAGAACCGGCCCGAGTTCATCTTTATTTGAGAACCTGAAAACTTGTCCCGTTGCACATGCCATCAGGTATTTCCGGATAGCGATTTTCGGGATATCGGACAATTCCTTTGAGATGATTTCGATCATCTGATGCAGGGATATTGATTTTTCTCGTTTAAACGCTGCATACAGGCTTTTGGCAAGATTTACCCGGACGGGTTTGACGGGATACCGTACAACATTTTGTAAAAACAGTTGACTCTTCTCTTTCTTATCAACGGTTTTTTGGGAAATATCATGGAGGTCCTTAAAAAAGACAATCGGCAGACTATTATCAGGATCAGATTCAATTTTCTCAACAACATCACCCATCAGGTCAGCTAAAAATTTCTTGAATGAAGCGTACCCCATTTTTTTCTCTGAAAATGATGGATCAAGTCTTAAGAGGTCAACTTTTAATTGTGCCATCGGTACGGGTTCTTCCGATGATCGATTATTGATAAACCTGATCAGGAGATCTCTGCCGTACAGACTGTCATGGTCGGCATCCGACTCTTCCAATGTATCTTTATCGGGTTCGCCCAGTAACTCCTGGAGCGATTTAAATTCATTACAACTGCTTTTTGTCAGCCGGCCCACCGAGTGTTCGAATCCAAAACCAATGACAATTTTACCTCGCGAACGAATCCTCTGGATCAGCGGAATGAAATCCGTATCACCGGACCCGATAATGAAAATATCAATCATCTTGAAAAGTTCGAGATTTTCCATTGCATCGATTGCGAGGCGGACATCTCCGCCGTTTTTTCCCTGCGAAGATGTTTCAGGGAGATGGACCAGCTCAAATCCCAACTCCACGAGAGTTCGTTGATACTGGCTCATCACCGGTTTCAACCAGTCACCGTATGCTTTTTTTATACAGATATTTCCCAGACTCGCAGCATAATCAAGGACCGGCATTAAATTTAACGGCATATCTTTCGATGGATATACCTGCTCGGCAGATATCGCGAGATTCTCAAAGTCTAAGTAAATTGCCACATTATTTTCGGACATTTGGGCCTCACATGCAATTAGAGATCTCGAAATAAAAATATTTTCTATTAAATTTTTTTATTACGGTTCAAAAAGATCTTGCCCGGAAAATTTCCAATTGCGATCGCGATTCTGACTGAGAAAATCCCGCACCCCGACCCCGGCCCACTCTCACCGGCGCAAGGGTGCTCACACGCTCACCATCCAGACCCGACGCAGCCACTCCACAGACTGACATAATACCACCAATCCCTGGTAACGACGGAAGAATTCCGGGGCTCCCCAACCCCCCAATGTCCCATTGCCCAGATCCCCCTCATATCCTCATACCAAAGAGGCCCAAAGAGGCATAATCTGGAGCCTGTTTTGTATCATAAACCTTCAAATGGAATCATTTTACACTCCTCCGGAAAAAAGGGACTGGAAAAAAAATGAATGAGACACAAAAGTTCTGCCGAATGGGACAATCGGGGGCAGAAATAGCTCCCTTTGAGTACTGGTCAGGAAATCAGCCGGTCCCCCGTTGAAACCAGAATCCCATTTCCGATATCGTTTTTTTTAGGAACACCCCGCCTGCCGACAGGATCGCCATACCAGAATTGCAATCCCTGTGGATACAAGAGGAATTGCAGCAGAGAACGGAGCGGGCTGGTTTTTCGGAGCTGCCGGGTGCGGAGAAGATGGTGTGACAGTTGGATTTTGTAAAGCAATCACGTTATCAGTCACGCCTGTCGTGATCCGGGTTCCTTCCGGGATAATCCGGAATATCGCAGTGGTACTCGTATGAGTCCCACCCCCATATGCTGGAGAATACACCTTAATCAGATATTCGCCGGGGTTTAGAGAGGTTGTATTGATCTCAAACGACCAGACATGATTGCCCTCTGTGTCTGATATGATGGTTGTACTCCCTATTTCATGCACTTGTTGAGTGGATTCAGATGCCGGCCCATCCGGGTTGACCTGTCCGGACGAGATTGAAACAACCTCAATCCGGATGTCTGTATTTAAGGGAAGATTTGTTGTGCCATCAATGGTGAAATTATTGCCGGTACCATGATCTCCCGGAGCCTCAATTGATATCCAGAAAGGGATGGTTGTTCCATTCTCCGTATTCATCGGCGGGTTAATGAAAAACTTCTGCCAGGAATCCGAAGGTACCCGCGGATCCGTAGATGCAACCGTCACGATATATTCCCCGGGCAAGGCATTGCGAAGTGGCTCCTGCGGCCGGGGCCCCGGACTGAGAAACGTCCGCCATCGGTCTGTCGTCGCATTGCACGACCAGCGGTTGATCCCGTTCTCTCCGGGTTGTATCATGGGACTTGCACGGAACGATGATCCTGTCCCTGCCGGATTAAAACGGGTAGTAGTGATCTGGAACAGCAGCGGTTCCGTGGATGGCAGCAGGTTCGTTGTCCCGTGAATAAAGAATACCTCGTCAAGGGAATGGTTCCCGATGGGATCGATCGTGATAAACGGGGATGCAGTCAGGTTTTCCGTACTATTTCCTGCGTTCACTGGTAGGACAATTGTTATCGCCAAAAGAGCAATGACAATAAACCCGGTAAGGAATATGTTTGTTTTCATTTCATTCACATCAGAGATGATATCCTTCCATTCAATACTGGTTTTT
The DNA here is from genome assembly GCA_041652515.1 of Methanoregula sp. Taxonomy (GTDB): domain Archaea; phylum Halobacteriota; class Methanomicrobia; order Methanomicrobiales; family Methanospirillaceae; genus Methanoregula. Next base: position 13,690 of record JBAZHD010000073.1, read on the forward strand.
TCAGGTTACGTAATGGTATGGTGAAGCCGGAAGAGACAGAGTAATCTGTCTTTGCCCTATCGTGGATTCATTTTTTCATCCATAGTTCATATCGCTGGTCGTTAGTAAATTTTGGGAGACTATTGGAAAAAAATATTTATTTTTTATTAATGTGTCGTGAAGACAAGCGGATTGTTGAGTGAATTAGGCCAATAGGTAGTGTTTGAGATATTCAATGTTAAATAGGGCCATTGGTTGCGGAGGTATTCGAAAGAAATTGTATTCGGGAGGCAACTGGCGCCATTTGTGTCCTGGATGATAAAATCATAAAATGAAATTGGCCCGGGCATATATCTCGGGAGACCGGATTCCCAGGATTCCAGGTATGCTTCTATTAAAATATCTGAGTTTGGCAACATACCTGAAGTTGTATACGTAGATGTGGGAAGATTCCTGGTAATATCTTTAGTTTGTATTGTCCACTTCTGTAAGGCAGCATCGTATGTCATCTGGCCTTCGATTACATCACCGGGTTGCACTCCGGTAACCTCTGCTGAATGGTATCCGATAGATCCTCCCGGAAGGGTATCACCAAAAACAAACCATGATGCATAACTCCATTCACCCGGTTGAACGTTCCACTGTAAAACAGGCTGAATTAACGCGTTCCAATTAAATACCGGAATTGGTCCATCCGATTGTATCCCGTTCCAGACATAGATTGGTGATGTTCCATGATTTTCAGGACTTGATGGAACGATCCATCGGGTAACATAATTTCCAAGGCTTGAAGATGCTGGTGTTCCGTATAAGCCTTCAACATATTGATCTGGATTCATGAGGGGATATGGCGAAGAGGTCCGTGAAGATGCAGGTCCTCGTTCCTGAATTTCCTTAAAGAGTAATACATTGTCATTTGAGACATAGGTAATATTACCGGAGGTCACGATTGCTGACCCGGAAGGTATGCCGTGTAAACGGGTAGCCGGTATCAATCCTTTAGGTGTGGCGATCTGTGTTGATTGTGAGTCTTTTGCGGCAAATCGTTGATTTCCGTTTGAATCAAAAACAGTTGTCACCCCTTCATTTGAATGGAAAATGATTGATCCAAAGGGAATTTTTGACACATCAGATTTTTCTGATGTCGAAAGCGTACCGGAAATTTTTAAGGATTGTGCATTAATATCCGGATTCAGTTCAGAGATTACATCGACATATTCTTGTGATGGATCGAAGTGTAGTTCGGGAAACGGCAATGTACTTACTCCATTTACTGAAGAATAATCGATATCATCGATCGCACTTACGTATGGTGCGATTCCCGCCAGCAGCAGTGCCAGCAGGACAACACTTAGTTTGTCTATGTTCATTTTTCTTCAACTCCTCTCTCCTTTTTTCCAAAGCTTTCGCTCGCAGGCATGGGAAAACCTTCAAGAAGGACCGAAGATAATACTCACATGCCTTACGGGCAGGACCGGGTTCAACGAAGTTTGTCGCTTGGTGAACCCGTCTTTCTTCTTATGCGGCACAACCTCCGGTTGCCCGCAATTTGCGATTTATAATGCTGGGACATATAAAGTTTCTAGCTCGATCAGCTACCGATGAAATATTATGAAAAGACGCTTTTACTTTTGAACGATAAAACGTAAATAGAATTAATCGAATTTTTGCTGAAGAAAAATTCTTTCGAGAGAGATAAGAACCTGCGCGGGAAATCCTGCGGGATATTTCCGCCATTCTTCCGTGTCGTTCCACCCCGCAAAAACCGCCCACCTCCCCGGCGGATGCCCGACCTCCCCGCCTCAACGGAACCCGGCCCATCCGGGAAAAGAAGATGGCGACCCCCGGGCCGGGATACGAAACCTGCACAACCGCGCTAGGAAAAGATCCCGGGCAAGACAAACAGATCCCACTGAAAATTTTCCCGCCGCCTCAATGATCCGGCAAAAATCTTTCAAAATTTTTCCCAAAAAAATTCTCCGGGAAATTTTCTTAAAAAAATCCGGCCCGGACAAAATAACCGGAGGCATCCGGATCCAATCCCTCACACCGACCCTCTATGAAGGTCGAAACTCCCTGAGGATTTCGCAGGACCGGGGCCCCGGAAGATATGCCCGATGGGGCCTGCCCGTCCACCGTCGTTGGGTGCCCCAGGCCTGTACATATTTACCGACGGAAAATACGCCATCACCGGCGTAAGCCCGATCCCCAAAACCGCCCTTCCTTTCATTTCAGCCCACCATAGCCCGTTTGAAAAAAGATCGCCCGCCCAATAGCGTCTATTAGCCCGGATTTTTTTTCACGCCGGAAGAATTCCAGTCGGGGCATGATACGGGCCCGTAAATCTCCTTATTGTGCCGTTTTTTCTGAATTCCCCGGATCTGGGAGTGTCGGGAGGGGTCCGGACCAGGAGTTCACCGTCGGAGATCCACAATCCTGAAAGAGTATCTCCCTCACCCGGGATCATACCGACGGTACCGGCGGCAGATCCGGAAAACGGTTGTATCGGCCTCCGGTGGGCAGAATTATCCGGAAACATATTCCCGCTTATGGCAAAAATTATCGTCTTCCCGTACTGTCCTATACACTCCCATGAAAAAATCCGGTGTTTCACGACGGAGAAAGATAGAAAATCCGCACGAGAAAAACGCTTACTATCCTGCATTTTTGACTTACTATCCTGTAAAATCCGGAAAAAAGGGGAATCGGGGGCCGTAAAGGGCTTCTTTGGGAAGTACTCCAAAAAGGGGGTGCCCCGGGATGTATGCATATTCTCCGACGGAATAATCCAGATAAACCAACGAAAACCCGAACCGGAAAACAGGCTTTCCTCTCGATCCAGCATACTGTTGGTCGATCCGGGAGGAGATCGACCTTCCTGACCGGGTCATACCCGGGTGGTCCGGAAAGCCACATCCTCCGAAATAAATCCGATACAAAAAACCGGGGACCATATGGTTCCGATACATTCATAAAGGCAGCCCGGAAAACTCCCATAAAAGATTCCCGTTCACTATGCACGATTCCGGCATACCCCCGGCCCGGACAGCCCGGGACCAGCAACAGGTCTCTTTTTCAGCATGGCCGCACATGCAAAAATGTTCCTTAGAGGCGTATCATGCACGACAGAATCCGTATCCTCTATGTTGATGATGAAGCAAATCTGCTGAGCCTGGGAAAAGACTTCCTGGAAAAGGGCGGGGAATTCTCCATTGACACTGCGGCATCTGCCGGCGAAGCGCGTGCACTGATGACCAGCGGGAACTACGATGCAATCATCTCCGATTACCAGATGCCGGGCGAGGACGGGATAACCTTCCTGAAATCCGTGCGGGGTTCGTATACCGATATCCCGTTCATCCTGTTTACCGGGCGGGGCCGGGAAGAAGTGGTCATCGAAGCGATCAATAACGGCGTGGACTTTTACATCCAGAAAGGCGGTGATGCCCGGGCACAATTCGCCGAACTGGCCCATAAGATCCGCCATGCCGTGACCCGGCACAAGGATGCGGCAAGAAGAAAAATTGCGGAAGATGCGCTGCGGGAATCTGAAGCCAAGTTCTCCCGGCTCTTCCAGAGCAGTCCCGCCATCCTGGCACTCATTGATATTACGAACAACTCTTTTGTTGACGTCAACGATGCCTTCGTGCGCAGTTCAGGGTATTTGCGGGAGGATGTTATCGGCAGATCACCGGAATCCCTGGGGATCTATGTCGATGCAGGTACCCAGGAACTGATCCTGGCGGAACTCCGGAACGGATCGGAAGTATCTGCGCGGGAAATCCCGTTCCGGAGAAAAGACGGCAAGGTCCGCACCTGTCTTTATTCTGTTGTCATGATCACAATGGGGGGGAGACCCTATACCCTTTCCAGTGTTGAAGACATCACCCGGCGCAAGGCAATGGAGACCGAACTCCGGGAAAACAAGGACCTCCTGGAAAAAGCACTGGACCTTGCTCATATGGCAAACTGGGAGCGTGACGGACAGACAGGAATCTTCACCTTCAATGACCGGTTCTATTCGCTCTACGGCACAACCGCGGAGCGGGAGGGGGGTTACCGGAAACCCTTTGATGTATATATCCAGGAATTTGTTCATCCGGAAGACCGGGCCCGCGTTCTTGAAGAGGTACGGAAGGTCCGGAGGGACTCCCATACCTACACGCTCTTCATCGAGCACCGGATTGTTCGCAGGGACGGTGCGGTGCGTGTCATCTCCGTCCGGACAAAAGGAGACTATGATGCCGAAGGGAAAATTGTCAAGATTCATGGTGTGAACCAGGACATTACCGACCAGCGTAAAACGGCAGGGGTTCATTAAGGAGAGCCCGTCATTGCCGGCAGGCGGGATGGACCTGTACCGTATCCCACAAAGATCTGATCCTGCAATCACCGGGACCCCGGGGGGATCCCTCCGGCGGTATGGGT
>JBAZHD010000074.1:0-18094 GCA_041652515.1 Methanoregula sp.
TCCAGTTGGATCTTGGGCAGACCGCGATCGGGATCTCCTGTTCGGCACATACTCGAAGCTGTTTTTTTGTTGCGTGCGTCATGTGGATGAGAAGGTCCGGCTCATAGAGGAGTGCAGCATCGACATCCGCACCATCCCGCTCACCCGCGTGGAACGCGATCTTTTTTCCCGCACGTCTCGCATCCTGAACACGTTGTTCAGTATCCGGCACGTCCCGCACGCTGCTGATTCCAAGACCCCCGGCTATGGTCTCGCCACCGTCCCGGCCGAACACGAACGGTACAAATGACAGTCCCTCAGCAGCTTCTTTGAGCGCGAGGACGCCTTCTGAGCCCCCTTCACGGAAATCGGCACACCCTGCGGTCCCGGTGGCGATCATCCCCTCCATACCCGCCCGCATACCCGCGACAAGGTCCTGCCGGGACGCAGACCTCAGCAACCGGTGCTTCAGTCCGTCAGGAGGGGTGACGAGTGCTTCCAGGTCCCCGGCTGCTCCGCAGTCCATTGCAATGGTATCGCCAAGGTGGGTGTGAGAATTATAGAGCGCCGGGCAGATCCAGATATCCGGCACCCGGGTATTATCTTCGATCGCAGTGATGATGCCGTTCTCGATGAAGATGTCGACCTGGCGAAGCGCGAGCTCGTCACCCAGGAGAGCATTACCTGATACCTGATGAAGGGTTTTTTTCATATGGCGCTATCTCCTTTATATAACGGGAAACCAAATATATTTGCATGGCAAAGAAGCAAGGTGGAAGGTTACTCTCATCAGCGGGTCTCGTTAATTATTACGAGAGCGAGGACCGCAGGGCCGTTCATATCAGCCCAATCACGGTCATGGTTGTGGCCGCAGCAATCGGCATCGTCATTTACATCCTGGATATTGTCGTCGTGTCAAGTTAGGATCCCTCTTTTTTCAGCACACGTTTTGTGATATCCTCGTCATTCCTGAAGTAGAGGTTGTCATGGCCGGTCCACCGGCCGCAGTTCCGGAAGACAACGGCCGGGACGCCGTTGTTGCTTTCGCCCATGACGAAGTTTGAGAACCCGGCAATCTCGTCCACGACCGCCTCCTCGGTGATCTTCAACACGTGCCCGAAGAGATCGGTATCGCCCCGGAAGTCCCGGATTGCGGTAAACCCGCTCCAGCCAATAGCGTTGCCGGTCTGGCCGCGCCGGAACGAGCGGCCGCAGGTATCGGTGATGATGACGCCGATATCCTTCTTCGAGATCTTTTTTATTTCGTCCCGGAGCTGTGCTGCTGCCTTCATCGGGTCCGGTGGCAGGAAGATCACCATCCCGTCTTCGATGTTGGACTGGTCGACCCCGGCCCTGACCCCGATATGGCCGAATGACATTTCCGAGAGAATAAACGGGTGCTCCATAATAATGTCCGAGGAGGCATCGAGCACTGCCTGGACAAAACGCGGGTCCTCTCCGTTCAGCTTCCCCAACCTGACTGCCCGATCTGAAGGCGTGATCTCCGCGAGTTTTTTTGTGTGACCCTGTGCTTTGGACCAGATGGTAGACGCGACACAGAGAATGTCACCGTCTTTGAGTTTCATCTTCCCGCAGACGAGCGCTGCGATATCGTCTCCCGCATGGATGAGGGGGAGATCCCGCACGCCCATGACTTTGATATCTTCCATATCATCTCTATGGGACAACCGTCCGATATAGGGGTTTCTATTTGTCGAGCTTTATCAGAGACGATGTTGGAGAAGAACGCATCAGCATTCTTCGACAGATCAGAGGTCTCCCGGCCAATCGTATTCCTCCAACAGATAGCTCCAGCGTTCCCCGGGCTGCCTTCACACGCGGCCTGTTTTCCGTGAATGAGGTGTGTATGGACCCCGGGTTTTTCTGCGAAATGACGATATATATTTATAACGATAACGCCGATCACCTCATTAGTATGTACCTTGTCATCAGGTGCCCCTCGTGCAGTTTATTTACGTATGTGGACCGGTTCCAGAAGTGGAAACTATGTCCGCAGTGTGGTCATGCACAGGAGGTTGCCCGGACCCCGGCATACCTGGATGTCGAGGATTTTCACGAGGCCGAACATATCGTGAAGCAGATGCAGAAACACCTTCAGGCGAATAAGAAGAAGGACTTTTCTCCCGAAGAAACGGCCGAGCTCCGCCACCATTACACCGAGGCCCTGAAAAAAAGGGGCCGGGAATATCCGGTGCAATAATCGTTTCGGATCTTCTCCGGTTTTTTTTGAAAGGATCTTTTTTGTCAATCCCGGAAAAATTGTGGAGAATTATCTGTCACCGGGATCTGGCTTTATCTGTAATTACTGATTCTCATTATCGATCCAGCCAGTTGACGGAATATGGATAAAGGTCCCCAAACCAATCATCGGGAAAAAAATGACCGTTTTCCGATAGTATCCGTTACGATATTTCAGTTTCATACCAGATTATATGCCGGAAAATCCTTTCGGACCTCCTCCCCTTCACCCCTTGTGTATCGTCCCCCTCACGTACGATGCACCGACCCCGATAATGCATAAAACCGTAAACACCACGAATGCCACCGTAACGCTGCTCATGAGCGCCGGATAGATGGAAGGGGTGATCGTGACCGTGCCGATGAAAACGGAAAAACAGAACATCGCGATGGCCATGGAAAGGAGCTGGCCGAGCGAGCGGCTGGTCGCGACCATGCCCGAGGCGATCCCGAGATGTTTCAGGGATACTGAGCTCATGATCGCATTGGTATTAGGGGAAGAGAAAAGCCCGTAACCCAGTCCCATCACCATCAGGCTTGCGACAATAACCCAGATGGGGGTTGACGGTGTGAGGAAGATGAAGGATGCGAGCCCGAGCATGGTAAGCGCCATCCCGGCCGTTGCTACAATCTGGGGTTCGATGCTGTCGGAGAGCCGTCCGGCCACTGGTGAGAAAACGGTCTGGACAACCGGCTGGGCAACAAGGATGAGGCCCGCAAAGGCAGCAGAGAAACCCTGGATATACTGGAGATACAGGGAGAGAAGGACGCCGACGCCATAGGTTGCCCCGTAATTGATCATCGCAGCGATGTTGGAGAAGACGAACGTCCGGTTATTGGAAAAAACCCCGAGATCCACAAGAGGGCTTGCCGTTCGTGTCTCTACCCGGTAAAAGACGATGGCTGCACCCAGCGCAGCAGCGATCCACGCGAGTCCTGCCGGATCGGGCAACATGAGCATACCGAAGATGAGGGTAAAAAGCATGATCCCGTACACGATCGCCCCCGCGATATCGAACCGTTCACCGGCAGCATCTGCCCATTCATGCCGGATATACTGCAGCGTAAGCACAATGGTCAGGATGCCGAGCGGGACATTGACCAGGAAGATCGCCGGCCACCCGAAATGGTCCGTGAGGACCCCTCCCAGGAACGGGCCGATGGAGAGGCCGGCATAGACCGTCGCGATGGTGATCCCGAGTGCCCATCCCCGTTCACCCGGGCCGTAGACCTGGGTTACAATGGCAACGGAGGTTGCAAAGAGCATGGCGCCGCCAATACCCTGCAGGAACCGGAACACGATGAGGATCTCTTCTGAAGGTGCCATGGCACAGGCAAGGGATGCGATCGTAAAGATAAAAACTCCAAGCAGGAAGATCTTCTTGCGCCCGATGATGTCTGCATATCGTCCAAAAGGCACAATAAAGACCGCAGCGGCAATGATATACGCCGAGGTAATCCAGCCGAGCGTGATCGCATCCGCATGGAACTGCGCAGCCATTGCAGGAAGGGCAACCGTTATGGACGATCCGGTGAACGGGACGAGGAAAGAGGAGAGTGATGCAACAAGGAGGATGATCTTCTTCTCGCGTTCATCGATCATAGGGGCTCACCGGAACTGTGATAATTATAGGTACGGGAGAGTCCTATACAAAACAGGGTGTTACCGCTTCGGCCGGCTGCGGTCCCGTTTCAGGCCGCATCCCCGGTCCGGAATCTATCCGGCGGAATGATGATCTCGAAACGCGCACCATTGCCCGTTGTGCCGCTTTCCTTAATCGAGAGTCCGGTAATACCCAGTATTTCCCGTGTGAGGTAGAGGCCAAAGCCGGTATTTTTAAAATGCTTCCGGATAAATATCGCTTCCTTGAACCGTTCCGGTACACCATCACCGTCATCTTCAAAGGTAAGCCGGGCATCATCGCCGGCAATTTCCGCAGTGCAGCGGATCCGGGTTAGTTTTCCTGCATGCCGGAGGGAGTTTTCGACCAGGTTGTAAAACACTTTCTCAAGCATCGGGTCTGCAAAGATCGAGAGATTGCCCGTTTCAATCGTGAGGGTTATTCCCTGGAGCGGGAGGTTTGCAATCGCTTTTTCGAGGGTCTCCTTCACATCAAACCAGCGGGGAGTTTCAACGCCGATGTCCTGGTAGTCCTTGGTAAACCGGATCTGGCGGGTGATTGTCTGGATGATTGATTCCTGTATAGCGAGATATTTTATAACCCCTGGATCAGAACATTCGTCCTTCATCAGTTCGAGGTAACCGTTCAGCCCCGTCAGTTTATTGAGGATGTCGTGGCGGGTGATGGTCGAGAGAATGTTGAGTTTCTTGTTGGCCTGGGAAAGTTCGAGTGCATACTGGTGCAGTTCGGATTCATGGAAACGAACCTCCTGCTCGAACACCTTGTTCTCGGTGACGTCTTCGATGAACCCTTCAATCACCGCGTCATCCCGGGCTTCGAGTTTCCATGCCTGAACGGATGCCCAGATCTCCGATCCTTCCTTGTGTTTCAGGCGGATCTCACGGCCGGCGACCGGTTTTTTCTGAACATCATCGTCAGCAATATCCTCCAGGTCCGATGACTGGATTAAAAGGTCCTTCGTCAGTTTGCCGGAAAGTTCTTCCGGGCCGCTGTACCCGAGCATCCGTGCCAGGACCGGGTTTGCCGAGATGATCCGGCTGTCATTACCGGAAGTCACCTGGAACATCCCCATATTGATATTGTCCGCCATCATGCGGAACCTCAGCTCGTAGTCCTGCAGTACGTCCCTGTCAGGCACGTCATGGTCCGGGCTTTTTCTGCCGGATGACATTTGTTACCTGATATTCGTTGGCATTAGGTTAAAAACTTTATTTTTTGTTCTGATGCCTGGGAAAAGAAATAAAAATTTATAAATACCGGTCCGAGCGGAAAATTGATCTCTCTACCGGGATACGGGTCAGGATAATTTCTGCTCTCGTCCCGTTCGCCCCGGGAGATGCGGGGTTGACCTGTGAGGGGAATATTTCATCAGCAATGCCCCGGCATTGATCTGTAGGAGATAACAGGAAAATGACGGACGTTGTCGTGATCGGGGCGGGCCCCGCCGGGCTCTTCTGCGCGATCCATGCTGCCACGGACCGGTGCCGGGTTCATCTTCTGGAAAAAAATCCGGAGCCCGGTGCAAAGCTCCTGCTGGCCGGATCCGGACAGTGTAATCTCACGCATGACGGAGAGATCCGGGAGTTTATCACCCATTATGGCGATCACGGGAAATTCGTAAAACCGGCCCTGATGGCATTCACCAACAAAAATCTCATGGAATTCTTCCATGAACGATGTCTCGCGATGATGACTGAAGAGAACGGGAAAATATTCCCGCAGTCGCGGCAGTCCTCAGACGTGCTTGAAGCCCTGCTTGCCGAGTGCCGGAGCCGTGGCGTGACGATCCGGTGCAGTGAACCGGTAACAGCAATATCCCGTGAAGGAGAATCGTTCATCGTCACCACGGGCGTTGCAGCGTATAAGGCCGGGACCGTGGTCATTACCACGGGCGGGGTATCGTATCCCCAGTGCGGGACAACCGGTGACGGGTATCGTCTCGCGGCATCGCTCGGCCAGCCGGTGACGGAGACTGCCCCTGCGTTAACGCCGCTTTTAATTCGGCCGTTCCCGTTCGCTGCCCTTATGGGCCAGTCTTTTGAACAGATGTCCTTCTCTGTCTGGCGGGAAGGGAAAAAAATCAAGGACTATACCGGGGATGTCCTCTTTACACACCTCGGGCTCTCCGGCCCGGGCATCCTCGATGCCTCGCGGGGGATCAGGCCGGGCGACGTTGTCCGGCTCTCATTTGCGGGAGCAATGCGGCGTGAGGAGTTTGCTGCTGATATTGCTAAGCGGGCCGCAGAGAATCCCAACTGGCAGATCGGCACGATCCTCGCAAAGTACCCGATCCCGGAGCGGCTGAACCGGAAACTGCTGAAACTGTCAGGAATCCCGGAAGACCACAAGTGCGCCCATTTCTCCGCAACTCAGCGCTCAGTACTGGTCACGAACTGCACGGAGTTCCCATTGACTGTAGCCGAGCTCGGGGATTATAAGATCGCGATGGCAACGCGGGGCGGTATTGCGCTCGATTCTGTAAATGCAAAAACCATGGAATCGAAGATCGTGCCCGGCCTTTTCTTTGCGGGTGAGGTGCTGGACATTGATGGTGATACCGGTGGCTACAACCTGCAGGCCGCGTTCTCGACCGGGTACCTGGCAGCGCAGGGGATCCGGAAACGGGCAGGTAATCAGTACCCCGGATAGCCTGCCTGCCTCGTGGGTACCAGATTCTGATCTAATAGCTCGTGCACCCATCCGGCCCGCTGCAGTCCGGGATTATGGACCGGACGAATGGCCACCGCCCGGAAAACTCCGGTGCACCGGTTTCGGTATAGATGATCGTATCACGGATGAGATCGTGTTCAACCGTGATCGCAACCGGGGCTGGCGTATCGAATGTGCAGTTCGAAAAGTGCGTGCAGGACGATCCGTAACCTTGCGTGAAGGTGAGGGTGAATCGCTCAAATCCGGCCGGTTCCCAGCGACCGGATCCGTGACGTATAACGTAACGCCCAAGATAATCGGCATAACTCCGGAATTCTGCCGTCCCGTCCGGCCGGATCATTATGGTCATGATCTCATCGGTCAGCATTGCGCTCTCGGTAAGACGCTCCGTGCAGACCCAGGTGCCGGTGATCGGGCGGGAGAGAAAGAATCCAGCGGTGCAGATCAGGATGATGATGATGATGATGCAGGCAGCCGCAATTGTGCGCCGGTCCATGAACGTGAATTGGACGAGGCAGGACAAAAAAGGTATGGCAGGAACCGGCCGTCAGATCCTGTAAAAATTACTCGCTCTTTTCCTGAACCTGAACACCAGGCCCGATCACAAGGCCCGCCCTCTTGATAAGGTAATAACCAGCGGAAAGCCCGACTACGATCACGCCGATTCCCATCAGTTCGATCCCAAAATCGATACCGCTCGTATTGGTGGGGTCGAGCAGGATGACTTTCCGCGCAATAGCAATGATAGCGAGGAGGACTACGATCTCAACATGGATAGTGTTCTCCCTGAAATACGCCTTGATGGTCTCGAGCAGCTCAACACCGATGAGCACGAGCAGGAACCCGCCGAGTATATTGATCATCTCGTGCGGTTGCAGAATCCATGGGGTGGTGTCGACCAGCGAGTCGACCAGCGACAATGCAAGATCGATGACCGCTGCGATCAGCACTGCCATCAGCATGATCATGAGCGATGCATAGATCACTTTCTCGAATTTGTTGACGATCTCGATCATAATCCAGCCTCTTCGACCGGTATCAGGTCAGGGTTCTCGGGGTCGTAGAGTTTCACTACGTCACCGATGACGATGACCGCGGGGGGTTTCACGCCGGCGGTTTTCGCTGTACCGGCGATTGTCGTAAGCGTGCCCGTGGTCACCCGGTGGTCGATCCGCAGGCCGCGCTCGATGATTGCGACCGGCGTTGCCTCCGGTTTCCCGTTTTTCATGAGTGCATCCACGATCTTTGCAAGGTTGGCAACACCCATAAGGATGACGATGGTACCCCGGCTCTTTGCGAGCAATTCCCAGTCAAGGGCCGGCCCGGGTTTGGTCGGGTCTTCGTTACCGGTCAGGATGGTCACCTGCGAGGCATACTTCCGGTGGGTGAGGGGGATGCCGACCGATGCCGGCACCGCAAGCGCACTGGAGATCCCCGGCACCATCTCGACCGGAATTCCCGCGGCCCGGACGGTCTCCAGTTCCTCGCCACCCCGGCCAAACAGGAACGGATCGCCGCCTTTGAGCCGGACAACAATCTTCCCTTTCTTTGCCCGGTCCACCACCAGCGCTTCGATCTCATCCTGCTCGAGCGTGTGTTTCCCGCCGTACTTGCCGCAGTCAATCTTTTCGGCCCTTTTTGGAAGCGATGCAAGAATCTCCTCACCCGGCAGCTGGTCGAAAAGCACAACGTCCGCCTTATCGATGACTGTTCGACCCCGCTGCGTGAGAAATGCAGTACCGCCCGGCCCGGACCCCACGAGATACACCTTCCCCTTCATGACGACTCCCCAGTAATTCCCAGTTTTTTATATGCCTCATCGATCAGGTCCTGTGCCCGGGCACGGAGCTGGCAACCCTGCTCGCGTGCCTCCTCGATTGTCCTGACATCGGCTTCGATCCGTTCGGCCCGGGTCCCGTCCAGCGAGAGCACTTCTGCGATCAGGTGCCCCGCTTTGCAGTAGATGCCGAGCGGTGTGAAACAACCCCCGCCGAGCTGTTCCATAACCGCCCGTTCGATCATGACATCCGTTCGGGTCGGCGGGTGGTCGAGCGCCGAGAGTACTTCCCGGAGCGAGGGGTCAGCCCGGCTGACAACTGCGATAGTTCCCTGGTTGGGCGAGGGGACGAACGTTTCCGGCGGCAGCCGCTCACCCTGGATATGGATATCCATCCGGGCAAGGCCGGCCTCGGCAAGGATGATCGCATCATACTCGCCGCCGGTCATCTTCCGGAGCCGCGTGTCTACGTTGCCCCGGAGGTCCTTTACTGAAACAGATGGATCATGGCGCAGGAGCTGGGCACGCCTGCGTGTGCTCGATGTTCCGACGACTTTGACATTGCCGAGCGTTCCCCGGTACGCAATGAAATCGGCGGCCGGATCGCGTTTCAGGATTGCAGCCGTGATAAGCCCGCTCGGGCGGTATGCCGGGATATCCTTCATGCTGTGCACGGCACAGTCGATATCCCCGGCAAGGATCGCATCGTCCAGCGCCCGGACAAAGACGCCCTGCCCCCCGATCTCGTGGAGGGGGACCTGCGTGGTCGTGTCGCCGGCCGTATGGATGATCACCTGTTCGGTCTGGATGCCCATGTCAGACAGTTTCTTGGCAACAATGCCCGTCTGGATGAGTGCGAGCCTGCTGCCTCGGGTTCCGATTTTTATCGACATTGCTGGTACGCCTGTATGAGTGTGGATAGATCGCTGTCGCTGTGCGCTGATGAGAGGAAGTTGGTCTCGAACTGTGACGGGGGAACGAAGATTCCCCGGTCCATCAGCCGCTCCCGGAATTTACCGAACGCTTCCGTATCGCATTCCTTGACTTCCCGGTAATTCTGCGGGGGTTTGTTGCGGAAGAAGTACTTGAACATGGAACCGAGCCGGACAAAACTCCCCTTGTCGTCCCTGCCCAGCGATTCTTCAATGGCCCGGGTCTTCTCGTCAAGACTGTGGTAGATGTCGCGGTGGGTGTGGAGCCATTCAAGGGTGGCCGTGCCGGCCGTAAGCGAGAGCGGGTTACCGGAGAACGTCCCGGCCTGGTACACCGGTCCCTGCGGTGCCACCATCTCCATGATCTCCCTCCTCCCGCCAAAAGCCCCGATAGGAAGGCCGCCGCCAATGATCTTGCCGAGCGTGGTGAGGTCGGGCTTTATACCATACTTCACCTGCGCTCCGCCAATACCAAGACGGTAACCGGTAATTACTTCGTCAAAGATCAGGAGCACGTCATGGGCTTTTGTGATCGCCCGGACCTCGCGGAGATAATTGTCCTGCGGAAGTATCGGGCCGATATTACCCTGCACCGGTTCAATGATCAGGGCTGCAATATCGTCATTTTTCGAGAGGAGCGATTCGAGGGCCTCGGGATCGTTGAACGGCACCTGCCGGGTGTGGGCTGCGACAGCAGCAGGGATACCGGCCGAGTCCGGCACGCCCATGGTAGTGGCACCTGAACCCGCTTTAATGAGCACCGCATCGTGGGCTCCATGGAACCCGCCCTCGATCTTCACGATGTCTTTTTTGCCGGTAAATCCGCGGGCGAGCCGGATGGCGGCCATGGTTGCTTCAGACCCGCTCGAGACGAACCGGACCATCATCATACCCGGGTGGTCGCCGGTAATCATCTTCGCGAATGCCGGCTCAAACGGGCTGGGTGTCCCATAGAGCCAGCCGCGTTCCAGCTGCTCCGCGATCGCCTTTTTGACTACCGGGTGTGCGTGCCCGAGGATCAGGGGACCGTATGCCAGACAGCAGTCGAGTAAGTCTTTGCCATCAACGGTTTTCAGGTGTGCACCCTCGGCACGTTCCGTGTAGAACGGGTAGGGTTTGATCGCCCGAACCGGGCTGCTGACACCGCCGGGCATCAGGGTCTTTGCAACATCAAAGAGTTCGCGTGATGAAACCCTGCTCTCATTTATGTTCTTACTATTGTTCATCCAGCCACCCGGCAACATCTGCCGCAAAATAGGTAATGATAAGATCGGCGCCCGCCCGTTTGATACAGGTCAGGCTCTCCATTGCGGTTTCTTTTTCTTTCAGCCAGCCGTTTGCTGCGGCAGCCTTTATCATTGAATATTCCCCGCTCACCTGGTATGCTGCAACGGGCAGGCCGAGGTTCGCGATCTCAGCGAGGATGTCAAGATAGAACCCTGCAGGTTTCACCATCAGGATATCAGCCCCCTCGTCTGCGTCCAGCTGCGATTCGAGGATTGCCTCACGGCTGTTACCCGGATTGAGCTGGTAGGTCGTGCGGTCCCCGAACGAGAACCCGGAGCCGGCGGCTTCCCGGAATGGCCCGTAGAGAACTGAAGCAAATTTGGTGGAGTAGGCCATGATCAGCACTTCCTCATATCCGTCTGCGTCAAGTGCCGCCCGTATTGAGCCGACCACGCCGTCCAGCATACTGGAGGGTGCGACGATATCAGCCCCGCTCTCGGCATGGCTGATTGCGATCCTGTCCATAAGTTCGAGCGATGGATCGTTGAGCAGGTCCATGCCGCCCCGTGTCTCACCGATGAGCCCGCAGTGCCCGTGATCGGTATACTCGCAGGCGCAGACATCGGTGATGACAACCATCTTCGGGACCTCCGCCTTGATCCTGCGGACTGCCTGCTGGACAACGCCGTCCGGGTCGTATGCGGACCGGGCTTCTGCATCCTTGGTCTTCGGGATGCCAAAAATGAGGACTGCACGCACTCCCTTGTCCCAGTGGCTTTTTGCGACCGCCGCAATCCCGCTGATCGGGTACCGGAACTGGCCGGGCATAGCATCGATCGGGCGCGGGGTTGTCAGGTTTTCGTCCACAAAAAGCGGGGCGACCAGATCGTTTTTCGTCAGCGTAACCTCACGCAGGAGCGGCTGGATATTCCGTGACCGCGACCGCCTCATCCGTCTCTGGGGAAAAATGCCCGTTCTGCCACCACCTGTCAACCGTTTGATTACATTTTCTGATTGCCATCGTATAAATGGATACGGTACCTGTCTTACCTGCCCAGCACATCATTACCAGCAACTTCTTCTGCCACGTGCCGCTTCAGGGCGCAGGCAAGCCGGATGGAACTGGTGACAAGATTCTCAAGATCTTCCTGCGTGTACCGGTTACCCTCGATCTGCGCCCAGTCTTTTGTCGTGTCCTCGTCATTCTCCCCCACCCATGAGGCGATTGCAACCTCGGGCGTGTGAAAACCGAGCCAGGAGAAGAAGTTCATGAGGTTTCCCGCAACATGCTGGATCCCGTCCACGTGCCCGATGATAATCATCCCGGCAACCTTGTCCTTGATCATCCGGTTTCCGAACCACGAGTACTGGTTCTCGATCGCGTTCATCCGTTCGACAAACTTCTGGACGAGCGCGGAATGGTTGTTCCAGCGGATAGGCGTGGCGAGGATTAAGACATCGCAGGCAAGTATCGCATCGTAGACAACCTGCATCTGGTCGTCGTCATACTTCAGCGAGCTCTGGCAGGGATAGGTGCAGTATGCCGGGTTCTCGGAATAGTTCCCTTCGCAGTCGTGGATTGTCAGGTCCTTCAACCGGAGAAAGCGGGTCTGGCACCCAAAGCCGGTAAACCGTTCGAGCGCCCGCAGGAGCAGTTTCTCGGACTTGCTTATACCCGGCTGCTGCCGGCTCGAACCCGAAAGTCCCATGACCTGTATCTGCTTACAGGTGTCCCGGTCCGGGACCGGTATGACATTGACGCCGAACTTCCTTCCGACCATTGGCGCAGGCATGATTTAATTATCATGGAGCCTGCGATAATCTACTTATGGATCGGCCCGGGCAGCACCGGGCGGAGCGGATCATGATGACGGGAGAACTGGAAAAGAAAATTATGGAGAGCCGGGGGATGTGCATCTGCGAACCGTGCCCGACCTATAACGAATGCATGCGGGCTGATGAGAGCCTGCTCTTTTGTGTCACAGGTAAGTCTGCAACCTGCACGTTCGAGAAGAAAGGCTGTATCTGCCCGACCTGCCCGGTAACGAAATACCTTGGCCTGAAAAAAGCGTATTATTGTATCAAAGGAAACGAACAGGAACAACACTGAAGCATAAAGCCGGAACACCCCCGGAAAAAAGCATTCTTTTTTACTCTTGTTGTCATCATTCTAATAATGCGGCTCTCCTCCAGTCTCGTTATCCTGATCCTTGCCAGTGCTGTTGTTTTTACTGCCGGCTGCACGCAGGGAACGAGCCCGGCACTGCCGGCCACGCCCATCCCGGTCATAACACCCGATCTTCCCGATCTCGCTATCACGTCGGCCGACCTCCCAGCCTGCTTCTCTCTTACGGAACACCAGGTAAAAAGTTCTGCGGACGTGGGAGAACTTGCAAAGGATCTCGGGTGGCGGGCAGGGTACGGGGTTACCTATACCTGCCCTTCAGAAGGCCCTGAACCTACCGTTCTTTTACATTCCCTTGCGGCCTATCCTGCCGCGAACATGCCCGGCATCGCAACGATGGTGGATAATCAGGATCGTCCCGCCGGCTACCTGTATGAAGATCTCACATTTCCCGACCGTGGTATTACCATGCGCGGGTTTTACCTGAAGGCCGGCAGTGTGCAGGTCTCCGGTGCTTCGACGGGTGCGAACCTGTTGACGGGCCGGAGTAAAAGTGCTCAAACGGATACTGTGGCAGGGAGCAGCGTGGCTGAGATCATCTTCTACCGTGGGACAACCTTTGAAGTCCTGAGGATGACCGGCCCCGGAACAAACGCAACCCTCCTGGAAGATCTGGCCCTGAAAGCATCTGCAAAAATCCCGTAAACCCTTTTTTCATCCCACGGTTTTTTACCAGCGAGGTTCAATATATAAGCACCAGATCCTGATCGGATCCAAGGAGACCAGGGACCCATGGAATTCAAAGACATCGTCATGAAGCGGTATGCAACGAAACAGTTTGATGGCCGGATGATCGATGAACCTACACTCTTTGTACTTCTGGATATCATCCGCATGTCCCCGTCTGCGTTCAACCTGCAGCCTTGGAAGATCAAGGTTGTTACGGCGAGCAAGATCAAGAAAAACCTTCTCCCCCATACGAACAACCAGCCCCAGGTGACCACCTGCTCCCACCTCCTCGTGTTCTGTGCCAACACCGAACTCGAGTCGCTGGTGGACAAAGCCGTGGAAGGTCTTACCGGGACAGGTCTTTCCCCGGAAGCGGTCAGCCAGTACGGGGCAATGATCAAGGGGTATATCGGGTCGATGACCCCGGAACAGCGGATGGCTTTTGCGCGCGAGCAGATCCATATCGCGCTCGGCAATGCCGTAAACGGTGCAAAATCACTTGGCCTGGATTCGTGTCCCATGGGGGGATTTGACCCGGTTTCCTATGCTGAAGTCCTGTTTATGCCGGAGGAGTATGTCCCCGTCGTGCTCTGTGCCATTGGATTTGCCGCTGATAAACCGTTCCCGAAATGGCGGCTGCCGCGCGAAGAAGTATTCTTCTAGGTCTGCCGCATTATCAGAATCCTGGTGAATCCTTCCCGCCCTCACGGTCCGGTTGCCTGCCAGATGGAAAAAAAACCGATGAACGTTTTGTCACGAAATTTTTGAGTTTTCTCTCAGATGCTCAACACAACCGGAAATTGAGTTCGCAAAGCAAAATTTCCATTGCTCTGGTGCGAAATCTTTGACTTCATGCGGGTTTTTAAAAAAAAGATGGCTCTTCGCTGATCTGTGTGGGTAATCTGGATCCCGGTAAACAAGTTGATGGGGGCTAACGCCCCCAAGCCCCCATTACGATGAACTCCGCCGCCCCCGAAGGGACGCCCCCGAAGGGACGCCCCCGCGGCGGCTCACGCAATGCAATGGCAGATGAATTCATCGTTTATCTTACCCACTTGAAATAGCGAAGAGCCAAAAAGATTTGTTATTTTTTGTCGCCCGGGTCCTTACCAATCCTGTCCCCGCGGGTGATCGCCTTGACGAGTGATTCAGCTGCTGCAAGGTCCCCTTCCTCCGCACTGGCCCTGACCGAGAATGTAGCGTCAGTCAGGATCTTCCGGGAGAGGACCCGGGTCAGGTCGTCTACGACCTCTGCCATCCTCGGGTTCGTTGTACCGAGCCGTGCCATTGCCCGGTCCCGCTCGCGGATCCGGATCGTTTCCGCCCACGTGTGCAGGGCAGCAAGCACCTCATCGGCAGAGCGCCGGTTCAGGTGGCGGAGGAATATATCCAGTTCCGCTTCCACGAATGCATGCGCCCGTTCTGCCTCGGCTTTTCTTGTGCTCATCGTCTGTTCATTGATAGTCCGCAGGCTGTCGATGGTGAAGAGGCGGACCCCGTCAACCTCGCCGGCCCCCTCCTCCACGTCCCGGGGCTGGGCGATATCGACAAGGATGAGCGGGCGGGGATGACCTTCGACCGGCCAGCACCGGTCCTTCATGGCTTTTTTCAGGTCTGCGATATGAATGATCGGGTGCGGGGCCGCGGTACAGGAAATCACCACGTCCGAGAGTGTGATATAATGGTAGAGCTCGGTGAGGCGCACTGCCTTGCCTCCGATCTTCTTTGCGAGGATGACCGCCCGCCCGTACGTGCGGTTTGCCACGTACATGGCGGTCAGTTGTTTTTCCGCAAGCGCCTGGGCAACCAGGAGGCCCATCTCCCCGCTGCCGACCACGAGGATATGTTTTCCTTCAAGGCTGCCGATCTCCGCCTCGGCAAGCTGGACCGCTGCGGAGCCAACGGAAACTGCACCCCGGTTGATCAGTGTCCTTTTCCTGACTTCGACTCCCACGTGGATTGCCTTGTTGATGCAGTGCTCGATGAAACTGCTTGTTGTTCCGGCCTCCTGTGCATCCGCAAGGGATTTTTTCAGCTGTCCGATGATCTGGTCTTCACCCACGATCATCGAATCGATGCCGGATGCGAGAGCAAAAAGGTGCCGCAATGCACCTTTCCCTTCATGGACAAAGAAGCCTTTTCTGCCCTGTTCGGCAAGGAACTCGTTCAGGGTATCCACGTCCCCCTCAACGATCACTTCCACCCGGTTGCAGGTCTGGAGCAGGAGGACGGCGGAAAACCTCCTGCCGGCTTCTGCAAGGAATTCCGGTTCGCCAGCAAAGCGGAACGCTTCGATCGCCGCTACGTTTGCCGTATGATGGCTGACGCCGGCGATTGCGATCGGTACATTGTCCGGTTCAGCCATCCAGGTACCTCGCCGCTACTTTTTCCCACGCCATTTCCGGGTCTTTTTTCAGGTACTTCCAGATGGCAGGGTCGTCCAGCACCTTGTGCAGGACTATGTTCCTCCGCACCTGGTCGGGCACCTTCTTTTTCAGTTCTTCACGCAGCCGGTGCTGGAGCCCGATCATGGCATCCAGTTCCGGCAGTTCCTGTTCAAGGTGTTCCCTGATGAACCGGGAGGCCGCCGGGCTGCTTCCGCCCGTACTGATTGCGATGGTGAAGTTCTCCCCGCTGCTGATTGCCGGCAGGATCACATCGCCAGGTTTCCCGTCCGCGTTGTTGAAGAGGATGCCGTTCTTTTTACAGAGTGTCCCGATACGGTTGTTCTGGACCGGGTCAGAGAGCGCCGCGATCACGAGAAACGCGTTTTCAATCAGTTCCAGAATTTTTTCATCGGACGCGGCTGCAATATCCACGCTTTTTTTTGTGACCGGCAGCGTCTCGATCTTTTGCACGAACGACCGGCTCACCACGAGCACGCGGGCCTCGGCCGCAAAATATCCCGCCTTCCGTGCGGCCACTGCTCCGCCCCCGAATATAACAACACGCCGGCCGGAACAGTTGATGAAGAGCGGGATCATCACTATCAGATAGCACGATCTTCCACAAAAAACCTGCCTTATTGATCCCGGATCTTCCCGGTCATGACATCTGCCGGGGATTCTTCCGGAAAGGCGCGCCGGTAATTTTTTTACCGGAAATTTCATACGGGAATTTTCTCCCGGTTTTTTCGTTCCGTTGCCGAAATTTTTCGTGAATAAAATGCGGGGCCGGGGAGAGTCTTTCCTGATTGTATCCATCCAGGGGATGCCGGCAACGTTTTATCCGACGGATCCATCTCGTATGCATCCGGGAAATTTTGTACATTTTGTCGTCCTACGGTTCGATATACTTAAATTGTTTGAATTCCCACATTGTAGAGCACACTGCGCCGATAGTGTAGTGGTTATCACTAGGCGTTGCCAACGCCTAAACCCGGGTTCGAGTCCCGGTCGGCGCACTTCTTTTGTTTTCCTGCTTTGAAGTCCAGGGTATGTCTCTCCTTAAAAAAAAGTAATTACCGATAACAGCATTTTGTTGCTGACGGACCGATTTCCTGAAGTTTTCCAACGAATGGTGCAAACCCTGCCACCCGGTGTAACACACCGCAGATAGATCCAGAATTTTTTTTAGGGCTTTCCCGTTTTTTTTTAATTTTGTTGCTCTGGAGAAACAAGCATGAACCGATCGGGTTCACACTCAAACGATGAAAATCTTGTAAATACTGGTTATTGGGAGGGCTCCCCGCCTCAGGGCCCCGGTACGGCAAGGCAGGGCAAGTTCGGTTTCCGGGAAAACAAGGAGTTGAAGCCGCCGCGAAAGCCCCCGCGGGGGCGGCTGCACCTATCGTAATGGGGGTATCGGGGGCATCAGCCCCCATCATGTGTATTCTAGCGTGATTTTCAGGGGAAATTCTGTTTTTATTGAGTGATCTCACCGAAGACAAGGTCAGATGTTATCATCAGATGGAACGGCTTTCACGGTCAAAAAACCCCCGCGGGAATTCTGGTACATCGGAGTCTGCCACGGACCCGGTTGTACATCATTTCTCTCACCCCCTGGATTTTAGAGGTCATAATTCGGAAAAATGCGGAACCGGGCCGGAATTACCTGACAATCACCGACGGGAACGAATGAGGTCATATATAGCAATGTTCCGAAGGCCGAAAGGGGGAGGGGTTGTGGTTCGGGACGCGGCGAGTACCGGTCAGGGAATACCCTTACCCCCTCACTAAGAACGTCAGGGATACAGAGGAATTCTCCAGAGCAGATTTTTTTAATCTCCAATAATGAGCGGGAGATCAACTCTGTGAAAAAAGGCAGTGCTGCATTTATTATTATTCTGATGATGCCGGCTGGCCAATATCCCGGTAGGCAATCTGGATTTTTGCAGCAAAATCGTGACTGCATCGGGTTCCTGGTGAATTGCCCCGGGGGAGCATGGTATACCCGGTGCATGAACGGAGCCTGATCTCAGCATTTGATCGGTTTTTTGCAACCATATCGCCAATGATCCGGTTAATATCCAAACCCCCTTCCCTGCATTTCGGATTACTGCATGGATGTATCCCGGGAACTTTTTTTATGTCATGATATGCCGTTTGAAGATATTCTTTTCTTAATCCGGTTTTTGTTTCAGTTATGGTAATCGAGATATCCGCTATTTGAGGAAATTTTCTCTCAAAGGGTGTTGATCCAAATAAATCCGGAGTGTCAGGCATGATGGTTATCATTTCTTTTTCAGCCTTTAAGCCCTCCGGACCCGGAGATATCTGCCGGTTGCTTATTCAACTGTGTTAAAATGACTGGA
>JBAZHD010000075.1:0-17620 GCA_041652515.1 Methanoregula sp.
ACAAGCGAAAGCAGACTGGCACGCTTGAACCAAAAGGTAAGGAATCCGGCAGTTTTGGCTGCTTTCACGAAACTGCGAACGGACACAGAGGTTCCCGGCTTATAGATGGCTCCTACAGCGTCGATAATTATCTATCATATGGAACTTGGTAAACCTCATGAACTCCCGAAAACGGGTAAGAACCTTGCGAAGGGAACTGACTGTTCAGGAGGCAGAGGAGACAGCAAAAAGCGAACGCCTGCTAATAATCGGCAGGATAGGATTTACTAATCCAACCGGAAACGGGGCTGACTTGCTGAAGGTGTTTTACAGCAAAGAAGGGAGGCTACCTATGAATGTACTGCATTCAACTACATCGAAAGATGAGAAGCGTACAGACAAAGACCTTGCTACCCAGTGGAACTCGATTCACTGGAATGAAGTAAGGGCGAACGTTATTATATTGCAGACCCGGATTGCAAAGGCTGTAGTGGAAAAAAATGGCATTTGGTGAAAAGATTACAGAATCTCAAATCAGATTGTCTTTCTTCTCCTATGGCCGCCCGGTAAACGGGTTGTGAAATGCTTGAGCCGTATGATGCGAAAGTATCACGTACGGTTCTTAGAAGAGGGGGGAGGGGTAACTCTTCCCCCTTATTCGGCAAATCGGGAGATCTATGGTCGATTATCCAATGTCTAAAAGTAAAATGAGATCTGAAGAACGACAGGCAAAAAGCCTGATGAAAATCGGTGCGGGGCTCGCACTCTTCGGGCTAATCTGTCCGTTCTTCTGGATGAGCCTGCTCTCTGGGAGTTCTCCCCAAGAGACATGGGTGTACGGCATCCATTCTCTTTGTTTTATCGCTATAGGGCTGGTCGTTCTGGGGAAGGGGTGGTGGGATCTGAAATATGCCCTCTGACTAAATGGATGAGAACACTCAATATGACATATTCATTAGTCCCACTCACATCCTCTTCGGCATGGTCTTCTTGTGCAGAATCATCGTGACAACGGTAAATACCAGCGTGAAGAATACGAGTGCTGCAAGGTCAGCCCAAACAGGGAAGAAGTGAACATCGTTAAACGAGTATCGCACCAAGTCGGTGAAGTAGGTGAGCGGGGAAATGTATGAGAGTGCAAGACCCCAGAACGGCATCTGCTCCAGCGGTACGAAGATACCGGAGATGAAGACGAGCGGAAACTTGACGAGCGACGAGAGCATCATAATGTTTGAGGGTGTATTCGTAGGTGGCACCGCGAGCAGCATACCGATTGCCGAGAAACAGATAGCCGCAAAGAGGATGGCAACAATCAACGTCATTCCATGAATGAGCGGAAGACCGAGTGCAAGCCCGATGATGACGGTGACGATCGTGATCGCGATTCCGAAGATGATGGATGCAATCATATCCCCGAAAACAATCGCCTCGACCGTGACCGGGCACGATGCCAGCCGTTCAAGGGTCTTTGCCTGCCCTTCCCACGGGAAGATGGCGGGGGAGACAGCGGTGGCCGTGAAGAACAGGGTCATCCCGACCAGCCCGGATACCAGGAATGAGAGGGGAAGTTGCCGGCCCCCCATCAGGAACGCGAGGAACATGACGACTGGCATGAAGACCCCGAAGATGAGCACGGGACCTTTCATGTAGTAAATCCGGATATCTTTCTTGGCAATCGCCCATGACCGCCGGAGCTGTTCGGATAACCCCGCCGGGTTCATGGCTTTCCTCCCTTTGTCAAACGGAGGAACGCTTCATCAAGCGATGGGGCTAGCGTGTTCAGCATGACGATGGTCGCACCCTGCTGCCGGCTGAATTCCACAAGAGACCGGATGACCGCATCCCGGTTTTCAGTCGTGATCTGCCACTTGTCACCGGTCCGGTTTGCGCTGGTCACACCCATGAGTCCTGTAAGGAACTCACTGGAAACCTCGCGGTCAAAACTCACTTCGATTTTATGCACCCGGTCGATTGCTGTCTTCAGCTTTTCAGGCGCATCAATAGCGACAATCTTTCCCGCCCGAATGATGCCCACCCGGTGACAAAGGCGGTTAGCCTCCTCCATGTTGTGCGTGGTGAGGAAGATGGTAGTCCCGTGGTTGTTCAACTCGCGGAGTAGGGAGAGGATCATCTGCGTGCTCTGAACATCGAGCCCACTCGTAGGTTCATCCAGGAAGAGGAGTTCCGGTTCATGGATGAGCGCCATTGCGAGGATGAGACGCTGTTTCATGCCCTTGGAGTACGCCTGCACCTTCTGGTCTTTCTTCTCAAAGAGCCCCACCATACCGAGCAGATCCGATGAACGCTGTTCTGCCCGGACACGGGGAATGCCGTAGAGTTCGCCCATCAGCATCAGGTTCTGCCACGCAGAAAGATCGGTGTAGGCATTGGAGGTTTCCGGCACGACACCGAATCCTTGTTTTGCCCGGACCGGCTCGGACCGGATGTCATGGCCGAGAATTGTGGCAGTCCCGGCATCGGGTGGGATAACCCCGGTCAGCATCCTCGTTGTAGTGGTCTTGCCTGCACCGTTCGGGCCAAGGAAGCCGAAGATTTCGCCCTTCCGGACATCGAACGAGATATGATCCACGGCGATGCTTTTACCAAAAACTTTTGTTAAATCTGAAGCACAAATTACAGCGGACATAGGATTCTTATATCCTCATACGTCTTCACGGATGCCAAGAAGGACCATTTTCTGATCGCACCGGATCCCCCGGTCTTCGCCCTTTTTCACCGAAACAAGATGATGGGGTTTCACGCGATGCTCTGTTCTGCCGGCAGTGATGATGCCCTCTCCCTGCATGACAACGAACACGACGGCATACGGTTCCGGGTGGGGCGCGATCGCCTGCCCGGTCTCAAGACCGATGATTACGATGTTCGATCCTGCGGTTTTCATCAGGTCTTTCTTGACCGGGCCGAATGCGGAGAATTCCGCTGCGTTCAGGAGATCCATAGGAGGAAAATTATTTTCGGGCATCTACTTTCTTTTCCAATGCGGAAAGCCTCTTTTCAAAAGATGCTTTCATGTCGGAACCGTCACAGAACGTCTCATCAGATCCGGACTGCGGCGGGCAACTGTCCGTGATGATCTTGCGATACGGAATATCAGGGCACGGATGATCGTGCGGACCGGAAACCCCGCCATCGAGATTATAAAAGTTGCCGACGAAGAGGACGCATCGGTCATCTGGATGAGCTCACGGAGTATCAGCTGGCTGGAGGAACTCCTGAGCGGCAGTATCACCCATTCCGTGCTCATGAACGCACAACGACCGGTAATGGTTATCCGACAACCGGAATGCGGGGATGCGAATCCACCGATCTCTCCCCCGTAAAGGGATAGTTTTTCAGATCCGTAAAGATTTCTGCTCCACAGAACCGGCATGAACGGGCATCTGTATGCGGGCTGTGAATCCCGCACATTTGAGTGCCCTGTGACTGGATTTTTATGATTTATCCGATCAAAAAGGAGGGCAGGGGATATTCCCGCTCCTGCTAGCGGATCTATGCTGTGGCAAAACTCCCCAGAACGCCCAGCGTGAATGCCATCACCAGCAGGGCAACGGTCTCGACCATTCCCAGCACGATCATATAATTGCCAAATCCCTGGCCGGTCTCTCCCATGGCATCGCAGGCAACGGCCGCGCACCTGCCCTGGAAGTAGGCAGAGAGACCGAGCGCCGCACCGCAGAGCGCCCCCATACTCCACAGGAAATGACCCTGAGCAGCAAGCACCGCTATCCTGTTCATAATGATCATCCCATATATCGTCTGGGTGAGCGGGGCACCGACAAAAGCAACGAGCAAAAATAACGCGGGCTTATTCTGGCTGTAATTCTTCTTCCATGCTCCTATCGCAGCCATGCCGGCAGTTCCCGCGCCAATGGCGGATCCGATAGCCGGCAGGGCAAGCACCAGCGCCGGTCCCAAGTCTATAAACTGCATCAGAAATTCATCCATGTAATCATCCCCGTCCTTCTTTCAGCGGATCGTACGCAACCCCGCTCCATGTGACATTCGCATGCCCGGAAAATTCCAGCACGTTTAACCTGACCCCGTGAACAAGCACCGACAGCAGTCCCAGGATCATGTTTACGCTATGACCAAGCAAAAATATTGCCCCGCCGGCAACGAGCGCCACGGCACCCGGACCGAACCCTGATGCCAACGTGTTTACGGTTTCTGCGATGGCAAGTGTGGCAAGACCGACGGCAAAGAGCCGGATATACGAAATAATATCCGTAAGATTGTTCACAAGACTCAACGCGATCGCCCCCATCCCGCTGCCGATCGTCCGCAGGAGACTGGACTGGGGATAGGTGAATGCGACAACAAGGACAATTCCCCCCGCGATCAGCCATATCCCTGAAGAGGGAAATGCCGCTCCGAGAACCAACGTCCGTGCAAGGAAGAACGCAGCCCAGAGGATGCAGATCCACCCGGCATCCGCAATCGCGGTGAGCGAGGGGAACTTCAGGTATGCCCGCCACGAATGAGCAATGGAGAGGTGGAGTGCACCCAAAAAAAAGCAGAACGTCTGCATATCATCAGGATCGTTTAATTGCGGGACGAGCGGCTGGTACCCGAGGTTCAGCAGCCACGACTGGCCGAAGAACGTGCCCGTCAGGATCCCCCAGACAATTGCGCAGGAGCCCATGAGGTAAAAGAGCGAGAAGGTTGTCATGAGCCCTTCAGATGGCTTGAGCACGTTCTGAAGTACGAGCGCTATCAAAATATAGCCAAGCCCGTAGCCGGCATCGCCGATCAGGATGCCGAAGAAGATACCCAGGAAGATCAGGAAGAGCATGCTGATGTCAGGCTCGCGGTAACCCGGTGTGATCCCGAGGAGATCGAGAACCGGTCGGATCCTCTCCACCCAGGGGGGGTTGCGCAGGAGTGTCGGGACAGTATCTTCCGGTTCCGGGTCGGTGATGACGATTCCCCAGTGGTGGTTCTTCGATTCTGTGATCAGATCAACCTCGCGATCGTACGGGATGTAGCCGGTAACATGCGCGATCCGGCCCTCCACACCCATCCCGTTAAGTACCTGCCGGAATTCGATCTCTTGTTCAAGTTCCTTCTTCAGCCGCGCAAGGTCATCGGAGGATCCTGCAGCGCAGACGATCTCCTCGTTGACCTTCGTGAGGGAAACCGTCGTTTCTGCAAGCCTCACCCTGAGTGCCGCGAGTCCCTCTTCCGGGGGGATAGTTTCATCGAATTGCGCGTCAAACGGGTGCCGGGCAATAACCGCCACCCGTGCGATACTGCCGGTACGGGCAAGTATCTTCACAACCGCGTCATCAGGGACCTGGTCAAGGTTCCGGGCCGGCACCTGGAAGAGTTTTACATATATGCCGTTCTTTTCGAGTTTCCGGACCTGGCCGGCATCAATATCGCCCCACGGTTCCCACTCGGCGATACTGCTGCGCAGGGCGCGAAGGGAGGATTCAAGCTCCTCCCGCTCTTTACCAAACGCGATGATCCGGTCTGCATATGCAACCCGGTCGGCATCGATAATCCTCTGCGGCAGCTCTTTTTGTCCTCCCGTAATGTGCAGGATGCCCAGTGCGGAGTCGATGTGGGTCACCCGCTCCCGAAGCACGGGAATCTCCGTACTTTCCGGCGGGTTCTGGTGCTCGACATGCAGCACACCCCACTTCCGAAGGGCTGTCACCGTTGGTTCTGCATTTTCGGCAAGAACGAGGATGGTTGCTTTTTTCATCGGGACAATCATACACAAGCCTCCTCAAGGTCAGATTCCTCGATTCTCTTCTTGGCGATCTTGCTCCGGCCAATTGCGTTCGTCAGCTGGTCACCAAGGGAGATCCGGATCAGCCGGATTGCTTCCTGAGCTCCGGGAATTTTGACTTTCTCGAAGAGGTTGACGCGCTGCGAGGTAACCCGCAATTCCTTATTGAGGATGGCGATCCCCGTGTCTATGATCCGTATCTCTTCTTGTAAGGATACCATCTCCCGCAGCGCGTCAAGTCCCGCATCCACCCAGAGGGGCGTTACGAAGAGGTCGTATTCTGCCGGCACAAAAGCCACGTGATGAAAAAGGGGTACCTCAATCCCGGCGATATTTTTCCGGTCGGTATTCACCTTCTCCACCAGAAGCCATTGCCGGATATCAGGTGCTTCCACAAGGAGCCCCAGCCAGCCGGCCGCCAAACGCTTCTTCTCTGAAAGGGCGTCCTGCCTCGCTGCCAGGGTCCTCTGCTGGTGCGAGATCTCAAGCTGCAGCTGCTGTTTTTTCAGCTGGAGTGTAGGGAGGTACCGCTCGTACTGTCCGAGGGCATCCCGCTGTCGCTTTAGTTCACCTTGCGTACGTTTTACCTGCATACATGTGGGGCCAGTATTTTTCTATCATCGACTTTCGTATCGCGGTCTCCTCGGGAGAGAAACATTCGTGCAGGATCT
The DNA here is from genome assembly GCA_041652515.1 of Methanoregula sp. Taxonomy (GTDB): domain Archaea; phylum Halobacteriota; class Methanomicrobia; order Methanomicrobiales; family Methanospirillaceae; genus Methanoregula. The sequence goes on from JBAZHD010000075.1 coordinate 6,406, forward strand.
CCCAGCCAAGGTCAAGCGCACCCTCAAGCGGGATGTTGACCAGAAGCGACATCATCTTCTCTTCGAAGAGTTTCCCGTATCGAAGGAGTTTTTCATCCCATGCACTCATCGAAAATCCCATCGCCTGCTTCTCCTTCGTCTCGCGGTAGTCAGCATAGATCTGGATCATCCGGTCCATGATGATCCGGTGATCGTCACGGGTCGCACCGTTCACCTGCTGTTTCAGTCGGCTTAAGGAACCGAAAGGTTCGATAGCGCCGTTCTTTAAGTAGAACTGCCCCTCGGTGATGTAGCCGGTGTTGTCCGGGATCGGGTGGGTTACGTCATCGCCTGGCATGGTGGTCACGGAAAGGATGGTGATGGACCCGGCGCCCTCAAAATCAGTGGCCTTCTCATACCGGGCGGCCAACTGGGTGTACAGGTCACCCGGGTATCCCCGGTTGGAGGGGATCTGCTGCATGGTTATGGCCATCTCACGCAGTGCATCGCAGAAATTACTCATGTCGGTCAGGAGGACAAGCACCCGTTTTCTCTCCAGCGCGAAGTTCTCTGCCACTGCAAGGCAGAGGTCAGGGACCAGCAGGCATTCCACAACCGGATCTGCTGCAGTATGCATGAAGACAATCGAACGGGAGAGTGCACCGTGCTCCTCCAGTGTGTCCCGGAATACAAGGTAATCGTCATGCTTCATTCCCATGCCGCCGAGAATGATGATATCGACCTCCACCTGGATTGCGATCCGTGCCAGCAGTTCGTTGTACGGCTCACCGGCAACCGAGAAGATGGGGATCTTCTGGGATTCCACCAGTGAATTGAAGACATCAATCATGGGTATGCCCGTACGGATCATCCGGTTCGGGATGATCCGTTTGACCGGGTTCATGGACGGCCCGCTGACAGCGACAAGGTTCTCCGAGAGAGCCGGCCCGTTGTCGAGCGGCATACCGCTCCCGTTGAAGATGCGTCCCAGCAGCAGGGCGCCGGTGGAGATCCGCATCGGATGGCCGAGAAACCGTACCCGGTCACCCGTGGAGATGCCACGGCTGCCGGTAAAGACCTGCAGGTATACTTTGTTCCCGTCAAGGCGGATAACCTGCGCAAGGGATGTCCCCTGCCGGGTGATCACCTCCGCAAGCTCGGCGTTGCCGACATTCTCAGCCTCGACCATAATAACGTCCCCGGTGATCTGGCTGATGCGGGTGTAAAATTTCTGCATATTATCCTCTCCCCCCACGTCCGGAAACAAATCCCCTGACCTCGTTTTCCGCTGCTTCAAACTCCCGGCTCTGCCAGGGTGTGGAGTTCCAGCCCTTAAAGAGCTGTCTCAGCTGCTGGAAGAAGTGCAGCGCAGTACCTTTGTTCTCAAACGAAAATTCCGATTCCAGGATGCGGAAGATGACATTAAACATATACACCTGCCGTTCCCGGCTTGTGGCTTCATCAACGGGGTCGAAGGCATTCTGCTGCAGGTACACGAAATCAAAGAACTCAGCTTTCAGGTAGTCCACGTAATCTGCAAGTGCTGTCCCTTCCTCCCCGACAACTTTCATCATCTGCGCCACATCGTACCCTTTGCGCAGGACGGCGTGTCCCCGGTCTTTCTGCTTCCGGTCAATGAAACCCCGGTACTTGCTCCAGCTGATCAGCGGGTCGATAGCCGGGTACCTGCGGGCATCGGACAGGCTCCGGGAGAGCCCGAGAAACGCCCCAACCACCTTCAGGGTAGCCTGCGTGACTGGCTCGTCAAAATTTCCCCCCGCCGGACTCACGGTTCCCCCAATAGTGACGGACCCGGTGGATCCATCGTACAATCGCACCATGCCCGCCCGCTCGTAGAACGAGGCGATCCGCGACTCAAGATATGCGGGGAATGCCTCCTCGCCGGGGATCTCTTCGAGCCGGCCGGACATCTCTCGCATAGCCTGTGCCCAGCGGGAGGTTGAATCCGCAAGCAGGAGCACGTGAAGGCCCATCTGGCGGTAATATTCAGCGATGGTCACGGCAGTGTAGACGCTCGATTCCCGTGCCGCAACCGGCATGGAGCTTGTATTACAGATGATAACGGTGCGCTCGCTCAGCGGCCTGCCGCTCCGTGGGTCACTGATTGCAGGAAACGTCTTTATGGTCTCGACAACTTCCCCGGCACGCTCACCGCAGGCAGCAATCACCACGATGTCCACGTCGCTATGCCGGCTGATCAACTGCTGGAGCACCGTCTTTCCCGCCCCGAAGGGACCGGGGATACAGTAGGTCCCCCCGCGTGCCACCGGAAAGACCGAATCGATGAGGCGTATCTTGGTGACCAGCGGTTCACCGGGTCTCATTTTCTCCGCGTACGAATGGATGGGAATCTTCACTGGCCAGTCCTGGGCCAGATATACTGGAACGATTCGGTTGTCAGCATCTTTAATCCGGGCTACGGCATCACGGATCGTGAATGTGCCGGCCGGTTCAACCGATACCACCTCGAATTTTCCCCGCAGGGAGAAGGGAACCATGCAATAGTGCCGGAAGATATTCTCCACGACATATCCGATCCGGTCCCCGGCACGCACCCAATCGCCGGGTTGTGCCAGCGGTATAAAATCCCATCTTCGGGTTTCAGAAAGCGCCCTTTTGTACACTCCCCGCTGCAGGAAGAAGCCGCATTCTTTCGCGATCTCCGGCAGCGGGTTCTGCAAACCGTCGAATATCTGGCCGAGTAACCCCGGTCCGAGTTCGGCCGAGAGAAGTTCTCCGGCAAACTCAACCTCCTCCCCGACCTTCAGCCCGCCGGTTGCCTCGTAGACCTGCATCTCTGCAAGATTCCCGTGAACCCGGATGATCTCCGACTTGAGACGTTCCGCTTCATGCAGGATATAGGCAACCTCATTCTGCATTACCGGAGAATCGAAACGGACCGTCACCATGTTACCGCTGATTTTGGTAATCCGCCCGGTTCGTGATACAGTCATTAATCCTCCTGTTTACGCCAGAAGTGCCTGCCGGAGCAGGGCTGTCTTGTCAGCACTATGGATCTTCTCCCAGCGTTCAAGGATACGCAGTTTCAGGGCATAGGTTATCAGGAACTCCCGGTCAAAATAATGGCCTGTCGCAAGCTCGTCCAGTGCCTTCCAGCGGATTTCATCCAACCCCTCCTCCGCGTCCAGTGGCGATGCACTCAGGATCGCTGCCAGGCCAGCGGTGAGTGAAAGCGATTCCCTGGAATCCGCAACACGGAGGTATGTTCCTGGCTCAAGGCGCTTTCGCGCAGCCCGAAATTTCACCAGTTCGTTTGTGAGGGTGGTATCGAATGCGATCCATTGCCGGATGACCGGGAGTCGTGTGTTCTTATCCCCATAATCTTCCGGGTACGGCAGGGACCGGAGAACCTGAGCATCCCGTTCCGGAATGAACGGGCTGCACAGTTCAGGGAACCGTTCAGAAGAGAATGGCGGTTTTGAAAGGAAGTGCAGCATCGGCAGGCTTGCAACCAGGTAGGGGTAAAAATCGGCCATGCCAGCTCAATCCTTTGTTGCATCTTTGAGTATTTGGTTCAGTCGCGGCTTGAGATGTGTGCCGATATATGCAGCCAGGGCTTTATCGGTAAAATCATAGGCCGATCTTCCGTCATCAAAACTTATCGTAAAACCCCCGGAAATTTCTTCAGATGGTTGCAACAGGATCGTCTTCTTTGTTTCATCGGAAAGCCTTTTTAAAAAATGGTTTTCCAGGATTTCAAGGTCTCCGGTATTTACTGACACGGTGATATCGCCCCCTTTCCCGGTGCTGTAGTTCCTGACTGCCTCAGTAATGAGCCGCCCCATTACCTCAGGAGTCAGGACATCCCGGACCTCATAGACCACGATCCGCCCGAGCATGGCATTGATCTCAACGCGTAACGAGAGGAGAAGATCCCGCCCTGCCTGGGCGAGCAGGATTCGTTCCTTCTCCTCGTCCCGGCGTATCCGTTCCTGCGCAGCACCAATCATCTCCTCTGCGTCTGTCTTTGTCTTCGTGAGGATCTCAGCTGCCTGTTGCTGTGCCGCTGCTTCGATGGCCCGGGCTTTCTCCTCCGCAGCCCGGACTCCCTCTTCGTTAATTTTTTCGATCAGGTTCCTGATCTCTTCTGCCATATGAACCCCTTAACCTCTCATAATAAATATTGATACCATGATCGTCCGGTCCTTCCGCACTAAACCACCCCGATCAGCATCGCGGCCCCGAGCCCGACCATGACAAGCCCGATGAGGAGTCGCACCCAGCGCCGGCTCCCTGCCCGGTACGCCTCCATCCGCTCCGGTGTCCCGCCCCAGTACACCACAAGCAGGATCAGGAGAAGCGGGAACACGAAGATCATGTTGTAGAGGATGAGGTACGGGATGCCCTCAAGAAGGGTCATACGGTCGCCAATGAGACCGAGAATCGCAAGGTATACTCCTCCGGTACAGGGCAGTTCCACCATACTGACGAACGCCCCAAGAATAATGGCAGAGGGAACAGATGCCCGCTTCACGAACTCGTCAATTGCCGCTTTCTTTGTGACGGGAATCGCGAGCGTAAAGATCTCGCGCCGGAATAGTACTTCGGCGATGTTGATGAGCCCGGCAAGGATGGCAATGACAGCCGCGATCGTAAAAACAATACCGGTGAGTTCCAGCTGCTGGACAACGGTCAGGAGCCCGAGCTCGGCAAGGAAGTATACGACAAAGACCGTGGCGATATAGGTTACACCGACCGCAAGGACCCTCCGCCGCTCTCCGAGCGATGTCAGGTACGCGAGGAGGAAGATCAGCACGGCAAAGGCGCACGGGTTGATGCTGTCGATAATCGCCGCAACGATAACCGCAGCAATGGTAAGATCAACGGGCTCTGCCGGGGATATGTCGAACGGGAGGCCTCCGGATTTGGTATAGACCGACGGGCAGACGGTCGGTTTATCGTTATACCAGATGATCCGCTCCTCCAGTTCGGACCGTATCGCTGCTTCACCGACCAGTGCCCGGTCACCGATGAAGAGTGTGGGCACGCCAATGTCGGTGAGTCCATACCGCTCGCTGAACCCGTGGAACTTCGCCTGGTTGGTGGTATTGAAATAGATCTCGAACGTCTTCAGCTGTACTTGCGGGTGTTTCATCGCAAGGTCATCGATTAACGGCTTCACGCGCTCACAGTGCGGGCAGCCCTGGCCATAGAAGAGGTAGATGCAGATCTGTTGTCCCTGACTCCCGGTTCCAGCAGATGTTACTTCAGGGCAGGGTGCGAGTGTCGTGCAGGTGTCCTGAGCGGAAACCGCAGGGAGAAGAAGGATTGCAATGCAGAATGCTGCAAGAACCAAAAAAATCCACGAGGGTAAAAAACCCTGTGTACATTCCCTGTTTTCCATCAGCCTCTGCCACTCCTGCACGTCATGACGGGAACCTGGCCGTGCACCCGGTTCATTAGAGAGATCCGCACAGCCCGCTGTGCGGGAATCTCCCCAATCATTTCAATTTTATATGAAATGCCAAACTATTTAACATCCCCCGCCCCATGGAATTTCAATTAATATTGAATTGCCTTTGGGGAATGAGAGATTATGGTAACACCGGACGAAATACAGAAATACAGTAAACGGATGAAAGAGATCCTCGGTCTTACCGGATCGCCCATCGGGGTCCGGTTGCAGAAGACCCCCGTCCCGGTACCCGGGGCGGAGCCGGCGAAGGGACACCGGTACTGCCAGGCGCTCATGCGGGCACGGCACGGCGATCATGTTATTGTCGATGCCTCCACGATCTCCTGCCCGGCAGCGGCCCGGGCATTCGGGTTCCGCCCGCTCCCTGAACCGCTCAAAACCGGGAAAAGCCTGATGGGATTTGGCATCACGGCCGAGGAGTCCGTTGGCAGGATGATGTTTGAGAGGATGCCGGTTCTCGGCATGGGGGCGATTGCGCAACTCGATGTGTTCCCGCTGGACAAAGCGGTGGATGTACCGGACATTGTCGTGGTCGAAGACGAAGTGGAGAAACTGATGTGGATCATCCTCTCGTACATGCATGCAAAGGGTGGCGAGCGCGTGAATGCTTCGACTGCGGTTTTGCAGGCGACCTGCGTTGATTCCACGGTCATCCCGTTCATCGAACAGCGGCTGAACTTCGGGCTTGGCTGTTACGGCTGCCGGGACGCAACCGATATCGGGCATAATGAGACGGTCGTGGGATTTCCGGTGTCGTTCCTTCCGGCAATTGTTGAGCACCTCGAACACCTGAACAAAAAAGCACTGCCCCAGTCCCGGGGGAAGCATGCACTTGCTGCGCTCAAGAGGCAACTTTCTGGCATGAAGGAAGTCGTGTCCTGTGCGTCGCTGTGATGGAGAAGGAGATATCTTCTTCATCCTGCCGGATAGAGTACGGTCATGGATAATCCATGACAGCCCACCCTGAATCACCTCATGATCATGGCAGAGAGCCGCACCGCGACGACACGTCGCTGGTGAGTCAGGCTGTTATCCTCACCTTCATCTTTTTTGTTATCGAGGCAGTAGGAGGATATTTTTCCGGTTCACTCGCCCTCTTCTCCGATGCCACCCACATGCTCAGCGACCTTTCGGCACTCCTGCTCACGTACGGGGCGCTGCGGCTTGCACAGAAACCGCCGACAACTGGGCGGACGTTTGGCTATCACCGTGTGGAGACTGGCGTGGCGCTCATTAATGCGCTCCTCCTGATCCTGACCGGCATCTGGATCCTCTACGAAGCATTCCAGCGAGTTTTCTCGCCGCCTGCCGTGCAGGTATCTGTCATGCTGCCGGTTGCCATCGCCGGGCTTCTCATCAACCTGTACATCGCGTTCCGGCTGCACGGGAGCCACGACCTTTCAGTGAAAAGTGCGTATCTTCATGTCCTTGCCGACACACTGTCTTCGGTTGCTGTCATCGTAGCCGGCATCTGGATAATGTTCACGGGAGATATGCGGGTTGATCCCGTAATTTCTGCCCTGATCTCGCTCTTCATCATCGCTTCGGCTCTCCCCCTCCTGCGGGAGAGCGATGCAATCATCCTCCAGTTTGCCCCCCGTGATGTTGATCTGTCCGTGCTTGTTGCCGATCTTGAATCCGTGCCGGGAGTCGAAAGTGTACACAACGTCCATCTCTGGAGTCTCTGTTCTCACACGAACGTCCTCGACGCCCATGTGTATACCTGCATGGAGCGGGTGGTAGACCAGGAGATCATCAAACAGGAGATCAAGCGCCGACTGGGGAAGTACCATGTCTGGCATTCGACCCTTGAGTTTGAGTGCAAGGAGTGCAAGGACTGTGCGGTTGTGCTGCCAGTGAAAAACGGTGACCGGGACGAATAATCGGTCTGGATTTCCTGAACGGGTTTAACGATATTTATCCAAAACAAGGGATATACGGGCACATTTAACCGTATGGGTGAAAAAAGGGTTTATTCTTCCTTTACAATCCCGTCATAGAAAAACGCCCCCGCAACCGCGCCGATAACCGGCCCGATGATATAGATTGGGAGGTACTGCCAGAGTGCGGGACCGCCGAACAGCGAATCTATTAGGTACGGGCCGAACGTGCGGGCCGGGTTGAGCGACGAGCCGGTGATATTGCCGATGGTTGTAATGACACCCCCAACAGTAAGCCCTATAACGAGCCCGGCAAAGCCATGAGGCGCCCGGCTGTCCACGGCGATCCCCATGATGACGAGCATCAGGACAAAGGTGCCGATGGCCTCGGCAAGGATTGCCTGGCCGAATCCGATTCCCGGAAATGGCGCAGTTGCCCCGAGCCCGCCGATGGTGACCGCATCCATGCCGGCACTGGCAGCAAAGAGCAAGCTCCCGAGCGCAGCCCCGATCAGTTGGGCAACGATGTATGCCCCCATCTCGCCGGCCGGGAATTTCTTTGTCGCCCAGAGCGCAATCGTGACTGCCGGGTTGATGTGGGCTCCCGAGATCCGCCCCATCGAATAGATAACGGCTGCGATGATGATAGCGAAAGCCATTCCGATGGCAAACCAGTCGCCCAGACCGCCGAGCTGGCCGATGCCGATATTGAATGGCGTTGCGGGCTTTGTCCCGGCCGCGATCATAAGCGTGATGGCTGCGGCTCCGGCTCCGAAATAGACAAGAAGGGCCGTTCCCGCAAGTTCAGCAATGCATCGCTTTGCAAGCGATGCCATCACTTACCATCCCCATACGCTGCATTGCAGTCCGGGCAAAGCATACGTGGCATCTTTTTTGGCAGTTTGTGGGAGGGCAGGGGATATCCCCCCTCCCAGACATCAACCTCCTTCCGGATTGTATGCTTCATGCAGGTTCCCATCCCGCAGGCAACACAGACTGCCACTGCGTCGCTCTCCTTTCCCTCTTTTGCGCAGACATAACATTTCATAATTATCACTTCGTAGAATCCCGGTTCGGGATTAGACTGCTTCCTTCCACTGGCAGGAGCAATGCCGGAAATCCATCAGGGCAGCCGATGCACAATCCTTGCAAATCCGTGCAGGGGCGGCGGCAACATCCTTATGCAGCGCAATGATGTTGGTCATCAGGGTTGCAGTGACCGGTTCGCTGGTCAGGAGACACGGGTAATCGGAGAGACGCATCATGGCCGAGAACCGCACGGTCATCGCACAGGCCGGGTACGCATACCGCTGTGGGTTTGCGAGCACCTCGTTCTTCAGGATTGGGGAGAGGTCGACTTCGAACCCGCCGACTTTCGGTTTCACCGGCCCGGGCTCGCTGCTCTGCATGCGCCGGGCCTTGTCCACCATCTTCCAGCCCCGGTAGATCATGTCCATGAAGTCGCAATTGTGGAGCTCGATAGCCGCACTCCGCTTCGGGTACAGTTGGACATAGTTGTGGTAGCGTTTCGTCAGCATGTCCACGACCATGATCGCGTTGAACCCGTCGAGTTCGAGAATGTATTCCGCTGCACTGGCAGATGCACCGGTCGCTACCGAGAGTACTTCATTCTCGTTCTTCATCATCGGTGCTGCTGCCTTCAGGGTTTTGTCCATGACTTCGGTTACAGCCTCGATGACTGCCATAATCACGTCGTCCTTACACATGTTGTACGTGGACTGGGAGATGTGGTGGGCGATATCCCCGACGCAGTATGCCGGCACGGTCACGATGTTTCCATAATGGACCCCCTCGTCGAGCGATGCCTTGACCGCTCCCTGCATCTTCGTTCGGTAGTCCTTCATATATTTCCGGCAGTCGAACGAGTTCTGGCCCACGGAATCCATCAGATTTGCCTGGGCATCAACCGGCGTGTCATAGATGGACTGGATCATCGCGACTTCCTTTTTCACGGCGTCCGCAAGCGTTGCACCGCCTTCAACCGCATGGGCAAAGACATCGCCGATACCGTACGAGGTGTTCATACCCCATGATTTCGCGGCAAGGATCGCCTGCTTATGTGCAACCGGGATGTCTGTTGTCCTTAAGATCTGGTTGACGATGTTACTGCTGCTCCCGGGGATCAAGGCAAAGTCCACCACGCAGGTAGGGCCGTAGAATCCCGCGTACCGGCGGGCCGATTCCTTCCCGATCAGGGCTTCAGCCTTCCCGACAGCCTTGATGAACACGTCCACGCTCTTCCGGAACTTCGGGTCCGCATCATAGAGCATCTCCATGATGACCGGGGTCTGGTAGTGCTCGACAAAGGGGTCGTCCTCGGGGCGGATGGTATTTGTCAGGCTTTTGAGAATGGTATAATGGGCATTGACCGAATCGGTGTGCAGGGCAAAGACCGCCTTGCTCTGGCCCCCGATAGGTTTCATCCCTTTGACGGCATCAACGTACACCTTAGTGTCATCGATAACAAAATTCTGACCGCGTTTCTTCTTTACCATGCCGACGTCCGCCCGCTGGGCAGCCATCGCCTCGTCAATCATTTTCTTGTACAGTTCAGCCATTTCACTTACCTCGGATTACCCTGCCACACAGGGCTGGTTGTTCGCATTATTCCGGCTCCTGCCGATGCATGTGCATCTCATCTCCGGAACCTGACGGACTCGTCCCGTTCATTCGCTCAATCGATATAGGGAAACAATCCTGTGTATCGATCCCCGTGGGGTATAATTGGATGATGGAGCTCCTGATTATTAAATGTATTCAAGATTTTTTGAAATGCCAATTGTGATTGACCTGTAAATTAAAAGTATGAACCGGGCGCATAGGTACATGCGGTATTAAAAATATGATTTGGGCCTTCGGGACATACAGGCCGGATGCCAACCACGCCCTCTCATGTACTCCCGTTTGAGTTCTGGAGGTCTGGATTTGATTGTAACTGTCCCGGCCGGGAGATCAGCATACCATTTTTCCTGTGTATCCGTCCATGATGATTACCAATTGATTACTCTACGGTTCCGGGTAATAAAGATATAAAAAAAATGAAACACTTTTTTGGGCGGGATTCGTATTGTCCGGAAATGCAAAAGAAGGTTTTTCTGGTCGAATCCCCAGACCCCCACATACAGACAGCGATAACCGGATGGTTTTTATGAGTTTTCAAGTCGTTGGATACAGACAAGACTGCACGGGGGTAATGTATGCAGCATAGAAACGCCGGCATCATCCACCTCCTCCTCCCCTTTTACCGGCAGCACTATGACTTTACGTGCGGCCCGGCCTGCCTGATGATGGCGATGAAATATCTGGATGACAGCTTGGTACTCTCAAAGGAATTGGAGATCGACATCTGGCGGGAGGCAAACCTCGTGGCTGTCCCGGGGACCAGCAGGTACGGCCTTGCCTATTCAGCGGCATCACGGGGATTCTCTGCACGGGTAGCCAGCAACACCGGCGGGATTGATTATGTGGAAAAAATCAATCCACCACTCGATGATGAGGCGATGGACCTGCTTCGGTCGCAGTTTTCCGAGCGGCGGATGCGGTGCAGGACCCTCGGGATCAGAGAGAGCCGGGCACCAATCACCGCCAGGACCCTCCGCACCGCCCTGGGCCGTCACCATGTCCCGCTGATCGTTACCAGCACCCGGTTTTACAGCAGCGAGGACCTCCCGCACTGGGTTGTCATGACCGGGATCGATGACGGGAAGCTCTCCTTCTTCAACCCTGCCGATCCGGGAATGAGGACGCGGACGGTCGGGCACGATTCGCTCCACTCGTTCATCGGGTACCGGGGCGACCAGTCCATGGTTGAAGTGTGGAAGGAATAATTTCTGATCGTTTTAAATAAAGGGTGTTCCAAAATTTTGAAATTCTGAAA
>JBAZHD010000076.1:0-17460 GCA_041652515.1 Methanoregula sp.
CGGACTACCGGAGACGACATCGGGACGGTGGTGAAAAATTACACGCTGCCCGTCGCGCTCGCAGGGATTGCGATCTTCGTTGTCGCAGTTGCACTGGAATACCTCGTTATCTGAAATCAACCGTTGACGCAGGAAACCTAAATTTCCAAATTTTGAAATGCAGGGAGCAATAACATTGTCCGTCAAAAACATTCGTGAATATCATGGACTCATTTGCTTCCGGGTTTGCCGGTGTTGATGGTGCGGGAGATGCCCGCTCCTTTGTAACGTATCTTGATCTGATCCACTCGCTGCCGTTTTTCCAGGATTGCAAACGCCGGAGCTACCAGAAACTTGCCATCCAGCCCGGTGCATCAGTGCTTGAGATCGGTTGCGGAAATGGTGTTGATGCTACCATTCTCGCAAGTATGACCGGGCCGACCGGCCGGGTAATCGGGATCGATGTAAGTAACACGATGCTTACCTCAGCGCGGACCCGGGGCAATGCCGGTAGTACTCCCGGCTATGTGCTTTGCGATGCATCGAACCTTGCTTTTTCCACTGAGTCTTTTGATGCTGTACGGGCGGACCGCGTACTCCAGCACACAAAAGATCCATCGGTCGTTATCCGGGAGATGGCAAGGGTAACCCGCCAGGCCGGGAAAATTGTGGTATTTGAACCGGACTGGGAAACATTCGTTCTCTGGCCGGGCGAACGTGAAGTTACCCGTAAAATCCTGAACTTCTGGTGCGACCATATCCCTACCGGCTGGGCAGGCCGATCCCTGTACACGGGCTTTTCTGCAGCCGGCCTCTCTGATGTTGAAGTGACTCCGGTATGCCTGGTACTCACCAGTCTGCCGCTTGCACGCAAGATCTTTGATCTTGAAACGACCGTATCTCTTGCGGCCCAGGCCGGGATTGTCAGTTCCCGGCAGGCAGAAACATGGGCAGAAGAACATTCACGGGCAGACGCCGCCGGGCAGTTCTTCAGTTCGCTGACATTCTACCTCGTAACGGGAACGAAACGAGGCTGACCCCCGGAGTAACCGGGTCTCATTGCCCGACCATTACCTGTTTTTTATAACTCGTGGGAAAAATTAACCGGGATGATCCTTGTTTTTTCAACAAGAGCGCGGCCTTTGCATACGTTGCACCCGGACTCGAGCGTGGACTGGAGAATCCGGAAATTTGTCCTCCGGCAATCTCCACGGGCAGGAAGACAAGAGGAATTAAGAGCACGATCTTCCTCGATTTATGGCAGTCCCGGACTGTGTCATGCGTCATGGTAAAAAAAGTTAAACGAAATGCATCAGTTTAAGGATAAGCTGGATAGCAAATACCCAGAGAACCACCCCGAATCCCGCCTTGATGTACCCGCTTGAGATCTTCACCATGCTCCTTGCACCAATCATTGCACCGACAAAAACAGCGACCGCACAGCCAAGGATAAGGGGAACATCAAAGCCGCCGCTCGTCAGGTGCCCGAATACGCCGAACAGGGACGAGAAGATAACGATAAAACTGACCACGCCGGCAGAATTCTTGGTGGGATACCGGCAGAGAAATATCAGGAACGGCACGATGAGGATCCCGCCCCCGACACCAAGAAGGCCGGAGATGATGCCGACAAAAAAACTGAAGACAACAATGAGGGCATACATCCCTTTGGAATAATACACCGGGCAGGCACCTTCAGGAGATGACTTCTCCCAGTACGTGTAGACCATCCGGCCCCCGGCACCGAGAAGGAATATGACAAACAGCCACATCAGGATCACGGGATTGATGTACGCGGCCATAACCCCGCCGAGGAATGCACCCAGGCAGATGCCCGGAACAAACCAGAGCGCGAACCGGACGTCAACAAGGTTTGAGCGGTAGTACACGATCGATGCTGACAGCGCCGTGATCAGGTTGAGGACGAGCGAGGTGGAGATCGAGGTCAGCGCCGCGTAGCCCAGCAGGAAGAGAATCGGGGTGTAGAGCGATCCGCCACCCTGACCGAACATCGAGAAAATGATGGAGACTATGAAGACCGCAGCGATCGCGATCAGGAGGGAACTGTCCATCGTTCACCGGATTATTGTGTTCCGTTCAGGACGTTCACCCAGGTCTGGTCATACCCCGAACAGGGGATGCACTCGGGCTTGCCGTCCACCATCCGGACGTAGCGCTCGAAGACATATTCACCGCACGTGCTGCACTTCGTCTTGTTAAACGAACCTTTCGGGCGACTGAAGGTGAAGTCCGGCAGTTTGGTGACCACGAACATCTCGGACTCCGAGGCTGTCAGAACCATATCCACGACTTTTTTCACGACATCCGCCGGAACCTGTGAAGGCTCGATGCCTTTCTTCCGGTACACAAAAAATTCCTGTTTGCCGAGTGCGTCCTGGAATTCCGATTTCAGGTACACACGGACCGCCCCTTTCCCGGGGACGATAAGGAGGCACGCGACCTTTCCGTAGTTGAGCCGCTCCATCATGAGCTTGCCATACGTACACCCGGTGACTGCCATGAACCCGTCGATCATGCAGGTCTGCGGGTGCCCGACACCCATCTCAGAGAGGCCGAATGCTCCGTGGTCCCCGGTATGCGAAACCCCCAGTTCCCGCATGGCGACCTGTCCCATCCGGTACCCGATTGGCATAAACGGACAGATGTGCCCGTGGAAGTCCCAGACACCCTGAGATATTTCAACTTTTTCTGAAATTGACATAAGCGATACTCATCGCGGGTTCTATAAATATTTAGCCGGTTCTTGCATTTTTTGACAGATACTTCCCTTTTTCAGAGTATGCCGGCACCGTAAATGAGGACGATATAATAAACCCCGACAATGATGAAAACCCCGGCTACCCCCCTTCGTATCCAGATCTCAGCAGCACCGATTTTCTGTACGATCCCGCTGCACTTCCCGACTCCTTCCACAAGCAGGTATGAGATCACGATGACGGGCAATCCGGTCGCGAGAGCGAAGACCGCAGGAATGATCACCGGGTCTCCGGCACCCAGCGCAAGCGGGATAAGCATGGCAAAGAAGAGAACTGCGGAGAACGGGCAGAAACTCAGGGCAAAGATCACGCCAAGCAGGAACGCGCCCAGGTAACCCTTATCGGCAAGCCGTAACGAGATACCGGACGTGAACCCGGAGACCCGGTCCCCCCCCGGCAGCCGGTCGAGGGGAAGGATGTCGAGAAGATAGATCCCACACAGGAGAAGGAACGGCCCGAGCAGCAGTTCTCCATAATGCTGGAGACCAAGTGAGATAACCTGGATGTTCATCCCAAAAAAAACGATGACCGAGGCAACCGCGATATACGCGGCCATCCGGCCGAGTGTGTATACGAACCCGGTGAGAAGCGTGGTCCGGCTGTTGTCAATCCTCTTCGAGATATAGGCAATGGCTGTGATGTTGGTTGCGAGCGGGCAGGGACTGATGGCGGTCATCAGCCCGATGAAAAATGCTGCAATGACCGGGACCGGATTCTGGCCCATCGTCCCGAGAAAATTCAGGAGATCCATTTCAGGAGAAATCTCCATTCAGGCGCTTGGTTATTATTGTTGTAAGATAGTTCGAATAGAGACCCTCATCAGTTATCAGGGACCAGACCCGTATGTCCTGCTCCTTGTGGAACCCGTTGGTATCATAGACTCCAATCCAGAGCGATGAGCCGGTGACATTGTATTTTGCAGCCAGGGCGGCATTCTCCGGGAAATCATAGTTCACGTGCGCAAACACGAGCCGGCCGGATGCGAGCTCATTTTTAAAACTGGCGTTCACGGTCTTTTCCGCAAGGTCCCCGACCGCGATGCAGGATGCACACTGCTGGTTACCGTGGAAATGGAACACTTCAATCCGTTCAATGGTGCTGTTATAACTGGTCGTGGAGAGCGATGCAGGTGATGCTGCTCCTGCAGATGGGGATGTATTAGTGCACCCGGCCATAACTCCGCACAGGATAATCAGGATTGTAAGAATTATTACCGGATAAATCCGTTGAATGTCGGTCATAATCAGCCTCTGCAGCAGCTGCAACCACCGGAGGATACTCCGGATTCACTGCTTCCACTCTTTTTCGACATCGCACTTCCCGATAGATCTTCAATTGCTGCAATCCGGGGGATCTCCTCGCCGGCCATGGTGCCGACAGTGTTTCCGGTGAGATACCGGAATGATGAAACAACTTTCTCAAAGTCCTCTTTTTCGAACGGGTTACTGGTATCTGATGAGAAGAACAGCACACTTGCGTACCCGCGTTCATTCGCACTGCTCTTGCGTACAACGTAAGCTATCCGGGTCTTGCCATCCAGTGTGGATTCGAACCGGTCAAAGG
Source organism: Methanoregula sp. (assembly GCA_041652515.1). Taxonomy (GTDB): domain Archaea; phylum Halobacteriota; class Methanomicrobia; order Methanomicrobiales; family Methanospirillaceae; genus Methanoregula. The sequence goes on from JBAZHD010000076.1 coordinate 4,320, forward strand.
TAATATCATTCATCGTCACGGTTGTCTCAGCAGGTGCGGGAGACCACATCCGGAACTCGTCGCGGTATGCCTGGTCCTGGCCGCGGGAGATGGCATAGGTATGGATATTGAATACATCATCCCCGATAAGGTCGGTCTGGTACAAAAGACCTTCCGTGATATCGGAGTTTTTCAGACGGTAAGTAGTAACGTCCCACTCCACCGGTACCTGGAGCGAAAACAGGAGTTCGGAGTCCTTTACATCCCGCGTTTGGGAAACATGACGGATGATTGTTACAACCTCGTGGGGAGTACTTGTTGCTGTTACCGTCACAGCCTCAGTGGGGGAGGGGGAAGGTACCGGAACTGTCGTGGGAACAGGCCCGGTTCCGGATGACTGCGTGCAGCCGGCAAAAAAAATCCCTGAAATGAGGATTCCCATCAGGACAAGTACACCATATTTCATTTCAGATTTTTTTTCCGGATTCGTAACAGCATATTTTGATACGATCATACAACACCATCATGCTTTATCCGCAAGCAGGGAATTCATCACACCGTAGACTTCTGAAGGGAGGTTGTCGGTGCGGATCAGGGCAATGCAGCAGATCCAGTCCTGTTTCATCCATATTTTTTTTACCTTCCCGCATGTTCCGTACATTTCAGCAGCCGGCGCCCGCGATCCGTAATGGAGTAGAGGATCCAGTTACCGTTGTATTCCCCTTCAATCAGGCCGCTCTCTTTGAGTATATTCAGATGATACGAGAGTTTTGAACCGGAAAGACGCATGAACCGGTTGATGACGCAGACACAAAGCGGCTGGTCTTTGAGGATATAGAGTACTGAGAGGCGAAGCGGGTCGGAAAGCGCCTGATAGATTCTGCTCCTCTTGTCACGCTCATCCTGTGAAGGGATGCGGCAGGCAATGGCATCCAGCCCTCCCATTGCATCAAGTTCCGTCTGGATCTGTTCCGGAATCTCCGTTGCCAGGTCTCCATCTTGTGCCGGCAACCCGCAACAGGAGGTGGTTTTCCGTTTCATTTCAAATTAATCTGAAATGCGAAGATATATAATCTTGCCCTGTTCACATTGATTCAATAAAATTTGAAATGATGTGGACACCATGAAACCGCAACAATCAACCGGCAGGCACACCACGGTCGTCGGGCCCGGGCAGGAACTCACTGTTGAATCCCTCCCATGGAACCCGCACCCGAAGTTTACCGGAGTCTTTCTCAGGCACCTGGTGATGGGAAAAGATACCGGGGGACATATGAGTCTTCATCATGTACGGATCGATCCCGGCTGTGCCATAGGAGACCATGTGCATGCCGGGCAGGTAGAGATCCACGATGTCCTTACGGGTGAAGGAACCTGCACACTTGCGGGAACAAAGATCGCCTACGGTCCCGGTGTTGTCGGGATCATGCCTGCCGATCAGGTGCATCGGATCGAGACCGGAGACAAAGGACTGCTCCTTCTGGCAACATTCACCCCGCCGCTTGTGTAAGGTGTTTCATGGAATACGACAACAAACCCTGCTGTGCTGCCGAAGCTCTCCGGCGTATCCGGCAAATCCCGGTCAAAGGGATTCCGATTGGGATCTGCATGCTCGATGAGTGTATTGCAGAAGTAAAAACACAGGAGATGACCAGTGACCAGGAAATCCGGGCTGCACTCCTCAAACGAATAAAAGTGTACAATTATGTTCCCCCGAATGTCGAGGAAGAGTATGCCTGTGCACTTGTTGAAGAATTCAGGAAATCGTCTGTGAAAATATGAAGAAAATTCCCATCGTTGAGTGACATCATGACAAAAATCGAAATTCTCGGGACCGGCTGTGCAAAGTGCAAGCGGCTCTTTGCCAATGCCGAGCAGGCAGTAATGGAACTGAAGATCACAGCAGAGGTTGTTAAAGTGGACGACATTGCCGAAATTGTCGGCCGTGGGGTCATGCTTCCACCGGCGCTCTCCATCAACGGTGAAGTGCGGGCGGAGGGCCGGATACCTGACGTGAATGAGATCAAGAAAATGTTAACGGAGTGAAAGCTCATGACCGAAAAACCCACCTGTTCATGCGGAGCAAACGAACCAAAGCGGATCATCTTTCCCTGCGCCGGGCAGGCAAATACCGGACAACTGACAAACCTCGCAGCACTACAATTGACCGAAGAAGGGTACGGGAGTATTGCCTGCGTTGCGCTACTCGCCACCGGTGCTGAAAGCCTTGTTGCCAATGCGATGAACACCGATGAAGTCGTCATACTTGACGGTTGCCCGATGCTCTGCGCAAAGAAGATTGCCGGTGCACAGGGTATTGCAGCAGGACAGCACCTGGTCGTGACCGAACTTGGCATCACCAAAGGTCCCTCAAAATCCTATACGAACGACGACATCGAGAAGATCGTTGCTGCGTGCTGGAAAGGTGAAGGCCGGAAGAATGATTCGGCAAAACCGGCGAAAAAGACCGGCGGGAAAGACAGCGGGTGCGGTTGCGGGTGCGGCGGGACCTGCTGAAATACACTCAGGCACTACCATGACCATCGCACTCGTCACCTGTTCAGGCATCTCGAATACCGGGAAACTCACCACACAGGCAGCCCTCCTGCTCATGCAGCGCAGGCCGGGGAAGTACATCTGGATGCATGCCAAGCAATCCGCTGCAATGCTCGAAACTGATATTGGGGATGCAGAACAGGTCATAGTGATCGATGGGTGCACCGACTGTTGCGCAACGAAGAAACTCGCCAAATCCTGCCTTACCCATCATCATCATATCATCGCTACCGAGCTTGGCATTGAGAAGAAGGGGATGAGCGAAGTGCAGTATGACGAGATCGAAAAAATCGTCAGAGCGGTTATCGATAAAGGAGTTTCCCCATGAAAATCGGTATTGTAAGCGACGGAAAATTCGGGGACCGTGCCTTCGAGGTCATCCGGGAACGGTTCCCGACAGAATGGATCATGGCCCCGTTCCCGCAGAGCATAATGGTTGATGACCTCGAACTGACGCTTCCGGAATGCGATCTCTACATCTCCTATGTACGCCATCCGGACGTCGCGCTGGCGATCATCGGGAGGAAGAAACCGGTCATCCTCGGGGTCAGCTTCGGGCCCGGGTTTCTCCGGCAGGCAAAAGCCATCAATGAAGATATCATTGCGCCTGCGACGATGTGCTCGCTTGAGGACAATACCTGGGTACCGGCAATCAATGAGTATGCAAAAGTATTCGGGAGACCATTGTTTGACGTGAAGGTGCAGGAAGACGGCACGATTGAGAGCGTGCAGGTGATCCGTGGCTCCCCCTGTGGTTCTACCGTTGCGGCAAGTGCAGAGCTGCACGGAACACAACTCAGCCCGGAACAGCTCCAGCACTACGGCTTACGGATCTGCCATTTCTGCCGGGCGCCCCGTTTCGGCAAGACCTGCGACAAGGAAATCGCAGGGCTGATTCATGCACGGGAACTTGTCCATGCAATCAGTGCCGTTTCACCTGCTGTTGCTGCACGGGTGAAACCGTTCACCGATGAGATGGAGAAAATAATCGATCAGAAAATAACCGGAGGATAACATCATGCTGAACATGTTACAACTATTCGCCGACTGGGTGACCTATTCAGTTCTCGGACTTGCACAGGGGAGTCCCGCGGCCTCGTCCGTGAACTTCTTTGTCAACGACATCATCTGGGTCTCGCTGTTACTTGCCGTAGTGGTCTTTGGCGTTGCCATAGTCCGTTCGTTCATCACCCCGCAGAAGGTGAAGAAGCTGGTGGCGGGGCGTACAGAGGGGGTGGGCAACGTGCTTGCCGCACTTCTTGGTATCCCCACACCGTTCTGCTCCTGCTCGGCGGTACCGCTCTTCATCGGGTTCGTCGAATCCGGAGTACCCCTCGGCATAACCTTCTCATTCCTGATCGCCTCGCCGCTCATCAACGAGGTGGCAGCTGCGATGCTTCTTGCAATGTTCGGCTGGCAGATTGCCCTCATCTATATTGTCTCAGGTCTCATCATCGCAATTATCGCCGGTATCATCATCGGTCGCCTTCACCTGGAGGGAGAGGTCGAGGAGTTTGTCTGGAAATGCAAGATGCACGACCAGGAAGAAAAACCAATGACGTGGCGGGAGCGGATTGCTTTTGGTATCAGCGAATCGAAGAGCATCACTCTCACGGTATTTCCCTACATTGTCATCGGTATCGCAATCGGTGCGATCATCCACGGGTATGCCCCGGCAGATTTTCTTGTCTCTTTCGCAGGACCCGGAAACCCGCTTGCCGTTCCGATCGCCATAATTATCGGTATCCCGCTCTACTCAAATGCAGCGGGTATGATCCCCATCATGCAGGTTCTCACCGCGAAAGGTATGGCAATGGGAACTGCCCTCGCGTTCATGATGGCGGTCATCGGGCTTTCGTTGCCTGAGTTGATCATCCTGCGCAAAGTGATAAAGATCAAACTTCTCGCAATCTTTGTAGGAATCATGTTCGTAGCGATCACCCTGACGGGATATTTGTTTAATGCGATACTGGGATAATTAACAATTGAGATGGTGAAAAATAACATGACCGCGATAAAGCAGCTCTCATTCCTTGACCGCTACCTGACGCTCTGGATCTTTCTGGCCATGGCGGTTGGTATCGCCATCGGGTATTTCTCACCCACAGTACCGGCGCTGATCACCGGCCTCTCGGTCGGGACCACCTCGATCCCGATCGCGGTTGGGCTCATCCTGATGATGTATCCGCCGCTCGCGAAGGTCAAGTACGAGGAACTCCCGAAGGTGTTCACGAACACCAAAGTTCTCGGCCTCTCGCTTGTCCAGAACTGGATCGTGGGCCCGGTCCTGATGTTTACCCTCGCGGTCATTTTCCTCCGCGACCAGCCGATGTTCATGTACGGCCTTATCCTCGTCGGGATTGCCAGGTGCATAGCGATGGTCATTGTCTGGAACGATCTTGCCGAGGGGGATTGTGAGTATTGCGCCGCCATTGTGGGCCTGAACTCGCTCTTCCAGGTCTTTTTCTACTCCGTGTACGCATGGTTCTTCATCACGTACCTGCCACCTCTGCTCGGGCTCGGGGCCGGTTCTGCAGTCTCGATTACGATAGTCCAGATTGCCGAGAGTGTCTTCATCTATCTCGGTATACCGTTCCTTGCTGGCATGATCACCCGGTATTCCCTGCTCCGTGTGAAATCGAAAGCGTGGTACGAGCAGATCTTCATCCCGAAGATCTCGCCAATCACGCTCATCGCCCTGCTCTTCACCATCATCGTGATGTTCTCGCTTAAGGGGGAGTATATCGTCAACGTGCCCTTCGATGTGGTCAGGGTTGCGATCCCGCTGCTCTTCTACTTCGTCATCATGTTCTTTGCGAGTTTCTGGATGTCGTGGAAGCTCGGGGTCGATTACCAGAAGTCGGCGTCGCTCTCGTTCACCGCCGCGTCCAATAACTTCGAGCTCGCGATTGCGGTTGCCATTGCCGTATTCGGCATCGCGTCACCGGCAGCATTTGCCACCGTCATCGGTCCTCTTGTCGAGGTTCCGGTGCTTATCGGGCTCGTGAATGTGTCGCTGTATCTCAGGGAGAAATGGTATGGCGGAAAGAATGATGGCACATGCAGCACGTCGCTGCGGTGAGGTAATGAATATGGAGAGGGTATCCAATCTCACAAGCAGAAATGAACCGGTTCAGGCAGGCTGTCTGCCCTCTGGAGCCCGGTGCTTTTCCGCATTACTCACCATTAAGTATTGGTCGGCACTATGAAGCGTATCGGATTCTGAATACAGAAATTATCGAGGTACATTATCATGGCAGAAGAAAAGAAGAAAACAGGATTTTTTGCAGCGATTAAGGAATCGATGAACAAGAGCGGGGGATGCTGTGGCGGCGGGGAAACTTGCGGTGCAGCTCCTGACGCCGCGCAAGGGAAGGACAAGAAAAAGACCCCTTCGAAGTAACACTCCGTATAATCGCGATTAACGGGTCCGTACGGGGAATGGGCCTGTGTTTTTTTTAAGAAAATTGAGGTAACCGAATCTATGGATAATAATGAAACAGAAACACCCGTATACTGGGATGCTCTGGTGTTCGGTCTTGTGCCGGTCATCATCCTTATTCTTATCATCGCCAGCTATGTCCTATCGTTCTACCCGGTGATACCGTTCTACGTGAGCGGAGGTATTGCCCTCGTTGCTACTCTTTTTGGAGGATACACACGTTTTGTCTCAGGATTCCGTGACATGTACCACCGGAAGATTACGGTCAATGTGTTCGTGACCGTTGCCCTTATCGCCACCATGGCGGTTGGCCAGTTCCTGTCAGCGGCCCTGATCGTTTTCATCATGTCCGTCGTTGGAGCATTCGAGTCCTATACGCTCGACAAAACAAAGAAAAATATCCGGAACCTGCTGAATTTTGCACCAAAGATGGCGAATGTGCGTCGCGGCACCGAAGAAGTTTCCTTACTGGCCGCAGAGGTCCGGATCGGTGATATCGTTGTTATCAGGCCCGGTGAACGGATCCCGGTCGATGGGATCGTCACGAAGGGTGCGAGCAGCGTAAACCAGGCCCCCATTACCGGGGAATCAATTCCGGTCGAGAAAAGCGAAGGGAGCGAAGTCTTCAGCGCGACGATGAACGAGACCGGACACCTTGAGGTCCGGACAACACGGGTTGGCGAAGATACTACTCTCGCACGGATTGTTCACCTTGTTGAAGGTGCTCAGGGAACCAGGGCCCCGATTCAGGGAATTGCCGACCGGTTTACTACATGGTTCCTGCCGGTAGTCATCGTCATTGCGGTGATCGGGTATCTCCTTTCTGGCAAGGTCCTCGTTTTTGTTTCCATCCTGCTTGTTGCATGCCCCTGTGCGTTTGCAATTGCTACACCGACTGCGGTTACCGCCGGGATTTCCAACCTGGCCCGCCGGGGTGTCCTGATCAAAGGAGGCAGTTTTCTCGAACTTTCGGGAAAACTTGACACGCTTCTGGTGGACAAGACCGGTACATTTACTCTCGGTAAGCCTAAGGTCGTTGAAGTCGTTCCCCTCCCCGGATATCAGGAAGCGGATGTGGTCCTTCTTGCAGCAACCGGTGAAAAATTCTCGGAACATCCTCTTGCCCGGGCCATCCTCGCCGCTGCCGCAGCCCGGAACATTACTGTCCCGGATCCTGACGAATTTAAAAGCGAGACCGGTATGGGCATTACAGCACGATCAGGAGAACACAACCTGATTATCGGTAAACCCGAATTTATTGAAACAAAAGGTATGAAGATCGGTGAGGAAGCCCTCGGCATCGTCAGAAAACAGATGGACCAGGGAAGGACCGTCATCATGGTCGCCCGTGATTCTACGGTCACGGGACTCATCGCCATTGCTGATGAGATCCGCCCGGGAACTGCTGAGGCCATTACAGAATTAAGGAAGATGGGAATAAAAAACATCGTCATGCTCACGGGGGATAACGCGACAGTTGCAAAGGCCGTGAGTGCCTCGATCGGTGTTGACAGTTACCAGGCAAACCTCCTGCCAGAGCAGAAACTCGAGGTGGTAAAGGAACTCCAGGCAAAGGGTCAGATCGTGGGGATGATTGGCGATGGAATCAATGACGCCCCTGCCCTTGCAAAAGCAGATGTGGGTATCGCGATGGGTGCATCGGGCACCGATGTCGCGATCGAGACTGCCGATATCACCCTCATGAAAGACGATCTCTGGCAGTTCGTGGATTTTGTCTGGATGTCGAAAAAAGTTATCCGGCGGATCAAGATCAACATCGGGCTCTCCATGGTATACAATGCGATCGGGCTTTTACTGGGGGTCCAGGCCATGCTCTCACCGATAACTGCGACTATCTACCAGGAGGCAGGATGTATCTCTGTCGTATTTAGTTCAATCCTCCTGCTGTGGGTGAAACCGGGGTTCAGTCATCCAAAGAAAAAGATCTGATTAAGGAGAATTACGACGGAGTGATTTAACAATGGTAAAATCTGGGATCCTTCAGCCTCTCCGATTTCTGGCAGGCGAATGATGCTGAAGGTGAAACCACACCCGGAGTATCCTCCCGAAGAGGGGCGATACCTGAGAGGGAACGATTATTCCCCGGCAGCTGTTGTCATCATCCTTACGTACGATGCCGAAGCCATCCCGCACGAGATCGAGAAACTTGTGCGGACCGGAGTTGAGAGTGGAGCCGCACTCTCCGGAACATTACAGACCGCAAATATCGGCATTGAGAAGATAATCTGTAACATCGTGGCAAACCCGAATATACGTTATCTCATTCTCGGGGGCCCCGAGTCTGATGGGCACAAGACCGGCGATGCCATTAAAGCACTCCTGAAAAATGGGGTTGACGAGAAGAAACGGATTATCGAAACAGCCGGGCTCACCGCGGTCCTCCATAATGTCCCGATCGAGTTCATCAAAAGGTTCCGTGAACAGCTGACGCTTGTTGATTGCCAGTTCCAGGACGAGTCCGTGATCCGGAAAGCGGTCTGGTCCTGCTTCCAGGAAAAGCCGGGGGAGTTTCGGGGGCAAATGCTCTGTGATCCCGGTGCGTTTCCGGAACCCCCGCTCAGCGGAAACCTGACATGGACGGTTCCCCAGCCGTGGTCCGAGCCGGGCGATGACAGGGAACGGGCGGCAAAGAAGAAAGCGCTGGAAATGATCGAGCGGCTGAAGAAGAAGCAGGAAAAGTCATCATCTCACCCATATGAATGAACATTCAGGCAAGACCGGATCGGATACGTGCGTCCCGGATATCGCAGTACAACGGAGCGCCGCGGCGCTTCAGATCGGGATGTATCGATACCTGTCTCCCTTTTTTCCAACCACAAACCCCTTGACCTGTCCAATACAAACTTTTCATAGATGGATGTGGTTTGTATGAGGAGATGTGCGGCAGTTTTGATTATTCTCGTATCACTTGCAGTGCCATTTGTCGGTGCAGTTGTCCCGGATGACACCCGGCAGGCAGGCGGGGTTGTTACCGGCCCTGATCTTAACGTGACCGGCGCCGATATCACAAATCATACAATTCCCGCCCGTTACGGGATATCTCCGACCCCTATCGATATCAAGGTCGAAATTTCCGAGACCGGCCTGCCCGGTCCGAAAGGGGAGATGGCAGCAGGTCCGCGGTCGATTGGGTTCGCCACTGATCCGATCTCGCTCCTGGTCCTGATTGTCGCGATCATTGCCGCATCAGCGGGGATATGGTACCTGGTTAAAAAAAAGGCGGATGAGGAAGACAACGAAGATGGCGGGGATAATTGATTTTCCCGGGACGGATGTTCAGGAGCACGTCAGAAAAAAACACCATTTATCACCAGGCAGAAGAGTACGGAAGAAAAAAAGAGGATAAAAATGAACCAGGTGGCGAGAGTCAGCAGCAGTACGAGTGAATTATTCAAGGGGATAAACAGATCAAGAAGAGGATCCCGATAACGGTTAAAAAACAGTGATCAGAAATGCCCACAAAAGGAGTTTCCCAAGTGAGCGATCAACACCACGGAATGGTTTTGTCGGAGCGATTTGAAGAAGTTCAGGCAGGATCCAATCCATCATAAAATTAAAAAATCCGGCAGGAAAAAATTTAAGGTTTCCTTATGGGACCCTTGCTGTCGTATACGCAACCTTGCACGAGTGTAACACAACCAGACTTTCCTTAACACAAATCCACATGATTAGAGAGGCCCGATACAGACTCCGATTAATAATTCGGGCTTTAAATAGTCGGATTTCGGTGAAATAAATTCGAAACCTTTTAATTAAGATCTTACCAACTTTACACTAACCACAAAGAGTATGTACTCGTTGTGCGTGGCATTGCATTTTGAATACTCTCGTGCATTTGCACGTAGGGAGGAGGCTAAATGGAACATATTGTATTTGGCATTGGAATTACTGCATTGGCAGGAGCTCTTGCCACCGTAGCCGGTTCCGCGGAAGATACTGAATCCAACATCGGGTCCCAGGGTGACCCGAACTCACAGGTTCAGCTCGCTCCGCAGATGGGATTCCTGCACCGCATCTTCAACAAGGCGGTTGCCGGTGAACCCCCGGCATACGGTCTCTGGTGCTGTCTGGGCGCCGGACTCGCATGGGCATTTATGGCAATGCAACTCAACCCGGTTATTGCTATCGTTCTGGGCAGCGTACTTGCTGTCTTTGTACAGGGCGTTTATGCAACAACCGCTTACGTAGGAAGGACCGCAAGTCTTTCCAAGTTCGGGCAGCCGGTGTACGTGGACATCCTCAAGTCCATGACCTCGGTTACCATGGCACATGCCTTTATCGCAATTTTCTGTACCGTAACACTCTGTCACCTGATCAACTCCGCACTGGGACACCCGTTCCCGCTGCCGCTGCTCGGTCTGATCTGGGGTATTGCACTCGGTGCAGCAGGCTCTGCGACAGGCAACCCGTACTACGGCAAGGAACGCCAGTACCAGAACCAGAAGTTCGGTGCAGGTGTCCCGATCTCTGCGTCCGGTAACATCGTCCGGTACGCAGAAGCAGGCGAGAGGAACTCGCTTGATAACGGGTTCTTCACCCACAAGATCGGTGGCTCGGCATCCGGTATCTGTTTCGGTCTGATTGTATTCCTCGAACTCTGGCGTACAGTCGTCTTCGAAGCGATCAACCCGTGGTATGCAATCATCGTTGGTGTCCTCATGATCCTCATCTTCACGGTCATCGACCGGTATATTGAGGTCTGGGCACGGAAGAACTACGGACCCTACACGGAAGCCAAGGAGGCATCCTCATGAGCGCAGTTGCAGCAAAGCCCACAGCGGGTAGCGCAATGAACCCGACCGCTATGGCAGTCGGTATCGTCATGACGATCTTACTGATCGCGATCTGTTACATGTTCGCGCCAGTTGATTCACGGATAATGGTTGTCTCTGTACTCATAGGCGTCATCGTTGGCGGCATCCTGATCGGTTTCGGGACCCACTTCGTCCCGGTCGGCGGTGCTCCCGCTGCAATGGGACAGGCTCCCGGTATCGCAACCGGTGTTGCGATGCTCGCAGCCGGTGCCGGCCTTGCCGGACTCTTCGGCGGTGCATGGGCAGCAGAACAGGGCATTGTTATTGCAGTAATCACCGGTGGTGTTGGTGGCGGCCTGATGATGGCAATCACCTGCATGATGGTGAACTTCATCTATGTCTTCGGTATGGGTATCCCATCTGCATCCGGTAAAGTTGCAAATGACCCGATCACCGGAGACTCGCAGGCAGAATACAAGTCCCAGGGAACGGAAGGTCACGGCCTGCCATTCATCTCATTCGTTGGCGGCGTGATCGGAGGTGCTCTCGGAGGTGCCGGCGGTACCCTCATCTACATCCAGCTTCTCACGCTCTACGAAGAGATGCTCCCCGGTGTGATGAATGTCCCCGCAACACAAGCCGCACAGGTAATGCCAATCGCAGTCTCGGCTGCGGGTATGTTCGCTGTTGGTCTCTTCCTCGTGAATGCAGTGCTCACTGCCTACAACATCACGGGTACAATCGAAGGACCCCACGACCCGAAATTCAGCCGCTGGCCAAGATCCGTCGTTGCATCCGCAGTCGCATCAGCACTCTGCGGGCTTGTGGCGGTTCTGATCGTGGTGCCATTCTGAGGTGTTAAAGATGTCAGTAAAAGTTGAAGTTATTGAAGGAGGCATTCCGCACAATACTATTCTCGTTGCGGGCCTCGTGAGCACACTTGTGTGTCTCTACCTGACTTACCTCAATGTCATCTTAAGTACTCCGACGAACTCCGTGACATTATTCTCCTTCTTTGGGGGACTCGCGGTCGTTGCGGCACTAATCTGGGGAAGCCACACTATCAAGGTACTCTGCAGTTACGGTATCGGTACTGGAGTACCGTCCGCGGGTATGATCGCGTTCGGTTCGGGGGTCATTGCTATGCTCCTCGCAACAAGGTTCGGCATGCTCGCACCGGTCGTTGCCCTTATCCTCGCAGCAGTAATCGGCTTCGTTCTCGGGTATGTATCCAACAATATCCTGAACATGAAGATCCCGGCGATGGTACAGGCACTCACCGAGATGGCTGTTGTCGGTGCACTCTCCCTCATGGGATTTGCAGCACTGATTACCGGTGGATTCACATTCGCAGGACTGACTGCCGGATCCATTTCGATCATGGGTCTGACCCTTCCATCCTACCAGCAGTCATTCCTTGGCGGCTGCCTCATTGCCGTTGCGTTCCTGCTCGGGTCCATTGCAATCCAGCACCCGTTCAACGCGTGCCTCGGACCTGGCTGGAAACAGGACCGTATGCTCATGCTTACCGCTGAATGCGGATTCTTAAGCATGATCGTTGCAGCAATCATGTCGTTTGCCCTGATCAATTTCCTATCAGCGCTTATCGGACTGATTGTTGCGATCATCGGATGGGTTTACACCTACAGCCAGTACATGGAAATGTCGAAGCGTGACGCAGCATCATGGCTCGATTCAAAGCCGATTCCCGATGTGGAGGGACACTGATATGGCATACATACAGGTACTCCCGGAATTCGGCCTTGTTGCGGACCCCATGAACGGTATCATCACATCAGCCGGCGAATCGCTCTCACCCGTGATTGAAAAGGTCGCAATACTCGAGGCAACCAGTGACGATCTCGTCAACATGCTCTCGGGAGAAGGCAACTTCCTCGCATCGTTCCCGGGCAGGGAACACGGACTTGCAATCGGCGGGACCATTACATCACTGTGGTACGGCTTCGCGATTGGACTATTCATTGCAGGAATCATTGCATTCCAGCTTATCAGGGCGGGTGTCTAACATGGCAGACAAGAAATCACCGGCAAGTGGCTGGCCACTCATCAAGGGTGACTTCCACTCAGGCGACGCTAACAGCCCCGTGGCTGTTGTCACCATGGGTTCACACCTCGACGAACAGGGCATCTGCGATGCAGGTGCTGCACTGTGCGGTTCCTGCAAGACCGAGAACCTCGGTCTCGAAAAGGTCATCGCAAACATCATCGCCAACCCCAACATCAGGTTCGTCCTGTTCTGTGGTACCGAAGTCAAGGGCCACCTCTCAGGCCAGACCTTCGCAGCACTCCACAAGGGCGGCGTCAAAGACGGCAGAGTCGTCGGCGCTGAAGGTGCTATTCCCTTCATCGAAAACCTCACGGACGCCAA
>JBAZHD010000077.1:0-17427 GCA_041652515.1 Methanoregula sp.
AAGTTAGCGCTTATGGGGTCCCCCCCCCCCATCGTTCTGCCTGAAAGGATTCGATTTTCATAAGAACTCATTTAGAGGGACGTGACGCTCCAGGGGTTTTTCCCCGCCACTGAGGCGCCCCGGTTACGATAGTGCCATTTTTTCCCGAAAAAAAATGCAGAGTATCTCTGTACTGGTATTTCCGGGGCATCATTTGCGCCCCCGCTCCTACGGGGGCTGGCGTAAGGGGCGCGATCATATCTTTTGAAACAGGTTTTCTCCAGAACATGAAAATTCAATCGTAGAATGCCCGTTCCCCGTGGGGGTCTTGTGTGTACTCTGGAGAGTGGCATCTCGGGCACCGGGGTTTTGCGTCAAACGTATAGGTTCCCCCGCAACTGCACGTTCCGGCAAATTCTTCCACGAACATATGGTATTCCTTCTCATCGAGGGGCTCTCCGGGAAATGTTTCCTGGACCTTTTTGTCAGCCTCCATGGATGCAACACACCATGGTCCCCCCAGACCCTTGATGTACCGGAGATGGGGCTCTCCCAGCTTGTCAAACCCGATTTTTCTCTCTTTACCGCAGGTATCGCAGCGAAGGAGGTGGAAAAAAAATCCCCCCCCGTCATTCACCGGAAATCTCTTCGTGCACACTGAGCAGACTGCCTCAAACCGGGAACCCGTACCCTCTCCTCCTTCGGATTATAGTCGTATGTTGCCGCAGGGTCCGATAAATATACTCCCCCCAGGAGGTTCCTGAAAAGATCGGATCCGTACGGGTGCGATTACGTCCGGCCCCCGGTGAGACCGGGGCGGTATCGAAAAGAATATCACCGGGGAACTCACCGGGGCAGGGTCCGATGTCACGGACCCGGTGGAATGCGGTATTGTTCCCGGCAAGGCCGGGCTGGAACAGTTTTTTTAAGCCGGGCAGGAAATTTGTCACCACCCGGTACGGATTCCTTTTTACAATATCGATAGGCATATGCTGGAACGCGGAAATGTACACACTATGGCTAAGGGGATCAGGGTCCTCTATGTCGATGACGAGCCCGGTCTCCTGGAAATAGCCCGGCTCTTCCTGGAGCAGACGGGCGAGTTTTCCGTCACGACCTCGACCTCAGCGGAGGAAGCCCTTGCCACTCCTTCAATTCTCTCACACGATATCATCGTCTCCGATTACCAGATGCCGGATATGGACGGGATCAGTTTCCTCAAAGAAGTCCGGCAGCGGTATGGCGACTTCCCCTTCATTCTTTTTACCGGGCGGGGCCGCGAAGAGGTCGTGATCGAGGCGATTAACAATGGCGCAGATTTCTATCTCCAGAAAGGCGGCGCCCCGATCGCACAGTTCGCGGAACTCTCGCATAAGATCCGGCAGGTTGTCCGGCGGCGGGTGGCGGAATCTGACCTGAAGAAGAGCAGGAACTACCTGGACCAGATCTTCAGCTCGGTGAAAGCCGGCATCGTGATTATTGATGCAGAAAACCATACGATCCTCGATATCAATCCTGAGGGTACTGACCTCATGGGCCTGCCCAGGGAGCAGATCGTTGGCATGCCCTGTCACACGTTCATCTGCAATGCGGAAACCGGCAGGTGCCCGATCACCGACCTTCACCAGGACTTCGATACTACAGAATACCTGCTCAGCACCGGTACGGGGACAAGAATCCCCATCATCAGATACGTGACCCGGATGAACCTGGACGGCCGCGAGTGTCTCCTCGAGACCTTTATCGACAACCGGGAACGCAAACAGGCTGAAACGGCATTACAGAAAGTCTCCACGGAACTTGAGCTGATCTTCAGGAACATGATCAATGCATTCATCGTGTGGGAGTCCGTCTTTGATGAAAACGGCAGGTATGTCAGTTTCCGCTTCGGGCAGTTCAACGATGCATATGCCCGGATTGCCAGGGTGAAACTGGAGGACGTACTGGGAAAGGATGTGTTCGAGGTATGGCCTGCCACCGAGCAGAGCTGGGTGGAAGTGTTCGGCACGGTCGCCACCACCGGCATTCCACGGGTATTTGATATGTACCATGAACCGACAAAAGGATGGTACCACTGCAATGCATACCGCCCAACGAACTCCCCTGCGCAGGTCTGCGTGATCTTCGAGGATATAACGGAACGCAGGCAGGATGAAGCGGAACTCCGTGCAGCATACGAACGGGTCACTGCAGCGGAAGAGGGCCTGAGAAGCCAGTACGACGAGTTACTGGCAACCGGGCAGCGGATACAGGAAAGCGAGGAGAAATACCGGCTTGTTGTCGAGAACAGCCAGGATGCGATCTACATCCACCGGTCTGACCGGCTCGTTTTTTTCAACAGCCGCGCTTCAGTGCTCACCGGTTACCCGCATGACGAACTCATGAACATCCGTCTCTGGGATCTTCTGCACCCGGATGACCGGAACGGCCTGATCGGGAACGCAAAAAAGAGGTTTGCAGGAATTGAAGTCCCGCCGGGGTTCACCGCCCGGCTGCTGACCCGGGACGGCACGGTGCGGTTTTGTGAATTTATCGTAGACCTGGTCATGTACCAGGGATCGCCTGCAATCCTCGGGATCGCCCGCGATATTACCGGGCGCAGGCAGGTGGAAGAGGCGCTGCAGAAGAGCGAGGAGAAATACCGCGAGCTGGTCGAGGACGCCAACAGCATCATCCTGAAGATGGATAAGAACGGGAACGTGATCTTCTTCAATGAATTTGCCCAGCGGTTCTTCGGTTACACGCATGACGAAATCATCGGGAAACCCGTGGTGGGCACCATTGTCCCGGCAACCGAATCCGGGTCCGGCCGAAACCTCCGGATCCTGCTCGATAATATCGTCCACAACCCCGATCCCTATCTTTTCAACGAGAACGAGAACATCACCCGCGACGGGAAGCGGGTCTGGATCCGGTGGCATAACAAACCCCTCCCTGACAGGGACGGGCAGCTGGCCGGCGTGCTCAGCATCGGGACCGATATCACCGGGCGCAGGCAGGCCGAGGAGGCGCTGCAGAAGAGCGAAGAGAAGTACCGCCGGATCATCGAGAAGATGCAGGACGCCTATATCCGGTCGGATGAGAACGGGATCATCACGATGGTGAGCCCCTCAGCAGCCCGCATCTTCGGCTACGGATCGCCGGAAAAGATGGTCGGGCTCCCGATACTATCCCTGTACAACATTCCCTCCCAAAGAGCGGAGGCGGTACGGGTATTACAGGATGGAGGGGAGATTAACGATTTTACCTGCGAAGGCATCCGGAAGGACGGTACGACCTTCTGGTTCTCGCTGAATATCCAGTTCATCCGGGATGAGGAAGGCCGGATCCGGGGCTACGAAGGTACCATGCGGGATATCTCGGAGCGGCGATCGATGGAGCACGCGATAAAGGAAGCCAACAAGAAGCTCAACATGCTCTCGGGTATTACCCGGCATGATATCAAAAACCAGCTTTCGGCACTGGACGGTTTTGTCGGACTGCTCCAGAGCAAAACTCCTGCTCCCTCGCTTGAACACTATTTCTTAAGGATCAACGCTGCAAGCGATCAGATCAAAAACCTGATCCAGTTCATGAGCGAATACGAGAAGGTTGGCGTGCATGCTCCGGTATGGCAGAATATCCCGGCTCTCGTAGATGATGCGGCCCGGAATATCGCACTGGGGAAGGTCACGCTGAAAAACGAGCTGCCGGCCGGCATGGAGATATTTGCCGATCCCCTGATTGCCCGGGTCATGTACAACCTGGTAGACAATGCCGTGCGTCACGGGGGAACGATCAGGGCCGTCCGTTTCTCGCTTGAGAACCAGAATGGTGATCGGATCATCGTGTGTGCAGATGATGGTGATGGTGTGGCCGCACACGAGAAAGAGAAGATTTTCGATCTCGGCTTTGGGAAGAACACCGGTTTCGGCCTTGCCATCTCCCGGGAGATCCTTGCCATTACCGGTATCACGATCCGGGAGACCGGCAAACCGGGAACCGGGGCACGGTTCGAGCTTGTGGTACCAAAGGAAGGGGTCCTGTCCCCCGGTTCTGGTAAGAAATAACCCGGAAGAACGCCGGGAGGATCCGGATCGGTTTTGCCTTCCGGCACCCCGGGACTGCCGGAACTCCCCGGTGAATGCCCGGTCCTGCACGAACGGGCCTGTTAGATCATCCCCGAACCCGGAACGGAAAAAATGCAATAAAAAACCGGAATAGTACGACAATTCCGAAAGAGATATGCTTCCATACCCGACATCGATGTATAATGGCAGGTGAAGTAAGGGTTCTTTATGTCGATGACGAGCCCGGGCTGCACGAGATTGTCCGGTTATTCCTTGAGGATGATCGCGAATTCTCTGTTGATACTGCACTGTCTGCCCCGGCTGCACTCGATATCCTCGCTCACCGTTCCTATGATGCCATTATCTCCGACTTCCAGATGCCGGAGATGGATGGCATTGAATTTTTAAAGCGGGTCCGGGCGTCTGATACGGCCACCCCCTTTATCCTTTTTACCGGCCGGGGGCGTGAAGAAGTTGTCATCGAAGCGATCAACAACGGGGCTAATTTCTACCTCCAGAAAGGGGGCGACCCGGAAGCCCAGTTCGCCGAGCTTGTGCATAAGATCCGGCAGGCAGTCCGCAGCCGGAGGGCCGAACTTGAACGGATCCGGTCAGAAGAAAAATTCTCCCGGCTTTTTATTTCCAATCCCAGCCTTGAAGCGATCACGGATCTTGCCACCGGCAGACTGGTTGATGTGAATGAAGCGTTCATGAGGACTACCGGTTATTCCCGGGAGGACCTGATCGGGAAGTCCGCGGAGGAGATCGATCTCTTCGTTGATTACGCTGACCGTGAGCGGATAGCACAGACCATTGTAAAGGATGGCATCATACAGAAATGCGGGATCCGGGTCCGGACAAAATCCGGAAATGTCCTCACCCTGGATTATTCCGGGCAGCGTATCCGGGTGGGTGACAACGATCTCCTCTTTTCGCAGGCCGTTGATATTACCGACTGGAAGCGGGTGGAAGAAGAACTGTACAAAAGCGAGGAGCGGTTCCGGTCTATTGTCGAGACATCCCCGGACCTGATCTGGGAGGTTGATACTCAGGGAAAAATCCAGTACGTCAGTCCCGTTGTATCCACGATCCTGGGTTATACGCCGGAAGAACTGGCCGGAAAATCCATAGCCGACCTGATCCCGGGGCCGACGCGGAAATATGTCCTGCGTGAAATGGCCCGGTACATGGCTGCGAAGGGTCCCCATGCACCCCTGGAAGTACCGGTCATTCACCGGGACGGGCATGAAATGATCATCGGGATCCGGCCGGCAATGATCACCGGCGCTGACGGTACCGTTCTGGGATCCCGTGGTTTTGCCCACGATATTACAGAACGAAAGATCGTGGAAGAGGCGCTCTTCGAGAGCGAGGCACGGTTCCGGGCGCTCTTTGAGAACTCGAATGACGCAATGACCGTCCACGGGTTCACCCCTGAGGGTATGCCCTCGCGGTTCATCGATGTGAACGAGAGTGCCTGCCGCCTTACCGGGTATGCCCGCGAGGAGATGCTCTCGATGTCTGCGCTGGAGCTCGATGACCCGGCAACCTGGAAGGAAGCCCGGAGTACCATGCGGGAACTGCTGGAGCGGGGTGAGCTCGTGTTTGAGCGGAATGCTGTCAGGAAAGACCGGCAGAAGATCCGGGTCGAGATCAGTGCCCATATTTTCCTCCTCGACAAACGGAAGGTGCTCCTCTCCAGTATCCGGGATATCACCGGGCGGAAACAAGCCGAAGAAGCGCTGGCGGAAAGCGAGGAGAAGTTCCGTTCGTTTGTGGAGAATGCAAACGAGATCGTCTTCTCCCTGGATCCGGAAGGGACGTTCACCTACATCTCCCCGGAAATGACCGGACTCCTGGGGTATGAGCCCCGTGAATTCATCGGGAGGAGCGGTAAATCGCTGGTCCATCCCGACGACCTTCCCGCCTGCCTTGCAGTATTCCGGCGGACGATGCGGGATGGGGAGAAGATAAGCGGGCTCGAATACCGGATTCAGCACAAGGACGGCACGTGGTACTGGCATTCCCAGAGTGCTTCGGCGGTCCGCGATGCGTCAGGAACCATTGTTGCGTTCCAGGGTATCTGCCACGATGTCACCGGGCGTAAAAAATCTGAAGAGGCCCTCCGGCAGGCCAACAAAAAGCTCAGCCTCCTCTCGGGCATCACCCGCCATGATATCAATAACCAGCTCCTGACGCTTGACGGTTTTATCTCGATACTCCGGAAAAAAAATCCCGATCCTTCGTATACCCCGTATTTCTCCCGTATCACCACGGCAACCCGCCAGATCGCGAGCCTGATCCAGTTCACGAAGGAATACGAGAAGATCGGTATGAAGGCCCCGGTCTGGCAGGACCTCCGCATGCTGGTGGACGAGGCAGGGACAAATGTCCTGCAGGGGAAGATCGCCCTCATCAATGACCTTCCTGCCGGCATGGAAGTGTTCGCCGATCCCCTGATCGCCAGGGTCTTCTTCAACCTCCTCGACAATGCCCGGCGTCACGGCGGGAAGATCACGACCGTCCGGTTCTCTTATGAGGAACTGGACGGGAGCCGGATCATTGTCTGTAGTGATGATGGGGATGGCATCTCTTCCGATGAGAAGGAGCGGATCTTCGAACGCGGATTCGGGAAGAACACCGGCTTTGGCCTCGCCATCTCCCGCGAGATCCTCGATATCACCGGTCTTGCGATCAAAGAGGCCGGGGAAGCCGGAACCGGGGCACGATTCGAGATCACGGTGCCGAAGGACCGGTGCAGGTCCGTGCCGTAGCCCCTGCTGTCCGCAAACATATTTTACACCGGAACCTGCCGGTTTCTGCAATCTGTGAAGACGCCCGGATTTTTTGCAGGCAACCGGGATGTTGTTAACAATGTTAACGTTTCTGGCAATCCCGGCCCGGAAAACCTGGTCGGCCTGTGCGGTAATCTGTAAAAAAACAGTGAAATAATACTGCCCTGACGGGCTCCGGGACATTGCCCGTAATCTCCCCGCACCGGCCCGGTGACCCGCGTGACCGGCTTAATCAGAAGCCCCCCGCTGCCTAAGATCGGTTCGACCAGGCAACGCCGTAATTGCCGCTCCAGAAGACCGGATACCAGGTTTTGTCCACTTTTATGAAATAGTCCGGGTTCTTGCCCTTGTATTTGAGATCCGGGAATATGGCAAAGGGATAGGAGGTAGGGTTGCTGCCACCCAGGTCGAAAGTACCGGAATGAAAGGTATTGTTATCCGCGTACCGGGCAATAACCTGGACTTCAGCTGATACCCCGCCCCGTATCCGGACGTCCCCGTTACAGTGATAGGTATCCTCCGTTTTATCCCCGATGCCGCATTTAATATTTGAGAGGTATCCCATCTCTGCCGGTACCGGTCTTGGGGTGGGTGCAGGTGTATTTGCCGGCACCGTGGTTGTCACCGGCGTCTGTGCTGTGGTAACGTTCGTTTCGGGAGTATATTCTTCCACGCATCCTGCGGTCAGCAGAACAGCCAGCACGAGAAGGAGAAAGAAATACAACCTCATAGTTTTTTTTAAATCAACCCGGTTGAAAAAAAACCTTCGTATTGGAAGCCGCGGGTTTTTCTCCTCCCCGCGGTGATGAGGGGTGTTCAGACCCGGGAGAGTCCGGTTGGTTTCTTCTCGTCCTCCCGGTCTGAAGACCCGTCGGAATTTCAGTCGTACTCCTCGAAGAGCGCCGGGTTCTGCCGGTGGATCCACCAGCGCCGGGCGTACCAGCCGCCTCCGATCAGGCCGGCACAGCAGAGGCCGAGGAGGGCCGGCACGACCGGGAGTGATGCGGGGGCGGCGGGCTCCGGCTGTGCCGGAGCCGGCGGGGCCGTTGTCTGCGTGGTGACAGGCGCTTTGACAACCGCAGCGGGCGCCGGTGTCTGCACAACCTCATTCATGAAGAGCGGGGGAGTTCCCGTGACGACCTGTGCCGCTGCTGCCGGTGTCCCGGCAATCGCAAACTGCGAGAACCCGGTGGACTGGCCGGAGAAGTACGCCGTCCCGTCCTTTTCGTACAGGTACATTGTCGGCAGCGCTTCCCAGCCGTTCGCGGTCTGGCGGTACAGCACGATGCTCTTCGGATCGATGTGGTTCTCGTCCAGCCAGGATTGCGGGACGGTGAAGTGGATCACGGCTTTCGTGATTGACGTGAACCGGGCCGGCACGAGGCTGATGTACTGGTACACGATTCCCGGTGGGGCTGTCAAATTTGACCCGGAGCCCGGCTGAACCGTGCCGGTGACGATGAGATCCCGGAGCCCTGTGCCAGTCACGACCGCCTGCCATGCCTTCGAGTCGCCACCGATGTTCACGGTAACGGTCATGGGGGGGAAGGTGGAGGACGGGAAATCATCGGTGTTGCCGGAAGTATCAAGTGTGGATATGGGTGCGGTGGGTACCGGTCCCGGTGCCGTTACGGTGAACCCGCCGGGGAGTGTCGCTTCCTGCCCGTCCGGGTTGATGACGACAACGTCCCATGCACCGGCCCCGGCTCCGGTGATCGGCAGCGTGCAGGCGATCTGCGTGGTGCTGAGTGCCGTCGTTGTCGTTGTGATATTGGCATGACCGGCCCGGGTCAGGTTCACGGTGGTGGTGCCGGCAGTCCAGAAACCGGACCCATGCAGGTCCGTGATACTGACCGGCGAGGTGTTCACCCCGCTGGAAGGTGTAATGCTGCTGATCGCCGGCACAACACCCGCGACCGGGATGTCGATGGTCACAGTCTCGCCGTCAACCGTTACCATGATATGGGCGATGCCGCCCGATGTTGGTGTGAATAACGTTGCGTTCGAACCGGTCGAAACGTTCCCTTCGAGCGGCCCGAGGGTGCCGGAGACGCCGCTGAGCGAGAACGCGACCGGGATCCCGTCCGGGACATGCCCTGACAGGGAGGTATCTGCTCCGGCCGGGAAGTTGAAGGTGAGGTTAGCCGTTATCAGGGAGGTCCCGGCAGTGGTGATGGAAGCCGGGCTTGCGGTGGCACCCAGCACCAGCCTGGGTGCGTCGTTAACATACCCCCCGGTCGGGGGGGTGTCGTTGGTCCCCCACCAGTTATTCTGGGCTTCGATGGATGTCGGGGAGAGCACAACATCCCAGACCGGATGGAGATTCTGGTAAAACCGGGAGAAATGGACGTTGCTGCCGGACCCGGTAGAGTAGATTGCGCTGCCTGCTCCACCGGCAGCAGCGTTGCCCGTGAACGTGGATGATGTGACCGTGAGGTGACTGGACGATGAAATTGCACCGCCCCAATTCGTTGCCGAACAGCCGGAGAATGCAGAGGAAGTGATGGTGACGGTGTCGCTATGGGAATAGATCGCGCCGCCATCATGCGTTGCCGAGCAGCCGGAGAATGCAGAGGAAGTGATGGTGACGGTGTCGCCATGGGAATAGATCGCGCCGCCATCATTCGTTGCCGAGCAGTCGGCGATCGTGGAGGAATCAAGGGTGATGGTGCTGCTTTGCGTGGCTGCGATCGCACCACCATATTCTGCCGAGCAGTCGGTGATCGTGGAGGAGCCAAGGGTGAGCGTGCTGCTTTGCCAGGCCATGATCGCACCACCATATCCTCCCGAGCAGCCGGAGATCGTGGAAGAGTCAAGGGTGAGCGTGCTGCTTTGCGAGACAACGATCGCGCCCCCCATGAATTCTGCCGAACAGCCGGTGATCGTGGTGGAATCGATGGTGGCGGTGCAGCCGTTGACGATCATGATCGCACCAGCATTGGCTGTACCCACCCAACTGCCTGCCGTGCAATTGGTGAACAGGGATGAGGTGATCGCGAGGGTCCCTCCATCGGTATAGATCGCACCCCCGCCCCCAGCTCCTGCCGAACAACCGGAGAAAGTAACGGAATCGATATGGACCGTGCTTCCGGTGGCAGAGATCGCACCGCCGTTGGCCGCATCCATTGTACTGTCGACCGAGCAGTCGGAGAATGCGGATGAGGTGATCGTGAGGGTTCCTCCATTGGTATAGATTGCGCCGCCTTTCGTCGCGGCTGTCGTGCTGTTGACTGAGCAGTTAGTGAAAACTGATGAGGCGATTGTGAGGGTTCCCCCGTCTGCAGAGATGGCACCACCATTACCGATAATATATCCGTTCCGCAGGGTCAGGCTATCAATGGTGAGGGCATGACCCCCGGTGTTGTCGAAGACACGGCCGAGCAGCTGTGCATCAATAATCGTGTTTGCCGCTGTGCCGCTGAGCGTAGCGTTGGCCCGGATGGTAACCGTATTGCCCACGATAATACTACGCGCAAGATAGGTTCCCGGGTCCAGGATCACGATGCCGTCAGTTGCTCCGGCGCTCGTTATCGCATTTGTAATCGCAACGGTATCGTCCCCGCCCGAGGGACTGATCGTAACTGCAGCTCCTGCCGGGATAACAAGCACAGAACCCGCGATCAGCAGCAGTGCAAGAACCCAACCGTACTGTGTTGTAACCAGATGTACCAGCCCCTCACATATCAGCCCGGGGCGGTGCATTCGTCAGTGAGGACATTTCGCGGAGGAAAAATCTCAGCGTCCGCAGGGTCCCGGAATATTCTGTAATCTTTTAAAATGGGAGTTTATATGAGTTGTGAAATGGACCGGGAGAGTTCCTCCCGGTCAGTCGTTCTCCCGGAACAGCACCGGGTTCTGCCGGCGGATCCACCAGCGCCGGACGTGCCAGCCTCCGCCAACGATATCAACGCAGCCGACAGCGATGAAGGCCGCGGTCATGATGGGAAAACCGTATGAGTTCTTCCTCTTCTCAGGCTCTGATGACGTTTCGAAAAAAAAATTATCCGGTTACTCCTGCCGGACACGGTCACTTGTCGGAGGGAACAATCCCGATCGATTTGATGATGTCGGTGATCTGGCCCTCGAGTGTATCGACAGGCACCCGGTTGTTCGGGCCTTTGAACGCGAAGATGTAGATGCCCTTATCCGTGGAGGTGAAGATGTAACTTCCTTTCACGTCAGTAGTCTGGAAATCCAGCTGGTACGATTTGAACCCGGATACCTGGATCGTGCTGCTTTTGACGATACTGTGGGAATCCAGCTGCGTGCCGTAGTACTTCCCGAGGGCAAGGGTTGCCTGGTTGAAGTAGGCCTCGAAGTCCGCTCCGGGGCTCTGGTCGAGTTCGACATTCAGGGTGTTGAACGATGTTGCGTCGCCCGGGACGGTAACGGGAGACGTGAACGTGGCGATCCTGACCGCCCGTGTCCCATAGTCCCTGTTGTCGCTCGTCATGACATCAGCCTTCGTCCATGCTGACGGGACCGCGACCGTTACCCCGAAGGGGAGGGATGCCGTGGTGGGCCCGGCGCTCGTTACCGCCGGGGCCTGGGTGCTCACGGGCTGGCTGGCTGCCGGCGTGGCAGGCTGCGAAGTACAGCCGGCAAAAAGCACGGATGCAGCAACAAGCACGACAATTGCGATCTGGATACATGGATTGCCAAAAAACGTTTTCATAGTCTCTTCCTGAATACCTGCACTTTGTTCCGGAGCGTTATATGGGTTGCGGGAAATGGTGCCGGGCCGGGGGCTGCCCTTCCCTCTTTTCCGACCAGAGAGGATTTATGGGCCTGCTCCAAAAATACAACAAATGACCTTTCCTGGCAGGCTATCATGACCATGACCGATGCTGATGACAACCCCGCCCGGCCGGGCAGGAGAAACAACGCTCCCGGGCCGGATGCAGGTGCCGGTCCCGACACTTTCGATGTGAACCGTGCAGAGACCCAGTCCGATTTTCTTGTCGTATACGGTACTGACCGGAAGGTCCTCTACGTAAACCCGGCATTTGCGGGAGCAATGGGGTATGCTGCGGAGAAGATGGCCGGCACGCCCCTGCTCCTGTATATTGCAGAAGAATTCCGGGAAACGATGGCGGCAAACATGGCGGCACTCCTGGAAACGAGCGAACCTCCTTTTTATGAGACGGTGCTGATCTCATATGACGGGCTCAGACGATCGGTGATCGTGAAAGGCAAACCGGTCCGGTACAACAACCAGCCCGCCGCCCTCGTCTTCCTCATCGACATGACCGAGCGCAAGGCACTCGAAGACCTGCTCAGGGCACGGATGGAAGAGCTCCGGCAGACCTCAACCTCGCTCCTGCTGGCAAACAAGAAACTCAACCTCCTCTCCTCGATCACCCGGCACGATATCAACAACCAGCTGACCGGGCTGATAACGTATCTCGGGATCCTGGAGACCGAGCAGTCCGACCCCGCACTGGCCGTGTACTGCCAGAACGCCATGACCGCTGCAGAACAGATCGCTGCCATGATCCGGTTCACCAGTGAATACGAGAAGATCGGGATCTCCGCTCCTGTATGGCAGGACTGCAGGAGCATCGTGGACACGGCGGCATCCCTTGCCCCGCTCGGGAAGGTTGTCGTCCACAACGATCTCCCGGCCGGCATGGAAGTGTTTGCAGACCCGCTGGTTGAAAAGGTCTTTTATAACCTCATGGACAATGCGGTGCGGTATGGCAGGAAGATCTCGGCCATCCAGTTCTTTTTGTCTGAAGAGGACGGGAAGGTGATCATTGTCTGCGAGGATGACGGCGATGGTGTGACGGCGGGCGATAAAGAGCGGATCTTCGACCGTGGCTTTGGGAAGAACAGCGGCCTCGGCCTGGCACTCTCGCGGGAGATCCTGGATATCACCGGCATCGCGATCCTGGAGACCGGTACGCCCGGCGCCGGGGCCCGGTTCGAGATGACGGTTCCCGCTGAGAGCTGCCGGTTTGTGGGTGCCCGGTAAACACCGGCGTTTCCGGGCCGGGCCAAATTCTGTTTTTTTCAGCACAACGAGCCGGCCGGCCCCCTCGCTGCAAACGGTACCGTCTCCGGGATCGATACCGGGATTTCCGGGCGGGGGACACTCCTTTTTTTCGCACCGCCGTTGGCCGGCCTGCTCCACCAACCGGGGATGTCTCCGGGATCATTACCGGGATCTCAGGGACCGGTATGCTGTTAACAGCGTTAACCGGCATTTGCCGGAGAGAACGCGTGACGGGACCGTGAGCGGCCGGATCCGGTAAAAAAAATCAGGTAAACCTGAAAGTACTGATCATACTGTCAGCATCTTTCGAGTACGCGGGATAATCGGTTTTCCGCGAGGCAAATTCCATATAATATGCGTTGTTGCCTTTCACAACCAGAATAATCATGTATTCAAGTGCATTCTCCCCGGTTCCATAGATATACACCACTTTTTTTGCCGGAACACCATCGACCTGCACCGCGTCCTGGCTGACGACACTGACCGTTGGATCGTTTTTCAATTGCGTGGCAAATATCCTGGCCCACTCTTCAAGAGAAAGGCCCGTGGAATCCGGAGTGATGGTAATTTCCTGTTTGGATTTTAAGGCCGGGTCCGTGAAAATCACCAGGTACTTTTTCACGTTTCCCGCTGCGGTGATATCTTCTCCGGATACCGTCCAGCTTGCCGGGTGCTGGATCGTGAATTTGTAGTCATTGTTTGTATACGTCTGGTAGCCACTCTGGACCGGTATGTCCGTTACCGTGGTCACCGGGCTCGCGATGACAAAGGTGGCCCGGGTGACTGCCGTGGTTGTGGCAACTTCCGGTGTCGCGGTGACAACCGGCGTCAGGGAGGCCGGAATCGTCGTATAAACAACCTGGGGCGTTGGGGTTGCAGCGGGTTTCTGGTCCCCGCCAATACACCCGGCCGTAATTATCGCTGCCAGGAGTAAGAAAATTAAAATGAAATATCGCATGTTCTTTCATTTCCCCGGATTGACGATAAATTTTCTTATCTTTTTGCTCGAAAGAACTCATTTAATTTCAATGATAACGCTCCCGGGGGATCAAACCCCGCTGCTGAGGCGACCCGTTACGATAGTACCGTATTACCCGTTCATAAAAACGAACGAGAATTTCTGTACTGGTATTTATGAGGCATCATATGCGTCCCCACCCTGACAAGGGCCGGGCTGGCGCAAGGGGGACGATCATATCTTTTGAAACAGGTTTTCTCCAGAGCAGGAAAAAGATTACCCGGCACCCGCGGTAGCGGGAGGGTATGTGAGGACGGAAATTTTTTTTTTACCGGTGGAAGAATCCCGTTTTTTAACCGGCACCAAAAAAACCGGCTGGCATTCCCCTCAGAAAAGATATTGTGGAAAACCGGCGTTAACTCTCTGAGGCATTATACAGACTATGCAGGAACAACCGGATTCTGCGCTTATAGCATTATTAAAAAGTCATGATCTCGCGAGCCGGGCCCAGGCTATTCACCATTTAGGAAAACGAAAAGCCACGGGAGCAATCCTGCCTCTTATTGAAGCAATGGAGGACGCGCCCTCACGCTCTGACGTTGCTGAAGCACTGGCATCGATGAAAGCTGAGGCCACACCTATCCTCATACACATGCTGGGCAGCCAGGATCCCCTCCACCGGGAACATGCTGCATTCATCCTCGGGGAATTCCGGTCCGCGGCAGTCATAAAATCCCTTATAGCCCTGCTTGGCGACCAGTCGCGGGATGTTCACACGGCAGCCTATGAAGCGCTCGCAAAGATCGGTGAAGATGCGCTTGATGATATCCTGGAGTCCCTGCACGATCCCGATCCCAATATCCGGATTGGCATCGCGAACGCACTGGGCAGGATGGCTGCCCCGGCATCGCCGGAATCAATGCAGATTGTTTCCCTGGATGATCTCCTGGAAGATGAACCCCCGGGGGGATTGCCGGGGGACCCGTCTGGTGGCACCAGTGATGAAAACGAGGATTTGTTTGAGGGGAGTGATGGCGGTGAACGTGTTGCTGACAACGAACCTCCTGCACTTCTCCCGGAGACCAGAAAGCTTGTCGTTTCCCTGCTGATGCAGCTGCTGGAAGATGAAAACCATCACGTGAGAGACGCCGCATCGGCAGCTTTACGCAGGGTGGGCGAATCTTCTGCCCGTTCAATCCTTGATGAACTCAATTCACCCGATGCACAGGCCCGGAAAGACGCAATTCATGCCCTGGGCCAGAGCCTCATCATCAGGGAAATTCCTGCTGCCATTCCCCCCCTCATCGAGGCATTATTCGATGAGGATCCGGAGATCCGGTTCCTGGCAGCGAAGAGCCTGCGCTATGCAAAAGATGAAAGGACTGTTACGCCGCTCAATGCGTGCCTGCTGGATGTAGATCCGAAAGTGCGGCAGGAGGCTGTTGAAGGATTACGGAGACGGAAGGATCCCCGGATCCTGGATCCCCTGGTACATTGCCTCCAGGACGATTCGCCCGGTGTCCGCCGGATTGCTGCCTGTGCTCTCGGGGAGCTTGGCGATCAGGGAGCCCGGGATGCCCTGGAGCAGTGCAAAAATGATGATGACCGGGATGTCCGTGATGCTGCAGCCCGGTCGCTCGGGATGCTGGGACCGGATCCCCGGACAGATCCCCACATCCTGATCCGGAGCACGGATCCGATAAAACGCTCCGGAGCCCTCACAGCGCTGGGTGAAGGCAGGGATGATGCTGACCTGGACCTCATCACCGGGGCGCTTTGCGACGAAGATGCCGGGGTCCGGAGAACTGCGGCGGAAGCATTATGCGGGTTTTCGAATCCTCGTGCCCTCCAGCCATTGCTCAACGCACTCGCTGACACGGACGAGAGCGTGAGGAAGTATGCCCTCCGTGCATTAGTGGAAATAAACGATCCACGCGTCCTCCTCCCGGTGATTATTGCCCTGGAAGATACCTGTGCACCGGTCAGGGCAGAAGCGGTATCGCATCTCCGGAAGATCGGGGACACCGAAGCAGTGCCGTACCTGATTGAGGCGCTCGGGGATCCTGATGCCGGTGTATGCCAGGAGGCGATTCTCCTGCTCGGGAATATCGGGGGAGAACATACCCTGGCCACCCTCCGGGACCTTGAACAAAAAACGCAGGAACCGCTGAAGCTTGCGGCGGTCCGGACTGCGCTGGATCAAATCGCCCGGATGAACAAAACCGGTGGTGAGGCCCGCGCTGAGGTTCCCAAAGATACTGCAGCAGAACGGGTTGTCATCTCCCATAAAAAGAAAGAGGCGCCGGTACAACCTCATCCTCCTTCCGTGATAATCCGGAAAAAAACGGAGAAACCTGGTGATGCCGGTGCCTCCCCCGAATGCCACCCTCTCAAAGAAACAAATCCCCAGGCGGCGCGGGTGTGGCAGAATCTCCTGCAGACTGCAGGCGGCTACATCGACAAGGAAGAATTTGAATTTGCAAAACCGCTCCTGGAAAAAGCATATGACATGTACCCGGACTCCGAACTCCTGGTCGCCCGCCTGGGATTCACCCTCTCCCGCCTGGGTCATTACGAGGATGCACTCATCGTCTACGAGAAAGGCATTGAGCTGAATACCCTGAACGATGAGTTCTGGTCAAACCTGGGCGCCCTTCTTGCGAACCTTGAACGCTACGACGAGGCCCTGCATGCCTACAAACAGGCTTTGGCGCTCTGTATGTCGGATGCGGAGATCTGGTACCAGACCGGCATAGTTCTCAACAATCTCGAGCGGTTCGGGGAAGCCGTGAAATGTTTTGATCGTGCATTGCTGCTTGATCCGGAGTTTTCGGAGGCAACTGAGGGGAGGGAGATTGCACAGGGGAACGTGGGGAAGTGAGGAAATCCACAGCCCGACAATTGAGATCAAGGAAAAAATCCGGATGATCACCCGTGCTGGTCCATCCGGCAGGGAAGGTAAAAAAAAGAATTAATGCATGAATTCCGATGATGTGTATATCAAATCGATCCATGTTCCCATCATGATTGAAACCGATGAGGATGGGATCTTTATCGTTTCCTGCCCCCAGTTCAAAGGGTGCCACACGAACGGGAAAACTATTGATGAGGCACTCTTCCGTATCAGGGAAGTGATTGAGCTCTGCATGGAAGATTTCCCGGCAGAACATCACAATACTTTTGTGGGATTCCGCGAGGTTGAGATCGTCCTGGGGGCGTCATGCTCCCGGTCATAAACGGAAAAGAACTTGTTACTTTTCTTGAGACACTTCATGTTACCATCATCCGCCAGAAAGGATCTCACGTCAGGATGAAGTCCGATGATGGCAGATATACCCCGGTGCCCGTCCATAGCGGTGAGCCCTCCCGATATTCAGTATTTACATGATTTTCATGGGCTTTAGTGCGAACCGGATCGGTTCACGGGTGTTTTTATAAGGCAGGGATTTTTTGAAAAAATTACCGGTTGTCACAGAGACCCTGATGGTCTCTTCTTCTCCTCAGGATTCCGGCGAACCTTTCGTATTCTGGTACTGGAACTCCGGCGCTTTGCGGAAATTCTCAAAGAAATTTCCAATCAGATCCGTTTCAAGTTCTCTCAGGTTATGCGGGACGACCACCTGCCCGATGATCTGGTACGAGAACTCAAGC
>JBAZHD010000078.1:0-17329 GCA_041652515.1 Methanoregula sp.
TGCTCACAGCGACCTGCGAATAGGTCAGCCCCCACCATACCAGGAATGCTGCGGAGATCGTGCAGGCGAGTGTTCCTATCCCGGCATACCCGGCAGGGTAGGAGGCAATGATCCCGGCACGCTCAAGGGTCCGCGACAGCAGGAGCGCCGCAACGGTGAAGAAGAACAGGACAAAATAAATCAGCGGCGTGATCAGGAGGAAACGAATGTCGGACGTGATGAAACCGGTGTCCTCAACAACCCGCAGGAGTCCCCCGAGGACAATGAACGGGACGGTTGCAAGGACAAATTTCCCATCCACCGGAATTCCTGTACTGTTCAGCCAGCGGTAGATGAGGTATATTGCAATAATGAGGATTATTGCATAGGTCAGGGTGTCCACAACATTGTACGGCTGTCCGTACCGGATGGGATCAATGTAATACTTCGTGATGAATTCGGCAATCATGGTTTCAGATCCTGGTGTACCGGCAGGAACCGGCAGAGGGGGAAGATCAGGTTCCGGAATGATTCACAATTGTTATTTCTCATGGGGTATAGTCCTTGGTATCCGGGATTTGTGCTGGTCAGAGATTTTTGCTTAATGCAGAGTGCAGAGAGAAATGAAAATATGAGGGTTGCGGGCGACAACTTTTTACCGCTTCGCAACCCGCAGGCCGTTACCCACGGCGAGGAGTTCGGACGCCTCGTGGAAGATTACCGCAAGTGTCACTCCGAGAACCCCAAGGAGGGCGCCCGGGATAAGTATGGCGAGCACGGCGACCGAGAAGGCAATGTTCTGGTTGGAGACTGACAGGGCTTTCTTCCCGAATGCAATGGCCTCCGGTACTTTGGACAGGTCGTCGGCCATCAGCGCGACATCGGCCGCCTCGATTGCCGCATCGGTGCCGATGGTCCCCATTGCCATACCGACCGTGGCTTTGGCAAGGGCCGGGGCATCGTTGATGCCGTCGCCGATCATGACGACCGCCCCGTACTTCTCTTTGAGAGACTCGATTGCCGCGGTCTTGTCCTCCGGTTTCAGGTCTGCCCGGATATCATCGATACCGAGATCCGCTGCCACTGCTTGTGCCGTAATCCCGTTGTCACCGGTCAGCATGATGGTTGCAATACCCATGGCGTGGAGCTCATCGATCATGGCCTTTGCATTCGGCCTGACCTGGTCCCGCACGGCAATGAGGCCAATGATCTTCTCCTGCGTTCCTACGAATATGACCGTCTTTCCTTCAGCCCGGAGTTTGTCGATGGTATGCTGGGTTTCTGTATCCCGGGGTGCTGTGAAATACTCCGGCCTGCCGGCAAACCATGGGGTCCCGCCAATAATTGCCGTAGCAGCCTGACCGGGAAGGGCGCATTCACCCACCGCCTCGTGCGGCTGAATGCCGTCCACCTCCGCTCGTTTTACGATTGCCCGGGCGATCGGGTGATCGGAGCAGCGTTCGACGGTGTACGCAATCCGGAGGACCGCGGGTTCGTCACCATTCAGCGCAACGATATCGGTCACTGCCGGGGTACCGGTCGTAAGCGTCCCGGTCTTGTCGAATGCGACCGCCTTTGTCTTCCCGAGATTCTCCAGGTGGATCCCTCCTTTGATGAGGATGCCGCGTTTCCCGGCCGATCCAATTCCTGCTGCAACCGCGATCGGAGTAGACATGACCAGTGCACACGGTGCTGCCGCAATAAGGAGCACCACGCCCCGGATTGCAAGCTCGTTGAACGGGATGCCGAAGAACGGCGGGACAACGATAAGAACGAGGGATACCAAAAAGACCGCTGGCGTATACTTCCGCCCGAACTTCTCGATAAATGCCTGGGTCTTGCCCTTCTGCTCCTGCGCCTCCTCGACCATGTGGATCATCTTCATCAGGGAGTTGTCCTTAAACGTCGCGGTTGCCCGTACCTCCAAGGCGCCATCGACATTCAGGGTTGCTGCGAAGACTTTCATGCCCTCCTGCTTCTCTGCGGGTACGGATTCACCGGTGACCGCCGCCTCATTGATACTTGACCGGCCTTTCACGATGATCCCATCGGTGGGGATGCCGGCACCGGGTTTCACCAGGAACATATCCCCGACGTTCAGCTGTTCGGCCGGGATCACCTGTTCGGACCCGTTCCGGATCAGGACTGCCTCTTTCGGCGCAAGGTCCAGCAGTTTCCGGATCGATGCACGTGTCCGGGCGTACGTGATATGCTCCACGCCTTCGGCAGCAGCGTACAGGATGACCAGAGTGGCGGCCTCGTCCCAGAGTCCGAGCACGATCGCCCCCAGCGTTGCGGCGATCATCAGCATCTCGATGTCGATCGCGTGCTCGTGGATCAGCTCCTCGAATCCTTCCTTCGCCCAATGATACGCCCCGATCGGGATAGCGACAAGGAAGAACAGGTTCTCGTACAGTCCCGGGATAATTCCCAGGTGACCAAGTATTAGTCCGATTCCTGCGATGACTCCGGCAATCAGTGCGTTACGGAGCGGAGGAAAACCGTACCATACCCCATCATAACCTCCGTCATCGTCGCCGTCGCATTTTTTTGAACATGCATGACCCATGATATCCTCTCCCGTTACTGGTAATTTCCTGATAGATAGTATCCGTTTAATAGTTGATAAGCAGAAAAGTAACGCACCAGGTAGGTAGTATCCATGAAGAAACCTCCCGTTGTAAATGATGATATTTGTTTCTGCCCCCTGTCCGGCATCCTCGATGTTATCGCGAAGAAATGGGCGCTTCTGATCGTTGCAATTCTTGGCAACGAAGGTGAAAAAGGATTCAATGAACTCAAAAAAGATCTCGGCTGTATCAGTCCGAAGCCGCTCTCTGATACCCTGAAGAATCTTGAACGAATCGGGCTCGTGAGCAAGAAAGTTCTGGAGACCTCGCCACCGACCGTGAAATATTCGCTCACTCCCGATGGCCGGGAATTGCGGGAGCACCTGATTCCGATGCTGGTCTGGGTCTCGGAACGCGGAGGGCAGGATATGCCGGGCTGTCCGATACGGGCGCGAAAAACTTCCCCGGCAACACGGGAAACGTCAAAGGAAAAATAAAGAAATTACTTTTTCAGCTCTTCGCTCATCGTCTGGAACTGCTCGCTCGTGATCTCCCCTTTCGCATACCGCTCCTTCAGGATGTCCATCGCAGTCTTCCCGTCCGTAATTTTATTCCCCCCGCTTTCCCGGAGAATGACGTAGAGTATCAGTGCCAGGATCCCAATCATTGGGATGATGATCAGTATCCCCCACAGAAGGCCGTTCATGCCGCGTTTGTTTGCATCCTGGTACACGAAGTAGCCGATTATGAGGAAGACGATGAACCATACAAGCATCATCCCCCACATGCCGAAGAACGGGAAACCCCAGCCGCCATAGCCGCCCATGCAGCCGTCTCCGCTGCCCCACCAGGAATCCATCATGTATGCCATGAGGGAGGAATGTTCCATTCGTTACAATAAATGTTGGGTATCAGGCAAAATAGGATCAATACTGTGTACCTGATCCAAAATAAGCCCAAATCAGGCTCTGTTTCCCTACCCCCTCTCCGGAAAACCCCGTAAAATCGAGATTTTCCAACCCCTTAAAAAATACGCCTGAATTAAACCCTGTTTACCAAAATACGGCAGGATTGCACCTCATTAAAACGACACCGGAGCCCTTTCTTTAGCCCTGTTTTTGGCACCTACTTTTCCCCATCCGGACCTGAAAAAGGCTGCCGGAACGCGAATATGAGGCTCCCCCTCTCCGACGATGAGATTATAAAAATGGAATAATTAGAAATCTGCCGAAAAACGGGGAATTTGAGGACTTTTTCAGATGTAATTTTTCATTTTCTTCACGAGGGCGAGTTGTTGATTTGCCTCGTCTCTCGTGTTCTTCTCGATCGAGGCCATGATGTCCTTGACGGGAATTGCCAGGGAATATTTTTTATTCGGGCGTCCTTTCTTCGCGGAAGGGATCTCATCGCTCGTTACCCAGCCCTGCCCGGCCATGTATTTGATGGCAAGGCTGACTTCCGGCTGCCGCAGGTCGATCCCGCGTTCGATTGCCCGGGACGTTGCTTCCTTTGTATTTATGAGGTATACGAGTACCTTGGCGACATTCCTTTTTGTCCCGATATCCATCAGCAGATTGGCGAATTCCTCTTCCTTCTCTGAAAAATACTGAACGGTTTCTTCTCTCATCAAAATCACCATATGTCTTTTTACTTTGTCTTTGTTGTCCTGGAATAGAATTCCGGTCTTCATTCATTGGAGACCGGTGGGGATCGGTTTTTTCCTCTACCGGTAATTCTGGAAAACAGGGCTACAAGAATTTCATGGGTCTTGTAGAACCAGTAGCCGAAGTAGATGGCGAGAATAGAGAATACGGCACTGAAAATGTACCAACCCGTCCCGAGATCGCAGACGTATTCGCCCCCGCTGTCAATGAACATGCGGCCGCAGCGGTAGGGAACGACGATAAACAAAATAATCAGCATGTCGAAGGAGACGATGAACATCAGCCAGGCAGCGACAGCTCTCAAGGTAGGTGTGGTAGACTCGGCCATATTCTATTTGATATAAAAGTAATCGGTATTATACCCTTTTCTTTGTTGTCCGATTGGGCCGGAGACGCTCGGTCATGCTCACTCGTCCTCGCTGATGCTCCGGCTCGCTTCACATCACCTCGCTGTTTTTTGGAGTTTTCTGTTGGGATGATGACGCCCCTGGCTTGTCGCGATGCTCCGGCGCCAGCGGCTGCCCCGGCCCGCTCCTCACATACCGCTTCGCGGAATGTTCGTCGCTGTTGATCGTACTCATGCAGAACGCTCAGTGACACGTTCACCCCGACCTCGCGCTGATGCGCTTGCCCGGTGCGAACGCGGGCCGCTGCGGCCTGTCCGCCTCCCCCACGTTCCCGATTCATTCGTTTCCCTTCAATTTTCACCCCATTTTTCCAAAGCGTTAAAAAAATCGCCGAAATACACTGTTTGTGGTTCGAAAAACGAACCAGGAGCTACCACAACTATGGCAGATTTCGTACAGAGTGCAAATGTCAAGAGTGCAACCCGCACCCTTGCCGAACCCATTGTGGATATCGCGACGTTCAACACGATCGTCCAGTCGGTCATCACCGACAATCCCTTTGAGTGTGTAGCGTATATGACTGCAGGTGAGAGCCATCCCGCGGTCGAGAAGACCAAGGAAGCCTTCACCGCGAAGATGGTCTACCAGGACGCACTGGCCAAGACTGTCGGCACGGGCAGCCACAAGTTCAACACGCTTGCTGGTTTCAACGCTGGCGTGACCGCGCTGCTTGCCGCTGCTGCGGTCAGCACGGCACACGGCGGCACCGTGGCCCATGATGTCGGGAGTGATGCTTTCAGTGCAACCCTCAGGTGCCACGACGCAAACGGCGAGCTCTACATGGTGAACTTCAGCCGTGACCGGATCACTATCACCTCGTATGAGGATGATGCAATCCGCACGAATGTCGAGACCTGGGCAGACACTGTCGCAGCCCTTGCCTGAGCTGTTCTGACGAATTAACCCGGAGGGGAGGCGACCCCCCGGTCCCCTCTCTTTTTGGTTCTCTCGTCGCTTGCGGAGGACCGTAATGGATCTTGATACGTTAGGGATTTTGCTGGGAGTTGTGCTCCCGATTTATCCCATGTTGTTTGTCATCCACCAGAAGATCGGCAAATATGATGAGATCGTCGAGGAGTTCAAACAACTCCGGACGGAACACGAAAATTACAAGGAGAAATACCATGGAACCTGAAATCGTAATGCAGCCGGTCGCAACGGTGACCGGTCTATACCGGGGCAAGTTCGGCGGGCTCGAACCGCTGACTCTGGATAAACCGCTCACGCCGGAGGAGGTGCGTCGGAATCCCATTTTCTATGAACTGGACCTGAACCCGGATAGGGGTGACAAGCACCTGATCATCGATCTGATTTATGACAACATGTCGCCGTTGCGGCTGCAGGACCTCTACCGGGGAGCCGATATCCCCGGGGGGGTCCGCTTCTGGCCGGACTGGTTCGATATTCCGCCCTATGCAGAAATGCGGGATGTTGACGGGAGACGGGTGTATCCCCGGGCCCCGGGGAAGCATACGGTTCAGATCCGGACCGGCTGCCGGAAGTGGGCCCAGATGGGCCGGGTCCGGGACTTCAGCCCGGAGAACGGGGGCTATACCAGCCCGGTCTTCGAGATCCTGATAGCCAAGGGTGCCGCCACCGATGACTGACGGTTCGGCTATCCGCACCTTCTGGTACGGGGTGCTGTATGCGATCGGTGCATTCGATCTGGCGGGCCTTACCGATATGGAGAGAGAGGACATTGCCCAGCGCAGGACCTGGTTCTGGCTCGGCGAAGTGAGCATGGCCGGAGTCCTGGCTGGGGTCATTGCGGTCCCTGCGGGGATCTGGTTTACAGGCCATACCGAGTTGCCCCTGGCATTCATTGGGGCGGCGGTTCTGTTCCTGCCGCTTTTCGTTTTCTTGCCGAAACTGATACGGCGGGGGATGAAGATGGACTCGGACGCTGTGATCGATGCGCTCGGGAAGAACGAGCAGGTGAAAAAGGTCTTCTGGGCGCTGTTTGTCGCGATGGCGGGGCTGGTGTTCGCTCAGGTACTGGACCCTGCAACAGCTCAGCAGATTGTCGGGATTATTACGTCGGCGGTGCCGTGAATTTGTGTGTTCCACCCGAAAATCGAAACGGGTTTGGGTCGGGACGACGATTTAGTATTGTCCCTTCGGGGATAACAGGGGTAGACGGGCGGGGAGAGATCCTCGCCCGGAATTATTTTAAATAACTATTGAACGGTTCCGTCGTTCTTTCGTATTGTTTCTTGAGTTGATCTTGAAAGAAACCTCGGAGACATATTGTATTTGGATAACCCGCAGTTTTGAGAGTTGCAATAATCCGAGAAAATTCCATTCCAACCGTGATGCTTTCTCCGGGAAGCAATTTATAGGGAAACTTTACCGGTACAGGCAATAAATATGGAAATCCAGGAATGTAGTTACCATTTGGTAAACCAAATCCCCAGTAAGATAATGTTATTGGCAGATCGCCGGTATTCATTCCGGTTATTCCCAATAACCGCAGTCCATTTGAAACTAGAATTAACTCGATGTCAACTTTCATCTCGTAACGAGGTTTCGAATTCAATTTTATTTCATCTTCTAACTTCGAAATTCGAGCTACTTTTTCATCGAGCAAAGAAAGGATTCGGTTTAGTTCGGCAGGATCAATCAAATATTGGTGATCTCTGAACCGATCCTCATGACTTTTCTTCATCGCTTTGAGTTTCTCGACAGAGTACTTTGACACATCATTTGTTATCAAATGATGATTCGCACAAAGTAGGATTAAATTTTCAAAATCGGCTCTTTCCTTGTCAGTTTGACCGGGATTGTATCTTTCTCCGCTGGGTTCTGCGGCTTCAATATGGCAGATTTGTCCGATGAGATTATGGTTCTCTTCGAACATTTTTTGTTTGCAGCCTGGAAATGCACACACATTTCCTGATAATGCGAATAGCTCTTTATACGTCGTTTTAGAGGGTTCTTTTCTCATTTTCTATCCTTTGTTACCCTTGTTCGTTGAATTCAGTATGTTCCATATTATCTTTTGATATTCTAAATTTTGGGCATCCTGTTCCATTCGATTAACAACATCCAGATTTCGGTAGAAATTTACTGGCGTGCCTGAGAGTAAGCTTTTCCGGATTTTGGCCTTAATTTCTTTATGTAGATGATGGTCTTGCTTTATGAATGAAAACATTAAATTTGGATTTTCGCCCTCTGTTTGGAGGACTATTATTTCTTTAGTGACATCTCCTTTCTGCTTTGATTTATGGAAGGATTTCACAACCATCGATTTCGGTTTTTTTTCTTTTTCGAGTTCTGAATGAATGGATTTTATGTATTCTTTCTCACGACTATCAGAAAATATGACATCGCCGAGACAATTCATTATCTGCAAATGATTGATTTTATCGACATCTCGGCGGTCATCTACACTGATTATTCCATGCTTCGCTTCTGGAATTTTGTACATAGCCGGGTCGTAAAGTAATAGGCATAGTTTCGGATTAAGCGGTAAAAAAATTTGAAGGCCGGCTGATTGAAAACCCATAAAACTGTATTTTTCATCAAAGAGGTAATTATTTTTTACAACTGGGGCGTCTGAAGAAATAAAATTTGAATCCGTCGTGTTTTTGATGAGTATCGGGACTAAATCGCAAATTAATGTAACCCAAAGATTCGACTCAAGCATCGTTGTTTCGAATAGTAGGTTCTTTTTTGTGCTGGGTTCTTCAATTTCGACGTCGGAATATTTCTGAAACACTGGATCTTGCGAGACTGATGGCAGATATTTTTCATAGAGATCAACTTTGGAATCCGCAAGTCTTTTCGCGTCTTTGGTCCGTGTACATTGGTTAATAATGAAATACAGTACTTTTACACCGTCAAGAGCTTTCAGAGTGCGCAAGGATCCATCAGAAATTATTCGAGAGAAAACAGGTCTTTGATCATTTTCGAAGTAATTGAAATTCTCTTCAAAATCGATGTCTTTTCCATAAAAATATTTTTCCTGGAACGTCGTTTTAATTTCGTTAAGAAATGCTTCTTTTCTTTTCAGATTATAGACATTGATGTGAATGTTGTCGGGAGAGAAATTTTTCATATAAAATTGTGGGACATAGTGTTGTCGTTTTTTTTCCATTCCTAAATCCTCTTCGGACAATTACGACTCATTCATCAGCTATAATTTCAATTTCTTCTGATCCTTTCTCGATCACATGCAATTTTGAAGCGTCGATTTTGAATTTATCCGGGTCAAAAATATGTTTGACAGGATCAGTCAGTGTTATCACTCGACATTCACTCAATTGTTTGTCTGTATCGAAATTTCCGACGAAAACTATGTGGTATTGTTCTTCGAATTCACGAGCTTTTTCCAATTCATTCCTTGTCACAACAATTGCAAATTTCTTTTGGGTCGATGATTTCACTTCGATAAATCGATCGGGAACGTCAGGTCTTGATCCAAGACCTTCAAACGATTGAATATCGTAACCCGCGGCTGCATTGTAATCACTCACCAGTTGAACTCGACGCCCAAGTTCGGGGAATCCAACAGAATCCAAGCGGGAGATTTCATCTCTGTAAACAAGAATTTCTGCTTGTTTTGACCTCTCAATTATTTCATCTGAAGGCTCTTGTCCATCCCATTCCGGATGTCTGAATATCCGGATACGACGGGCGATCTGCGTATTAAAAATCGGATCTAGAAAAAAAATGCCATTATCCGCTTCATCCAGGAATCCCAATGAACCAATAAATAATCTGATTCCAAGTCCCGATAAACGACCAGATGGAGCCTGATTGCTGCCTTCGTATCTTTGATTTTTTTGGTTAAATGAGAAATCTCCGAGAATTCCCTCAAATTGTTTACTTAATTGGGTTCGACCGAACAAAATTGAAGTTACGAGAAGATGAGTTTGTGTTTCAGTAAGGGAATACTGGCTATCCGGATTTCCAGTTAAAAATGTGTGGCCTGTAGGGGTGACAGATACCGAATCTTCATGAATATGAATCAGCCTGAAATGAAGAGCCAGATTAAGAAGATCCTCGAAAGGAACGGGTCCGGCTTTGAAAGTTTGCTCCCTTAACGCTTGTTCTAATCTCTTTAACGATGCCTGACCATTTTTATTTCCAAGTTCTTGGACATAAATGAGAAGACGATTTAGTTCCCCTGGACTTCTTATCGTCTCCAGGCATCGAAGGTCAATCATTCAACTCTATCCGGTCCTGAATTGACGGAGGTGCTCTAGCACGGCGGCAATATCCTCATCATCCCAATCACCTTCGGATAAATCCTCGGGAACATCAAGATCAAGAATCCCGATATCGTCATTCAAAATTTGATGCATCACTTCCATTTTTCGCTTGAGTCGTAGCTCAATAATTTCATCCAAAGTACCGGTCCCGATTAACAGATGGTACCGCGTGTCGGTTTTTGGAGGCAATCCAACCCGGTGGATCCGGTCCATTGACTGCATAAAAAGTCCGCAGTTGAATGTTCTATCAACGTAAATTGCATCATGACATTCCTTGTGAAGAGATACCGATTCTGCGATTGCCGGAATGGTGGCAACTAAGACCTGAGTCGAAGGATCAGTTTTGAATTGATGCAAGAGTGAATCTCTATTATTCTCTACCGTTTCGTCTTTCACGGTACTTCCTGTTACGAGTACACATTCAATTCCGGACTTTTTGACCAACTTATGAATTGTTTCAGCATTATGAACGAATGATGTCCAAATAATGGATTTTTTCCCCTCTTCACTTAATTTTTTAGCAATTCCCGTGGCTACGGTAAGTTTTTTAGGAATCTCATAAGCCGAATAATTTTGGATTAACTGTTCGAGATCAACACCGGATGGTGATAGTGGTGGAATTTTGAATTCATCTGAATATTCGGAGAGTAGGGTTGGATTTGAAGCGGCCTGAAGGAGTCTAACCATAAGGGCCTTCCGAAGATCACTAATCAAACTTCTTTCTTCGATTTTCAACAATGACTGCGAAAGAATCCGCCGACACAAAACATCATAAATTCGTTGTTGTACTTCACCCAATCGAACTTGGATTTTTACAATTTGACGGGGCGGAAGACCGAGTTGATCTTTTCGAACACGGGTATAGTACGGATTAAGCGAGTCTCGAAAATCTTCGATCTTTTCATTGGATCCGTACAAATCAATTGCTTTCTTGGCCGGGTTTAAAACAGGCCACAGGATCTCAAATTGTGATACAATGTCGTCGAGTTGATTGGGGGCTGGAGTACCGGTTAAAATGACTCTTTTTCGTGCGAGCGGTGAAATCTCATCGACGGCATCATACCACACACCTCCAGGGCCTTTTTTAATATGGTGAGATTCATCCAGAATTAATAAACTTGGATATTTCCTAAGGATTTTCGCGATTGCCTCTTTTTCATTTGACAGCATCTGATAAGTGCATAAAAACATCTCAATCGATTCAGATTCCGCCAATAATTTTTTGCGTTCTTGTGGTGTTCCAGCAAGTCGCAAAAACTCAGGTTCAATGCCGAAACACTCAAAATATTCTTCGGTCCAGGGTTCAAAAGCTGAACGAGGGCAAATCACAATTATCTTAGTAACTTCTTTTCGTTCTTTTAGGATGGAATATCCTGCAAGGACCATTGTGGTTTTACCACTACCTGGAACAGAAAAATTTGCGGAATGTGTGACTTCAACAAGATGATGCACTGAGGGAATTTGAAAATTTTTTAGTTTTCTTTTAAATGAGTATGGAAGTTCAATTTCTGTGGGGGGGAGTTTGTGAATTTCTCGACCTTTGATCGAAGAGGACTTAAAAGCGCGTAAATATTTGACGTACCCTTCAAGTGCTTGTTTTGCGGTGCTGGATAATTGATTTGTTATTCTGTAATTCTCGAATAATCTAATAACCTCTGCAATTTTCGTTCCAGGGCGGTTTTCAGAAAAAGCAAATAGTCGGTCAGGACCATCCGGTTGAAAATGTAATATTACTGAAAGTGTCGTCCCAGACCCGCCTTTCAGAAGTTTCGCCGCAGAAGCCCCTTGAATAAAAATTTGGTCCGAATCGGGGTCATAGTCTATTTCGAACACAGGAATTACCTAAATTTTTTTGCTAATCTATTGAAAAGTTCTTCAATATGACGGAATTCGGTTTTATGTGTTTTTAACTGGCTGGTTGGAATTTCATCAAGAGCTGTCAAATTCGATTCTATCCGCTTAAAAATTTGATTTGGCTTATTTTTTTGTTGATTTAATGTTACTTTTTCTTGAGTTGTTTCAAGAATATCTTTTAATTTCTCCTTCAGTTTTTCTTTGCTCTTTGAAGTTGTCGTCGTTATTTTTGTTGGAGTTTCAAATGGATCGCGATCATTTGAACTTTCAGTTTTTTGGGTTTTTTCCGTGGATTCTGGTGGGGGGGAAATTAATTTCTCTTCTAATTTTCTTAGTTCGTCCTCTGATGGTTCAAGTGTGATCGGTTCGTTTTTCTTATCAACAGGTGATTCTTTCTCCGTTTTCTGTTGATCCGCTTCAAGTGCCCCGCAGGCTATCAACACTTCCTTAGCGAATTCTACAGCCGTTTGTGGGTCTTTGACGAAATGGGCGAACTGTCGAATCTGAAGATGAGCAACATCAGCGTCATGTATCAGGTGGTAGGCAGCATGTAATACGAGATTTTCTTGATCCTGTGTTGTAAGATTTTTCCACTGCGCCCGGTGCATAATATTATCTAAATTTATAAAGTGCTCTACACGTCGTTCAACTGTAGAATACCGACTATCCTGACCAAAATATCTCAGATAATCTTCTACTAACGTTAGAACTCTCAATTTCTGTTTTACTTTATCGATTGTATTATCTCCGCCCAAAATTAAAGCGATTTCCTGCAATTGAAGGCCACATTCTTTTCCTTCTTTTATTTTAAGAAGCTCGTTCACTGGCCCATAATCGGCTTTTAATTCAACCGCTAACTGAAAACCAGCCTCGAATCTCCAAAGATCTTTTGAAGATACGTCAGGAGGTAATCTAACGGCTTCCAAAAATGAAAATTGTGAGTCACCCTTTTCTTTAAACAACTGATTTAAAATCGCCGCTCTCCGATTTCCATTAATAATATATCCGTTATGGGTAATCGTCGCCGGATAGAGCTGACCAACCCGAACGATATCATTTTTGAGCCATTCTGTTCTTTCAGTTTTTGTTTTATCTTTCAATAAGAGTTCTTCAATTTTTAAGGCATCTTTTGGTTTTTCTGGTTCAAGATGGCGCCCCTCACTCGCTTCGAATTCGTGAAGCTCGGCCGCAAATCTCCCATTCCCAATATTGTAATAAAGAAGATTAATTGGTAAACGAATTACATCCAAATTAACTCGTTTTCCGGCAATCTCATAAGGTTCTTGCCTGTTGGTATATGCAATATTTTTATGCTCTTTCAAATAGTCAGAGATCAGATCCGCCTGAGGATTTTTAATAGCCATTTCAATCAACCAGCGTCATTTGAACATGTCCATGCTGTTTTAATGAAAATTCTTCTTCAAAATGCTTAAAGACATCACGTACTTTATCGTCCGTGATCTTACATCGAGTAAGATACGAAGCGATCAATCCGAAAACCAGACTTCTTTTATCAATATCCCGGAAATTTTTATCCTTTTGGTGTGATTCATCGGTCCATTTAGCTATGCGGGACGAGATCCATCTCTTTCCATGTTTGATAGAAAATTTCGGGGCGTTTTTGTCAAGTCCAGGTCTGCATACAAAGACAACATCC
The DNA here is from genome assembly GCA_041652515.1 of Methanoregula sp. Classification (GTDB taxonomy): domain Archaea; phylum Halobacteriota; class Methanomicrobia; order Methanomicrobiales; family Methanospirillaceae; genus Methanoregula. Next base: position 13,345 of record JBAZHD010000078.1, read on the forward strand.
CATTTAAGATTCCCATGGTTGCTGTGGAAACCACTCTTACCCTCAGCTAAAACCGGGAAACAATTTGTCACCTCGAAATCTGAAGCCCGCAGCGCCATCGTAACAGATTCCCAGGCTTTCTGATTGGTGTGATGATAGGTGAAAATCATGATGCCTTCGTCTTTAATCGCCTTTCGACATCCTGAAAATGCATGCGATAGTCCTTCTGTATAGCGAGAATGTTCCTCCTCGTCGTCACTCCGTACCAAAAGAGAATTCTTCATTGGCGCATGCTCATTGGATCGGGTATTAATCCAATCAACATGATTTTTTAACCAAACAAAGTAGAAATCGGCCATCTCCGAATACGCAAGATTATCGTAATAGGGTGGATCTGTCAAAACGAGGTCAACCGATTTCTCCGGAAGCCAAAGGAGATCTCGTGAATCTGCAATTGTCAAAAAAGAAGATTGTCCGGATGATGTGCTGAGATTTTTTACGTCGTCAACGATTGATGCGTTTGCGGAAAGGGTTGCCTCAACATGTTCCCTATCCTGATCCGTATAGCGATATTCAAAGGGCTTGGCTGAATATCTCTTACCTCTCAAAACTTTTTCAACACTTGAAGAGAAGCTTCCCCGGCCAAGGGATGTTCCCCAGACATTTCCCTCAACGGGCCGGGAAATTCTCCTGAATGCATGAAGGCCGAAAAGCGGAGTAAGTTTCTGATATCCGAAAGCATAACTACAGAATTTATTATTGCATGCAAGGGAATCGGAAAATGCCAGGAGCAATAATTCCTTATGCTTTACATTCTTCACGTCTAAAATTCGTTTAAGAATCAAGGCAAGACACAGCAGTTGCCTGTCATTAAACAGTTCACAGTATTTTTTATAGCCAAAACTCACCGGTCGGGGATCCGTTCTCCCTTCGAGTGGGATGTATTGATCTGGGATCGGCAATTCGGCCCATAGCTGATTCAGATCTCGGCACGCTTTCGCAAAATTAAATTCGTCGTTGTCATCCACTCGTTTGTAAGCCCGTTTCCCCGTATCCGGATCGATATATTCGATCGCAAAAAGCCGGTGTTGAAGTGGCAATTTATCTACAGGCACATTTTTGACAAAACCCTCGTGATTACAGTGTGGGCAACGATATTTCCCGAGGTGAAGGTTTCCTTTTTCTACTTCGGTTTGCTCTCCACATTTGCAATTGATGAACTTCTCACCATTCTGAAGTGTATGCGGCTCGTGACATTTTTGACAGAAGCCGACGCGTCGGGGATTTACCGACTTCTCACTTTTTCTTGAGTGTAGCAAATAATGGATATGTCCTTCGAATTCACAACCACAGGATTGACACGGAATCAATTCCACCCAAAAAAAATGAATTACATCTGCCGTTTTCCCGTTTACGTTAGTTTTGTAATAGCTTGAAATTTTATCTCCGATGTCGTTCTGAATAACCTTCCATTCGGCAATAAAGGAAGCCTCATCAAATTCACAAATCTGTTTATTTACGATAAACCAAGCCAAAGGATCCAGATCAACGCCGATGGTTCGCGCTCCGAGTTTCGTAGCTTCAACGATTGAAGTCCCTCCACCCATGAACGGATCCAAGACCGTAAGGTCAAGTTTCAGATCGGGATCAAAAAACTTACTCCAGATTGTTTTATTGCGTGTCCTGCTCTGCGATGTAGCATTCAGGAGGAAAAATCGGAAATTGACTCCTAACCTTCTTGCCCACCATTTATGCATCTGATAAACGGGTTTTTTGCTATTGCCTTCCCGACGTGCCAAGGGAAACAATGGTGCTAAATCAATGTCTTTTTCTAATTTTGATAGCCCAGGGATTATCGATTTTATTCTATTTTTCGGTACTATTCTGGGCGTCAAGAAAAATCCTCAGTATGATTTAGTTATCCGTTCGAACGTTTAAGAATTTGGACGCCGCTGAGCGGCGGTCCGGTCCGGGGCCGCGGTGAGACCCGGGCGAGACCCTGCGAGCGCCTTCGCGGGACCGTGCCGTGGCCGTGAGGACACCGGGGCGACCGGGTGAGGAGTTCGGGCAGCGTGATGCCGGTTGCCAGCCGACCCGGGCTCCAGCCAGCATATAGGTTAAAATTAAGTAGAATTGAAAATTGCGATATATAGGTTAGCTTTAAGTAAAATGGAAAATTGCGACATATAGGTTAAATTTAAGTAGAATTGAAAATTACGATATACATTGTAAGAGAAGAAGAAGAAATGATTGAAAAAAATATATTTCAATATTTTGGAAGTAAGCAAGAGCGAATTTACAGAGTTTTACTGAGCAATAAAATACAAAAACCATCTGGATATAAAATCGCAAAATTAGCAGAGGTAAGTTATCCTTACGTTCATACCATTTTAGGTGATTTAGAACGAGAAGGCATTTTAAAAGATCGCCAGATTGTAGAGGTTAAAAAATTATTCAACTATTGGGCTAATCACCGTGGTCCAAATTACCTCAGAGAATACAATATCCAAAATCCCAAAGACATTTTAAAGAATGCCAAACTGGATTATGCATTTACCGGGTATTTTGCAGAAAATCTTATCGGGGGATATTTGTTCCCGAGATATTATGAATTGTACATCAAGGACTATGAGTTCGAAAAATGGGATAAATATCTATTGAAATCAGGGTATTTGGGAAAAGGGAATGTAAGAATTTATTGTTCCGATCACCATGTTTTTTTTGAGAAACATATGGTTGAAGATTGGCCGGTAGTGTCAATTCAACAGCTTATTGTAGATTTAATCAGAGAGGGTGCGGAATGCGGGGAGGCAGGGGAACGTCTCATGAAAATGATTTATAATGCCTGAACAATTATACGATAGAACTGAATATGAATCAGCTCTCACTGCACTAAAGGAGATAGTAGCCCAACTCCCGGAGCCTTTTGTACTCATTGGTGGATGGGGTGTTTATGTAACAGTGAATGAATCATTCACAAATGAACACGGATCTCAATATTTAGGATCACGAGATATTGACGTATGTTTTCAGGTTGATCCTGACTGCAGCGAATCTGATTTAAGGACCTGCACATTCTCTCAGGCACTTGCCGTTATTCAAAGCATTGGTTATTCGCCCGACGGTTCTTTTCGCTATTGTAAGATAATAAAAAGAGATACCGGGGAAGTAATTACAAAAGAAGTCGCGCAAAAAATAGGAATGTACGACTTATTTTATTTATACATCGATGTGATGGTTGACAATATTCATCCGAAACAAAAAGATGTTTTTGGCTTTAATGTCCTGGATGAACCCGTAATCAGGAGAGTATTCAACGAAAGTACTGGTGTTGCAGTCATTCTGGACGGAGTTGAATTAGTAATACCGCCTCCGGTTATGCTGCTCGCAACGAAACTCGTATCGATCCAAAATCGAACAAAGGACGACAAACTGACAAAGGATGCTTGTGATATCTATGCGATTCTCTGGCATTCGTCAATATCTTATAAGGAAATCCTGGGAGAGATTCATCGTCTATACCCGCAAGAATGCAGAGCAGGTTTCGATGCGATTACTGATGAAGTCTCAAAAAATGCTGCTCGTCATTTAGGGATTGATAGAGAAACATATCGTGGTGTAATTAGAGGTCTTATTAAGAATTTATAAGAAAAAAAGGGCTGATTGCGGGATTATTCCATTCTCTCTTTATTACGATGAAGTAGTTTACGTAACGGGCATGTAACGGACGGGGCACGGTCACCAATCCAATATTGTGGGTTCACTGCCCCCACAATTCAAGGAGTCCCGTTCGTACGCTTTCGTGAGAAACAGAAATAATCCTCCGGACCGCCCACCCTGGGGTCCCGCCCACCACACCGAGGGCAGGAACCATCGTATCCGGTTGGTAGGAGATCGGGCGGTCATGTTCGTCTCCACGGGCTGATCGCCCGTTCCGCTCACATCACCTCGCTGTTTTCCAGAGTTTCCTGTTGGGACGAAGACGCCCTTGGCGTGTCACGCTAGG
>JBAZHD010000079.1:0-16763 GCA_041652515.1 Methanoregula sp.
ATGGGACCATTCAATCGTTGAAACGTACTGCAAGAGGATACAGGAACACGGACAATTTCATTGCCATGATCTATCTCAGGTGCGGGAAGCTCGAATTCAATTTACCCACTTGAAATGACGAAGAGGCTTTTTTTATCTTCCCGGAATGTCCTGCATGCCAGGCCGCAGGAAAATATCTTAAGATTTCTTTGCCATCTTAAGCTGGTCAAGGGTTTTTTCCCGGATATGGATGAATACCCCGATAAGCTCGTGCTGGTCGTCCTTGACCGGGCGGAGGACAACGCCCGCTTTCCGGCCCTTGCCGGACTTCGTCACGACCATGGTATTGAATTCATGCGTCACGACCAGCATCTGCTTGACCACCTCCGGTATCGGATCTGCGATCTCCTCATTGGTCTGGGCGTTGACGAGCATCATGACCTCGCGCCAGTAATGCATCAGGACCTGTTCCTCGGGCAGTTCAAGGAAACGGAGGGCATAGGGATTGTAAAAGAAGATCTTGCCCCGGGGGTCCGTGACAAGGATGGGATCGAGCGCTGCGATGATCTTCTTGGGTTCGCCCACCGGGTACATTTCCAGGTACTTTTTGCGCATGGAATGGTTGTACAGCGCAAGCTCGACATTGGACGACAGGTCGCGGTCGGTGAACGGTTTTATAACGTACCCGAGAGGCTGTGCATTCTTGGCACGATCAAGCAGCTGGTCATCGCAGAGTGCCGTTAAAAAGACGATCGGGTACTGGAAGAGCTGGAAGATAAACGTAGCTGCCGTGACGCCATCCATAATCCCGGCAAGGTTGATGTCCATTAAGATCAGGTCAGGTTCCAGTTCTGCCGCCCTGATGATCGATTCCTCACCGGATGCAACCTTCCCGACGATACTGTACCCTTTCTTCTCAAGCATGACGGAAATGAGGTTTGCGATGATCTCGTCATCTTCCACGATCAGGATGCGGGGTATCGGCGCCATGCGTCTCCGTATTGTAACAGTGTATACTTAACACGACTATGCTAAAAAAGTATTTATAACCAAATTATTCTTTATTCGTGATCGTGAAGACACAGTGCTCGTCACCCTTGGACTTGCATTGGATCTCTTTTGCCTGGACCTTGGTGCCAAAGGAGCCTTCGATGATCCCGGCGAGCAGGCCGGCGGTGCAGTAACAGACGTTCTTGCCGATGTTCCCGAAGGATTCGGACTCGACCGTATGGGAAAGCGTGATGGTCTTGGTCTTTGATGCCTCGTCCCAGTCTTCCTTGACGAAATTGAACCAGCCCATCTGGGAGTAGAAGGCAAACGCCATGTCGCAGATGGTCTTGGGGTTGATCTTTTTAAGTTTCTCTTCCATTAACGGTCCGTAGACAATGTCTTCAGGAATTCCGACAAAAAGGATACCGATAATCTCTCCTGCGGAGTTCTTGATTGGCTCATACGCCACGACCATCTTTTTACCAACCACATCTGCAGTGCCGTAATAGGTCTGCCCTTTTTTGATCACGGCATCGTAGACAATACTTGAAATCTCGGTCCCGACAGCCCGCTTGCCGTCAGCGCCAATTACGTTGGTAGATACACGGATTGCCTTATCACCGATTTTCTGGAAGACGGTGGCCTTGCTGCCCACTTCCTTTTCAATGGAATCAACAACCTCGAAGTTATCGTTGACGATATGGCTGCCATAAGCAATCTTGCCTCCGGAAACTGAAGGAGCCCCGTACGCGGTGAAACGGCTGTGCAGCAGGGTGAGATCCTGATCAAGTTTGGTCCTGGATAGGTCAAACGAGACACTCATCTTCTTGTAGTGCTCCACATTCTCCTTTCCCAGGTCCATGTAGGCACGGTAGTTGACCCCGCTTGCCGGCGCCTCTCCCATGGTCTTTTTCAGTGAATTGGTCATGGACGTGAAGATGAACCGGGGCATCATGACAACCGGTTCATCCATGAGGGAGATTTTGCCCTCAAGGGGTTTGTGCTCGATGAACTCAGTGATGGCAGATTCACCCTTGACCACGGCCTCCGCCCTGTACTTCCAGCTCGCAGGGACCCGGTCGGCAACGAACTCGCAGTACTCGTCGCCTTTCGCATGACAGTTCTTCTCAAGACAGAACCAGGTCTTGCCGGTCACTGACGTGAGGACTCCTTCGATCCAACCCTGGTGGATACCGCAGACAGGCATGTTCCAGTCCTTGAGCACCTGGGATTCGAAGGTATGCTTGGTCCTGATGACGATCCGCTTTTCACTGGCCGAGACGAGCTCAAACGGGGCCCCCCATCCCTGCTGGTGCTGGAGCTTGAAGACCAGCATCAGGAACTCTTCAGGTTTCAAGTCCATGCCGAGCTTTTTTAACAGGTTATTGAGCCCGACAGATCCTGCGCCAACCGAACGGAAGAGTTTACGCACTGCTTTCACGGCGAGCTTCTTGTTGAGGTTCGCCTCGTACATCTCGTAAATGGCTTTTATGAGATAGTTCGGGTTACTGGCAGTTTTGACCCCAAAAACAGAATAGGCACCGGCGAGCGGGTCAAGCTCGATATAGGGGGCGATGGTCTTGTCACCCTTGATGAGCGCCTCGAAGTCCTCACGTCCGATCTTCATAAATGTTTGATCTGTCATTCTCCAATTAAAGGATTTCGTATTTTATATTTTTTTTTGAAGGGCATTCCCAGAATGGAAAAAACGAGAGGTTTTCTGATTAGATCTCAAGAGTAATCTTCGAATGACCCACGTCAAATATGATGTGGAAGGTGGAGATCATCATCGCCCGGTCCTGGACAATAGTGTCATACTTGCCGTACAGGAGTTTGAAACCAACCGTGCCGTTCTGGGTGGTGATGTCATTGCAGATCATCTGCCCGTCCTTCCTGATGGAGACCCGCACACCATTCTGGGGTTCACCATTCCGCTGGACTGCAATAGAAAGGACGCCAAGACCATCGCTTTTTCTCCCGATCTCCGGGATAATGTCCATGCTGCTCTTGCAGATATGGCCTTTTTCCATAATCCGGCACCCCATGGCAACTGCTTCCACAAGGTCCTGCTTCACTTCGTAGAGTTCAAATGTCTCCATACCGGCAAGGAGCATGACCGCCTTGTCGCCATACAATGTCCCTTTTTCCTCGATGAGGATGGCCCCTTCGGGTTCACCGTCTACAAGGGCAAGATCAAACTCGCGGTCCCCGTTCTTCGAGACCGCAATACCGGTCGTACTCTTTGACTGGGCATACTTGATCATTTCTGGCAGCGAGTAGGTGCCAACCCGGGTTGAGCCTGCAAGGAGCGTTCCTATGAGTTCCTGAATTTTCATAGATCTATCATCTCATGCGCATATGCTGGCCTATGAATCGGGAACCGGCCCAGGTTCCACACTGTGTCAGCTGGAATATTGGCGACCACGGTATTATATATTTGCGAATTTTTTCGCGAGCAGGCATTCCAGCCAGAGAAAACTGAAAGTTCTGGAAGAAGAACCCCAAAGACAGGAAGAATCCGTCAGGATTTTTCGCTGTCCTCTCCTGTCGGCTCTTTAAGAAGAGCCGCCATGCATAAGTGCTTACAAAAAAAAGGTTTACAGGATTATGGAAACGTTCTACCCGATGGTGATCTCGGCGATCGCTGTCCTCATCACCCTGCTCTATGCCTCGTATCTCGACATCCGGGACCGCCGGGTCCCGTTCATCTACTGGCTCCCGATGCTTGCAGTGGGGATCTGCTGCACGGGAGCGATGCTCTGGCAGACAAGCGGCAATGCAGGTCTCATCGTGGGGTACATTTCCCTTGTTGCCAGTTTCCTGTACGCGGACTATCTCGACAACCGTGGCAGAACGGACTCGCCCGGTCTTACGTATTATTACCGGAAAGGTTCGATCTTTTATTACCTTGCGTTCGTTCTTCTCCTCCCGGCCGTGTCCTGGTTCCTGCTTGCCCCATCCGTCAATATGCAGCTCGTTTTCGGGTATGCTGTATTTGCCGCCATCTTTCTGTATGTGACCTGGATGGAATACACCGGGAAGTTCGATGAGCCAGAGACCCCCCTGCGGAAGGGTCCGTCCGTGACAGATGCGATCGGCCGCTGGTATTTCATCCTGATCATTCTCATCTATGCGATCTCGTCCATCACCCTGATATCCGGCAGGGCATGGACCCTGAACGAAGGTCTCTTCGTGCTGATGCCGGCGGTATTCGCCGGGGTTTTCTATACCTTTGGCAGAATGCACCTGTTCGGGGGCGCAGATGCCTGGGCGCTTATCTTCATTGCATTCTGTGTCCCCACGTTCCCGTTCACCCCAATCCTCGGTATCCCCCCGCTGGGATTTCTTGCATTCTCGGCCCTGATCAACGCCCTGCTGCTGAACCTCGCGGCACCCATTGCAATCTTTGTCATCAATCTCGTCCGCGGCAACCGGGCACCGCTGATGTACATGTTCTTCGGCTTCCCGGTCAGGGGCGACGAGATCCAGAAAGAGTGGGGTTTTGTCATGGAGGACTTTGGGGAGAAGAACGGTGCGGTTGAGAGGAAATTCATCGGGTTCTGGGACGCGATCCACCGGATGTACACCGGGGTGGGCCGGGTTTATACCAAAGACCTCCGGGAGCAGCCGGAAAAATTCAAAAAGGAACTCACAATCTACCGGAAAGCGGGAACGGTCTGGATCTCCTACGCAGTCCCATTCATCATCCCGATCATGGCCGGCTTTGTCACGGCCATCATCTTTGGGGACTTCCTGCTTGCGGTAATGACCATGATTACCGGGGGGTAATACGATGCTGAACCTGAAATTTGCAGATGGGCTTATACCGGTGATTGTGCAGGACGCACAGTCAAAGGACGTGCTCATGATGGCGTATGCTAACGAGGAAGCAGTCCGGCTCACGCAGGAGACCGGGTTTGCCCACTACTACAGCCGGAGCAGGAAGAAACTCTGGAAGAAAGGCGAGGAGAGCGGTCATTTCCAGAAGATCGTGCGGGTCCTTGCCGACTGCGACGAGGACTGCCTGATCTATGAAGTCGAGCAGACCGGTGCTGCGTGCCACACGGGGTATACCACCTGTTTCTACCGTACGCTTGACGGCACGGTTATCGGGACGAAGGTTTTCGATCCAGAGAAGGTGTACGGGAATAAAGGGCACTGATCTTTTCCCTGTACCAGCATCCGGGGAACAGGCTGATTGATTTTTACAAACATTCGCGGTTATGTGTATCGAATTTTCCTGAATTGAGAAAAGCAAGTCCGATGAAATACCGACACCGGGTTGATTCTCACAATATACAGGAGGGTGACCCACGCTCTCATACCGAAGAGTCCTGAAGCGGGGAGCCCTCACTGAACACCACTATTTTTACTATTTGATCATTTGTTAAACCGGTTCTCGTTCGTCACTCTTCCTCAACGATTATGCACTCCACCGGGCACAACACCGCCGCTTCCCGGGCACATGCCGCAAGCTCTTCCGGCACCTCACCCTCGGCCCGGCTGCCGCAGAACCTGAACGCATCCACCAGCTCCGCATATTCATCGCACGGGTTCTGGTCAAAGATCTCCGGGATGGTGTTCCAGCACGCCCCGCAGCTGACGCACGAACCCCGCTCGATCTTCACGTACATGATATCCCCGGAAGTCTGGCACTGCAACTATTAAAAGGATGCATCACAGTTATCTCGATAGGATGAAGGTGCCCGGGGAGCCCTGGGTTTTTGCCGGTATTATCCCCGTGGAACCCTGCCGGCCTCCCGCCGGAGGGCAATAGTATCACCGGCTGATGTACCAGACCTGCTGCTGTTGCACCAGCAGCGGTTTTCTCCTTCCCGTAAGAGACGCACCGGCTTTTTTCTGTACTGCCATCAGAAAATTTCACCGATGACTGCCGGATCACCGGATACAGTACACCGACACCTCGCCTTCACTGAAGCAGAGATCAGCCCGCGCAAGCACCCACTGCATGGGGGGGGCCTGGTGATCGGCATCCTCAACAATAACCATCCGGTGCGATCCTTTTATCCGGTAAGCTTTTTCGAGCTGGGCGATTGAGGTAACGGCAAATTCTGTCGTGCCCTCCCGTTCGGCAGAATAATAATAATCAAACGGCCTGGCCATGTAATCGGGCAGTATGATAACCACATCGCCCGGCCCGGTCAGTGCAGACACGGTCACCGACATGTTCCGCCAATCCTGGTTGAATTTTACCGTTGAAGTGTAGAGATCATGAACCGGGGGGATACTGAGGGCGGTTATGAACAACAGGAAGAGAACCAGGATTCCCATACGGGAAAGGATCTTCTGCTGCCGGACAAGATGGTCAGCAACAGCGCAGGTCATTGCCATTCCCACAACGAGAGCAGGCAGGATGATGAGGGCATACCGGGGCTCTATCGCAAGTTTGTATGAGACAAGGATACTCACTGCCAGCGGCATGAAGATCATGGTTGCCAACAGGGCGCATTTCCTCCGGTCGTACTGGTACAGCCCGGCAATCCCGATGATGAGCATGATAATTGCGACTGCCATCAGCAGTTCGTTGTGCGAATAAAAATCCTTAAAGGACTCCGTTACCACGTCAAGACCCTTGAGACCCCAGGTCACATCAGATACTTCCCGGAGCACGAAGAGATCGCGGATCATCCCTGCAAGCGGCATGATCACGATAAGATAAAAGATCCCACCGACATACAGTGCCCGGTTCTCATCGAACCCCCGCAGGATCCTCCTGCGCCGGTCGATCACGACAAAGAGCATGAGCGAGAATGTCAGGACTGCGGCATAAAAGACCGTCCACGCGGATAACCCGGAGAAGATCCCGAACAGGGCCCATGCATTGCCGCTGTCGGTCCTGATCGCCTCCATAAAATACACGGAAGCAATGGCACAGAAGAGAAGCATCATCGCATACGGGCGTGCATCCTGCGAGTAAAAGATGTGGAACGGGGATAGTGCAAGCAGGCCGGCAGACAGGATCCCGATATCCCGGCTGTGGAATTCCTTACCCAGCAGGTATACCACAGGGATCGTCAGGGCACCGTAGAGTGCCGATGGGAGGCGTACGATAAACTCGCCGGTCCCTACGAGGAGGACAATATGCTGGACCCAGTAGAAGAGCGGCGGATGGAAGATGAACCCATGGGCAATATAGGCCCATATATCGGATATGGAGAGGCCGGACAGGAAAATATCGACTGCCTCATCCATGGAGATCGAGGCATTCCCGAGACCATACAGACGGAGGAAGAGCCCGGCAGCAGTGACCAGCATAAGGAGGAGCGTATAGTGATCCGCCAGGGCTGCCACGAATGACCTGCACGATTCTGCGGTTATTGTACGGATTTTCTTGAACATAATCTCACCAAATCGTTATCCGGGTTTCTGTTCCTGTACCACGCCGGGCTGCGCACCATGGGGAACGGTAGCTGCGGTCCTGAAACCCTTGGATATGCCATGGATAGTCTTCTCCCAGTAGAACGGATCGGTCAGTAACTGCAGGAGCCCTTTCCATGCGCCGATGCTGATCAGGACCCAGTAGAACGGGAAAAGGAGGACATAGGGTATTTCCCGGTAATCCTTTTCCTTGATGCATGCATCGAGATGAAGCCCGACGTAGACCCAGTTACTGATGAACAGATTCGTTATACTTAAGACAGCAATCAGGATCCAGACCCTGAAGTGTAGGAGTTCGGGGAGGGTAAGGGTTAAGAGGGTAATGAGCCACAGCAGGGGGTTTAAGAGGGGTAACAGCACATTCCCCCCGAAACTAATCTGGAAGAGAAGGAACTGCTTCCATCCAAGGTCCTCAAGCATTTTTTTGGGTTTTCGCATGTGCACGAAATACGTCTGGATATATCCCTTGTTCCACCGCGAGCGCTGGCGGATCCAGTTCCAGACATGGCCGTTTGCCTCCTCATAGGTATACGACTCCATCATCCCGACCTTTAATTTCCGGCGGGCAATCCGGATACCGAGATCTGCATCCTCGGTGACGTTGTAGGGGTCCCAGCCACCGATCATGATGAGCTGTTTTGTCCTGAAATGGTTGCTTGTCCCGCCAAGAGGTATCGGGCACCCGACATAGTCGAGGCCCTGCAGGTAATAATCGAACCAGTACGAGTATTCAATAGTAAACCAGTGAGTGAGGATGTTGTCGTGGGGGTTATAGTAGTTCAGCCGGGCCTGGATGCAGGCATAATCGTCACCGATGCGGTTATAGAGTATAACCGCCCGCTTGAGCTGGTCCGGATCCGGGTCATCCTCGGCATCAAAAATTACGCAGAATTCCCCTTTTGCACGGTAAAGTCCCTGGTTACAGGCCCGGGGCTTGGTTCTGATATCCGAATCCGGGATAAGGACCGGGTCGAAGATCCTGAGGAATTTACGGTACTCTTCCATGGTCATCGGGTCGATAATCGCCCGGGGGTTACCAAACAGTCCCAGCCGTTCTGCTTCTGCAATCGTCTCGGTATCCACTTCCTCAAGCAGGATCTTGACATCGAGCTTGTCTTTGGGGTAATCGAGCTTGTTGATATTTTTTAAGATATTCGGGAGGATACGGGCTTCCTTATACAGGGGAATAAAGAGGGTGTAGACCGGCAGAGTACTCTCATCAAGGGCTGCAATCTCGTCATCGCTCACAGCAAACTCATTCTGACTTCCTGAAAATCCCCGCAGGGAGATGTAGAATTTTACCGGATTGAAAATGGCGTAGAAGATATTCATTGCCGAAAATACGAGAACCAGTGCAAACGCCCCATCAACAAGGAAAAGACCATAGACCAGGAAAAAAAGGATGAGGAGTGTATTTCTCTGCCACGGGTAGAGCACCCGGTAGGCACTCTCGTCCGGGTTCCGGTCGAACAGCCCCTTGAGTGCACGGTACTTATGGATCTCCCGGTAGCCGCTGTTGTTTGCGGCCTCGATGGCACGGATCGAGGCAATGTGGAGAGAGACCTTGCGCTTGAACATGATCTCAAGCCGCTGGATGAGGCGCCGGTTAAACGGGTTGGCTGTTGCGATCTCCACGGATTCGGGCGTGATGTTCAGCAAGAAGATTAGCTGGTCCCTGATGATCCCGTAGGGAAGACCGGGGGCACGATAACTCTGCTCCCGGAGCTGTTCAGGTCCGAGGTACGGGAGATCAAGTTCGTCAGCAAGGGTAAGGAAAAAATGGTCATCAACATCAAACTTGTATTTCTGAAGGGAGAAGATGATATTATCAAGGGTTACCTCATCTGCTTCGAGAATAGCAATGCTGTCAAGATCTTCTTTTAAGAGGAGAGACAGGACTCGGTCTTTTGAGAAGGGCTTCATGGACGGCAGGGTATTTTTTTTCAGGTGCCTTCATTCAGGTGCTGGTGCCGGGATTTTCAAGGTCCAGCCGGGACAACCTGTTTTCGAGCCATTCAGATACTTTTTCGTCCGTGAGTTGTCGGGACTCTTCCTGGGATTTGAGTTTTTTATCAATGATGGCAACGAGATCATTGTTACTGACAGGTTTCACGATATACCCGTCTGCTCCATGATTGATGGCATTGATAGCGGTCTCAAGTTCCGGATTCCCGGTAACCATGATGATGATCATATCGGGATTTGATACCCGCATCTTCTCCAGGAGATCCGTTCCCTGCATATCCGGGAGTCCGATATCAAGCAGGGCCAGATTGTGATAGCCGGTCCGGACATTTACCAGTGCATCCCGGGCGGTCATGGCAGTAGTTACGGAATATCCGTGGGATCCGAGGACCATGGAAAACAGGTCAAGAATATCTTCTTGGTCATCTACAATCAGGATCTTCTTGACGGCCATAGTCGGTAAAATATTTGCATTCCATCTTATATAGAGGTAATACAACTAGATCATGTTGAATCCAGTGAAATAGCAGGTTTCGTTCACTTTTTGCTCCTGTAGCGGTTGGATTCGAGAACCAGAGAGCCCGTAAGGTATTCCTGATCGAGAAATTCGCCTTTTATCTCAACCGGAGGGGCCGCTTGCAGCATAAAAGAACCGAGTTACTCTGACTATTCCTCAGAATATATCCATCATCGTCTCTGCAACGGTACGACCTGCCACATTCCGGCCATAAACCGCCAGCTCCCCATGAACATCGTGATCCGATGACTGCCACGACAGCAAAGTTTTATGGATTCCCCCGCCCGGAATAACTCCTGTGGCATGGAAACATCTGTTCCGGAAGATCACCCCTGCCCGGGTCGTGATAACCATCGTCCTGCTGGCAGGTTTCTACCTGCTGCTGATCGCAGGCTTCGAATATTTCCGGTACCTGCCCTACTTCAGTTTTTTCCTCATCTGCATCATGGGGTTTGCATTCCTTGTCATCACATACCTCCTGAAGCAGTGAACCCCGAAGCACAACAGTCTTTACAATGCTCCTATAACGGCATGTCCGCAATAATGGGCTGCTGGCGGGTGAGCGGGAGTGTGGATGAGAGTCGGGGCGAATTTCTGTCAGGGGTCCGCATTACAACATCCACCAGACAGAAAAACACAGCTGCTTCCACCGGATCCTTAAAAAGCGCCAGTTCCGCGTCCGTGCGCCGTTCGAGGATGTCCGTGATATACTTCCCGTAATGCTGCTCGTGGATCTTCAGGGCGCGCGTGGTCTTCTTCCACCGGAGGATAAGGGGGTCCAGTTCCATCTTTCGCATACGTTTCACCGTACAACCATGGCAGCAATGGGGCCATGAAGGTACGGCTGGCGCGGAGTGAAAGTGCACGCGGGACACCGTGGACCGGATCCAGGCGATTCTGAATCATCACTGAATCGGGATGCGTTCCTGAATAAGTCCGGCTGTTTTTATCCAGATATAAATCACCAAAAAAAGGGATTATCTTAATCTTCGGCGTTCTCAAATCTCTGTTTCAGGTACAGGTATATCCCACCAACAAGAACGCTTAGCATGATGAGCGAGAGAATAATGACCGGCAGGAGAGCAATTCCGCCCGGTACAGGCATGAGGCTGGTCGACAATGTTGTGGTCTGTCCCCCGCTGATAGAGAATGCCATGGTCATGTTCTCGTAGCCTTCGCGTTCGAAACGGAGCGTATGGGCACCCGGGGACAGGTCAGGGATGTCGGCCGGGCTTGTCCCCCGCAGGATATCGTCCACAAATACCTTTGCCCCGGAGGGTTCCGAGGTCACGGAAAGTATACCGGTACTGGTCATGTAGGCCGATTCCTGCGTCGGGCTTGTTGCAAGGAGGGGGTCGGAAGTAACAGCGATTCCTGCCGGGGCCGTAGCAACCGGCCCGGCACCGGTTATCGTGGTTTTCGGCCCAACGTCCGTCTCATTGACCGGAATATCAGCAGACAGTGGATTGACTTTGATCTGGCGAGAGGCCGGGGTGTAATTAATATTCCCCAGCTGGACACAGTCCTTCCAGACGGTCTGGTTGATCGTGTAAGTTCCCGGTGTAGTATAGGTGAAGGCCGTGTTTCTTTCATTACTGGAATGGGTATTGTCAAACCAGTAGGTCCACCGGGTTATGTCTGTACGGGTTCGCAGCGAAGTATCGGTCACCCGGACGGTCAGAGGTGCATACCCTTCAGTCACATTAGTAGTAAATCCCGGTTCCGGTGCTGAACAGTAGGTTGTGACAAAATCGATGGTTGAATTTGAATATTGTGATCCGCAGAACGTGGTTACGGTCAGCTTGACATCATACCTGCTTGCTGCGGAATACGTATGCTCGGGATTCTGATCGTTGCTGGTACCCCCGTCCCCGAAATCCCATTTCCAGGACACTACCGACTGGTTGAATTCAGTGGACGAATTGTCAAAACATTTGATCGTATAAGGAGGGCCGTCAGGAATAACGGGCGACTCATTCCCGGTGAAACCGCAAATGAATCCGGCTGCAGGATACCGGGCCTGGGAACAGGCCTGCAGGATGGGCGGCACGGTTGGTGTTGGCGTCGGTGTTTTTGTCACTTTGGCAGCAGCAGATACAGCCGGGACAAGGATTAAGCATAGAATAAGTACAGACAGGGCAACGCAGATGATATGATGATGGGATCGTTTCATTATGGAGTCTCCATTCAGGGCAGCGTTCTCAAGAGTCCTGTTCCTGCAGGAGATGCACATCGTCGGGTTATCCGGGTACCGGGGGGATGTGCATTCTCCTTAAGAACGCGAGGTTGCCGGCTTCATTGAATCAGAATTCAACACCATATTTTGGTTAGACCGGCTTAAATAAATTCAGGAACGGCGGAACACCACCGCAATGCCGGCAAGGCCGGCTGCTGCAATCGCGGTCAAGGGTGTAAGGGGGACCGGTTCCGGGCGGTCTGTAGTGGCAATCGGGGTGCCGGGGATGGTCGGAGTCTGCATCTCGAAATCAGCATTGACCTTCACAACCTGGTTCCTGATGACTGTAACGGTACTGGTATAAACAGGGTATCCCGCAAGTTCCACGGTTACGATATGACTGCCGGCCGGGACATTGTTCACGTTGAACGCGTAACCGTCCATCCGGGTGATGCCGACAGTATTCCCGTCAAGCATGACAACCGCACCGCCCGGGCTGGAATCCACCGCAATCGACCCGCTGCCGGTTGGCACGGTGGTCTTTGAAACCGGCTCAAGAGTAAAACCGATTTCCCGGGTGCTGCCATCATAGAGTAATACAGGGACCATATCGTTATTGTATCCGGCCTTACTGACAGCGACTTCGTAATTCCCCGGAGTGATGTTTTGGAGGGTTAATGGGGCAATACCACGATATTCCCCATTAAGGGTTACTGCCGCCCCCTGAGGAAAGGACATGACGATGATCGTACCGCCAACAGACGAGGTTGCATTTATCCCGTCTGCTGCCATTGCCGCGGGCATTCCTGCAAGGAGCAGGCAGGCAATGATCCCGAGGATGATCTTCCCGTTCCGGAACGAGGTTTGTTGCATGGGATAAGGTTCCCGTTCATTGGGTATTGAATGTAGTGGTCGATAAGGGAGCTCAGGGATAATGGTTTGACGGATACATCCGCAGTTTTTCACCATGTACTTATGATCGAAAAACTGACTGTTACAATCCTGGTGTATGAGAATGATGCGAAAATTCTGTGTCGTACTGCTGCTCTGTATCCTTTTCACCGGATCTTCAGGCTGTGCCAGTTCATCTTCTGTGAAACCGGTTATACAACCACCGGTATTCAGCAACGGATCGCTGGTGACGGACGGTCCGTGGATCAGCATGAATCCCGCAGGCGACCATAAAAAAAGCGAGACATACACTATTACCGGTTCGACCAGTCTTCCGGCAAAAAGCACTATCGAGGTTATTATTACAGAGTCCGGTCCATCTGCTGCAAAGATCAGAACAATGAATGATTGTATAACAGAAAAACAGAAATGTGTCGTGTATTTTGCCAGGGCCACCGGCGATAATACAGGAGTCAACCGGTGGAATGTCACAACTGACGATTCAATGGATCTTTTTACAAAGGGATCGCAGGAAAGGTTCACGGTCATTATAAAAGATTCCGCGGGTGATCTGTCTGCACGGTCGGAGTTCAGACTGTCCTAAATCCCCTCAGCGTTTTTTTAAACACCATATGTTGTGGGGATCCGGGCATTATACAAAATCCCCGGGACGGTAGTACACCTGCTGAGGAAACCCCATTGTAATTTCAGGATTGCCGATTGCGGGATGAGCTCCCGGATTGTTACCTCAGAGGAATTTCCATAAGGGGGGCGAATCGCAGGTGTGACACCCGGCACCGGCTGGCGGTTGACTGGCAAACCGGTAGCTCCCGGTCTGTGGATAACCAGGAAAATGAGGGCACGGTTTTTCCGCACGAACAGGCTTTTCGTCATCTGTTTTCATAGCAGCGGACTGGGCTTCCGGCAATAGATTTAAGGATAGTATGGCGTATTGTAATGCCACATGGACATTATTACAGATCTGATGAAACAGGCAGGGACAGGAGACAACCTTTCCCTGATCAGTAAATCCGCTGGTGGCGATGCGAATGCCGTCCAGTCTGCCCTTGGCATGGGCCTCCCCCTGATTATGGGTTCCATGGCAACCACCGCGGTAAAACCCGGCGGCGCCGATCTGCTGACGAAGATGATGGCACAGGCAGGTGGCACGAGCCCTCTTGACAATATGAGCGGTTTTTTAAGCGGCTCAGCAACTTCGGGGGGCTCATCCATGGTGAGCACCCTCTTCGGGAGCCAGCTCTCGCCGGTCCAGAACGCTATTGCTCAGAAGACGGGCCTTCCCCCGGCAGTAGTCGGCAAGGTGCTGGAGATTGCAGCCCCGATGGTTCTTTCATATGTCGGAAAAATGATGGGCAGTCAGAAGACGGATGCCGCAGGATTATCAGGCTTCCTCGGGGAACAGTCAACAAAGGCACTGGCGGGATCTCCCGACGCAGCTGCTCTCACGCAACAGCTGATGGGCGCCCAGGCGGGCAGCGGCGCTCTCTCCGGTATGTTCAAAAATATGCTGGGAAAATAAGATATTTTACTTTTATTCACAACACCGGCAGGAACAGCCCGGCAACGGAGGTCACGATCCAGATGACTACCGCAATGATGAGGGCTTTGAACCAGCCGATCGTGTACAGTTTCTGTAATGCCAGCAGCCACACGATTCCTGCAACGAATGCAGCGATCAGGCCCTCGCCCAGCACATAATAAAAGATCGTGTATACGGCCGTGCCAATCAGGGCGGCGAGAAGTGCCGTGGTCAGGCTGTCCTTTGCTCCGAAAAACCCTGCGATATAGTAGATGATGACCGTCGAGATGATCAGTGCGACGATAAAGGTCATCAGGGTGAACGAATACGATACCATGCCGGATTGCTTGGCTTTTTTCACTCTTAAGGGTGTCGTGAAGGGATATGCATCCGGTACAGGGACCGGAACAGGATTGTCTAAAAAAGGTGCGATGAAAAGAGGTGCGCTTCTTATCCCTCCGCTTGTAAATCAGGGATTATTCCAGTCCACTATTTTCGGTCGCTTCTTCTTCCTGTACCAGTAAACAGCTCCCGCACCTGCTGCGATCACGAGGACTGCCGCAATGATCGGCACGATTCCCATTCCACCGGATTCCGCTTCGAGCGTGGTTGAATAGTCCGTGATCATACGGTCTCCGATAATAATCGGAACTGTTTTCTTCCGGTAACCGCTCTTTTCGAGCCGGAGGTTATACGAACCGACCGAAAGTCCCGTTATCGTGGCCGGGCTTAATCCAAGCAGAGCATCATTAACAAAAACCTGTGCACCGGCCGGGCTGGTGGTCACGGAAAGTGTACCGGTGCCGGGAGATGCCTCCACAGGTATCTGTGCAGGAGCGGTTGTTGTGGATGTGGATACCGTGGTTGAGGGTGCCGCCGCAAGAGTGGCTGTGGCAGAAGTCTCCGTAACGGTTGTTGTGAAGGGAATTGTCTCCATCGGAACCGCATCTGATGAGGCAGAACCGGTGACTTCGATATTCTTTTTCATCTCCGTATTCTGAGTGGGAGGGTTGTTGCATGTCTTGAACACCTCCTGCCGGATAACATAGCTGCCCCCGTTACGGATGATAAACGTTGGATCTTTTTCCGTACTCTCCTTAAAGAGACGGGTCATTCCGGAGTCCCAGATCGTATAATGGTATCGTGTAACGTCATCCGTATGGAGGGACGTATCCTTTATGTACAGCGCCACGGGTGCCGTGTACGGCCCTTCCTCCACCGGCTGGACAATCGTGAAGCCGGCCGTTTGATCGAGACAGTAGACAGAGACATTTTTTGTTGTGGTATTGGACCTGCCGCATTCGGTCTTCACCGTTAACGTGACCCCGAACGGCTTGTGCGCTGCCTGCTGCCGTGCTGAACTCATGAAATAGGTGTGCATCGGGTTCGCTTCTTCACTGGTATCCCCGTCGCCAAACTTCCAGAGATATGATTCAACAGGGTCCGTCAAGGTCCCCTTGCTGGTCCTTCCGCCATCTGATGTACTATAGAAATTAACCATGATCGGGACGGTTTCGGCCGGGACGGTCGCATAGGTAAAATCCACAACCGGGGAGCCATTGACATCACTGCAATCCACCCCGGCCACTGCCGCCGGCATGAGCATGAGCAGCGCAAGAAGCGTAAAACCGGTTATAATGAACACATAGCTGTCCGGAATCCGGTTCGCATTGCATCTCATGGGCTTCATAGTGCACATGATTTCTTTTCTGCAGGAACCCGGCATCAGATCCACTTCTTTTTCCGGTAGTAGGTGAGCATCCCGATAACCATGACAGCCATCACAACCAGTACTGAATAATACCCATATTCCCACCCGATTTCAGGCATATTCTTAAAATTCATGCCATATAAGCCGACAACGAAGGTGAGCGGGATGAAGATGGTCGCAATCAGCGTGAGCACCTTCATGATCTCGTTCATTTTATAACTCAGGCCGGACAGGTAGATGTCGATCATCCCGGATACCAGGTCACGGAAGGTCTCCAGCGTATCGATCACCTGGATCGTGTGGTTATACACATCGCGCAGGTAGATCCGGGTCGGTTCTTTGATAAGCACGGATTCGGACTGTTCAAGAGTATTGATCATCTCGCGGAGAGGCCAGACCGATTTCCGGAGGAATATCATATCCTTTTTGAGCCGGCTGATCTTCTGGAGGGAATCCGGTGTCGGACTCACAACCAGTTCCTCTTCGAGCCCTTCGACCTGTTCCTCGAGTTTCTCCATAACCACAAAATAATTGTCAACGACAAT
Organism: Methanoregula sp.; assembly: GCA_041652515.1. Lineage (GTDB taxonomy): Archaea > Halobacteriota > Methanomicrobia > Methanomicrobiales > Methanospirillaceae > Methanoregula. The sequence goes on from JBAZHD010000079.1 coordinate 16,714, forward strand.
GTCGATAAGCGCGTAGGCAAGGTAATCCGGGCCGAGTTTCCGGATCCTGC
>JBAZHD010000079.1:16773-17239 GCA_041652515.1 Methanoregula sp.
CCATGCTGATGTGCTCGATCTTGATCTCCTTTGAATCATCGAGATACGTGAGCATCTTCACGGTCAGGTAAATATACTGGTCCTGGTCCTCCATCTTCGGACGCTGCCCGGTATTGAAGATATCTTCAAGGATGAGCGGGTGGATGGTGAAGCATTTCCCGAGTTCGCCGATAAGCTTCGGGTTTCCCAGCCCGTCGACATTGATCCATGTCACGGTCTCGGTGTCGCGAAACGGAAAACATTCGGTGATATTTTCGACAATTTTTTCCTGGAAGTGGGTGACATCGTAATCGATGACCGTGATCCGGACCGCCGGGTCAGGGTGCCCGTCATTCACAGGAAGAGTTCCGGGAGGACGGAATGCCTGTTTTACAAGGGGATGGCGGTGGCGTGACATGGGAGGTCCGGGAAGCAGAGAGAGATTGGATGACGGGGTGAATAAGAATATCGCTGGGGGTATGCCGGG
>JBAZHD010000080.1:0-17085 GCA_041652515.1 Methanoregula sp.
CTGGTGGCGGAAGAGGAGTATCGTATCACGCGAGAAAGGGTTTCCTATGAAAACGGGCACGATGCCTGCGGCCACAGGCACACAGAATGGAAATTGTGAGGACATTTCCATATTAAATCGCGCTGGAAGATCTATAATGGGGGCTGATGCCCCCATACCCCCATTACGATGAGTGCCGCCGCCGCGGGGGCTTTCGCGGCGGCTTCAATTCCCGGTTTTCCCGGAAACCGAACTAGCCCCGCCGTGCCGTACCGGGGCCCTGATGCGGGGAGCATTCAAAAATATTTTAAAAGGGTCGTGTTTTTCATGGTTTGGGTGCGTACCTGATCGGTTCATGTGTGTTTCTACAGAGCATGAAACTGCAATCGCTATCGCGATCAAAAACCGTTCCGGAAAAATCAGTGCTCGATTTTCATCTCGTAATCGAATCATGGTTCTTCCGGTAAAATCGATCCATGAATGTTTTCCCCAGAGCAAATCATTGTAAAATAAAAACGGTTCCGGGGGAGATCATTCCTTGTTACCTGCTCCCGCTGAACTCTACGGTGCCTATAGACACCTTGTAGAGAATAGTGTTCAGGATTTCCTTCTCTTCAAGAGCAGGAGGAAAAACATTGTCGCACAGGGCGGTTTCGACCTGTCGTATAACATCGCCTATATTGGTCATAATTTCAAAGCCTCCTTTTCTCCGGGTACACCATGGGGAAGTACGCGGTATATATTGTCCAAATGGGTACGGTTTTTCGGTCGACACGAGCGGATCAATGATATAACCTGTGAGCTACCGGGATTATTTTTAAAAAATATCATACACAGATGGGAAAAAAAATTCGAAACGTGGCAGATACCCCACATCTCAACCCAGGATGTCATCGGACATCGGCGATGAGAAGAACTCATCATGGTTCTTCGACTTGTCGGGACCTGAAAATTACCTGTCGAAAATCAGGCCTTGGCAATCAAAACTGGAGGTCGGGATGCTGATGCACCTTTCGGATTAAGCAAACATTGCGCCTTCGACATCCAGCGGGCCACGGTTGAAGTCAAGACCTACCTTGGCAATGGCTGCAAGGAAATCTTCCTGCGAGATGGACGACCGCTCTTTCCGGATGGCAAACATGCCGGCTTCCATGCAGATGGCCCGCAGGTCGGCACCGTTCTTGCCGTCGGTCATCCGGGCAACCGTTGAAAGGTCGACCTCCTTATCGACCGTAAGCGACCGGCAGTGCACCGTTAAGATTGAGAGCCGGCCGGCCTCGTTCGGAAGCGGAATCTCAATGATCCGGTCGAACCGGCCGGGACGGAGGAGGGCCTTGTCCAGGATATCGATCCGGTTCGTTGCCCCGATGATCTTCACATCGCCCCGGTTCTCGAACCCGTCCATGCCGGCCAGCAGCTGCATCAGCGTGCGCTGGACTTCGCGGTCACCGGAGGTGTTTGCCTCGGTCCGGGACGCGCCGACTGCATCAATCTCGTCGATGAAGATGATGGTCGGGGCTTTCTTCTTGGCAATTTCAAAGAGTTCCCGGACAAGCCGCGCCCCTTCACCGATGTATTTCTGGACCAGTTCCGAACCCACGACCCGCATAAAGTGGGCATTGGTCTCGTGGGCAACCGCTTTTGCAAGCAGGGTCTTCCCCGTGCCCGGGGGACCGTGGAGGAGCACGCCTTTTGGCGGGTCGATCCCGATCTTCTGGAATAATTCGGGGCGTTTTAAGGGAAGTTCGACAGCCTCCCGGATCTCATTGATCTGCGAGTCAAGGCCCCCGATGTCCGCATAGTTCTCCTGCGGGGAGTCGGTCAGTTCCATACCGTAGATCTGTGCATCGAACGAGGTGGGAAGCAGTTCGACAATAGCAAGCGACTGCTGGTTGAGCGTGCAGCGGACTCCCGGCTTGAGTTCATCGACATTAATGGAAGGGGAGCTCCGCACAAGGAAGCGCGGGCCTGCGCTGCTCCGGACAATGACCCGGGTTGGATCAACGACATCGGTGACAGTGCCGATGATGAGCGGAGGGCTCCGCAGCTGCTCGCTCTCGCTTTTGAGCTTGCGCACTTCCCGCTCGAACCTGATCTTCTGGGTTTCGATATACCGTTTGTCGGCCTCGACCTGCCGGAGCTGTTCCCGCAGTTCGAGGTTCCGTGATTCGAGGTTGCCGACCCGGTCCATCATCTGGGTTTCCAGATCGTGCTTTTCGTTCTCGATCTGGCTCATCTGCTCGCGGAGCTGTTCCGACAGGGTGCGATAGAGTCGGTAGAGCTCTTCGGGCGTCTGAGGGTCTGTTGACTGGTGGAGTGTATCGGCCATCTCGTGCCTCAGGTAGTTATTTGGGAAAACTATATATAAAGTGTTTGTGAAACGGCAAATCACGCGGGAGTAAACGTCCCGGATCCCGAGGGAAATTTATACTCGCACGGGCTATTTTGTTGTGAGATTATGCAGTGCGAAATGTGCGGGGATACAATAAAGGGCGTCCCGAAACTGGTCCGGGTTGAAGGCGCCGAGCTTTCAGTGTGCAGTAAATGCGAGAAATATGGTACGGAGGTGCAGCAGGTGCGTCGTACGGACATCCGGGCTCCGCAGAGGGGGACGGCAGCACGCCCGGGCACTGCCCCTGCCGGCGGCGCAGCGCAGGTCAGGTACAAGCGTGACATGTTCGACTTCATGGAAGGGGAGATTGTCGACGATTACGCGGTCCGGATCCGGCATGCCCGCGAGGAGAAAGGGCTCTCCCAGAAAGACCTTGCCATGCTGATGAAGGAAAAAGAGCACCTCATCCGCAAGATCGAGAACAGCGAACTGATCCCTGAGGACGATGTCAGGAAGAAACTGGAAAAAGCCCTGGACATCCGGCTTGTCGACGCCATGGTCACCGATGACGAGAGGAAAGTCCAGAACACGATGACGCCAACGCTGGGCGACCTCACGATTATCCGAAAAGCGAAGAAATAATTTTTTTTTACGCCAGGTCAATCACTGCATTATGCAGGATATCGAGCGTATCCCGCATTGCCCGCCCGGCATCCCGCAGGTCGTAGTAAACCTCCCGGGTGCGGATGGCCTGCATGGCATCGCTTGTCTTTAAGAGCACGGCCATACCCTGGATGTACCGGTCCTCCAGTGCATTGTAGGAATCCCGGGCATGCCGGATCTCTGCCTCCACCAGGGCCTTGTCCTTGTCAAGAGCGTGAACGCCCCGGGCAATGCATTCGGTGCCTGAGAGCAGGTAGCCGGTCATGGCATGGGTATACGGATCCGGGGGGACGCCAAACGCATTCATCTCCTTTGCCGTCTCCAGGGCAAAGTTCAGGATATAATCCATCTGGCGCGAGATGCTGTAGATATCCTGCCGGTCGAACGGGGTGGAGAAAGAACTGATAAGTTTTTCTTCCATAGCATGCCGCATAGTATCCACTTCAGTCTCGATCTCCGCAAGGTGGACAGGATTGCTCTGCGGGGATGTTTCCAGCCAGCCCGCAAACAACCTGACTCCCGAAACGGTCCGGTCTGCCTGGGCTTCAAGCATGGCCTGGAAATCATATTCGCGGGGAAAGATGGAGGCGAACAGGCTGCGACCGCCATCGCCTTGTTTTGTGCTGCTTTTGTTTTTCATTCAGTTTCACGCTCCAGCCAGGTGCGAGACAATCAGGTAAACGATTCCGGAGATGAACATGGTAGCCGGGATGGTAACGAACATCGCTACAAGGATATGGCGCCCCACTTCCCATTTTACTTTCCGCGGGTTCTCCGCTGCACCTACACCCAGTACCGACATGGTAATGACCTGCGTTGACGACACCGGAGCTCCCGCTAGCGTTGAAAGGGCAATAGATGAAGCAGAGAAAACCTGCGAGTCGAAAGAGTGGATCGGTTCGATCCGGAAGATCTTCCGCCCGAGCGTGTGCATAATCCGCCACCCCCCGCTGATCGTGCCGAGTGAGAGCATGACGGCAGCAACAAGACGGGCCCAGAACGGGACATCTGGTGTGAGAGCAAGGCCGGAGGCAACAAGGACCATCGCGATCAGGCCGAGCTGCTTCTGGGAATCGTTTGCTGCATTCGCAAACGCCATCACGGCCGCAGCGCACCAGTTGAGACCGATGATAGTGCGGTTTGCCGTGCGGCGGGCATTGCGCAGGAGGATTCCGGTTGTTTTGTGCATCAGCCAGCTGCCGGCAAACCCGATGAACAGGGAGATAATAAAGAACGCGAGAATCTTGACTATACCGGCGAGTTCATGCCCGGGGCCGAGAAACTCGCTTGTGCCCCAGAAGATGCTGCCAGTACCTGCCGCCACGATGCCAGCACCCACGAGCCCGCCAACGAGCGAATGAGTAGAGGACGCGGGCATACCTATCCTGCCGGTGATGAGGTTCCATGAGGTTGCCGTGACAAGCGCGGAGAAGATAATCACGAGTTCCTGCGGGCCGGACGATACGCTGACGAGACTGGCAAGCGTGAAAGCGACAGCGCTCCCCCCCAGAAGGGTTCCGAAGAACGACATGACGGCAACGAGGAGGATGCCCGTCTTCGGGCTGGCCGATCGCGATGCGATGAAGGTCGCGGCGATCGAGCTTGCGTCCTGGAACCCATTGGTAAACGTAAAAGCGAAGGCCAGCAGGATGGTGAGGATGGCGAGTTCGATCATGGCAGTGTGGGCTCCCGGAACAGCCGGGCCGCACCTGAGCGCTCTATGGTGGCGGGAATATAAAAGGAATTTCTCTGGTTCCAAAAAAAGGCTCTTCTCCAATTTTAGGAAATTAAATTATCCAACAATTCTTTTTTTCAATTGTCGACGACAAACGGTTCTTTGTAGGAATAGGCGCGTAAGATAAATAATTAAGTCAGGTTACACGAAATCACTAAAACCGCCTTGCCCAGGTGCGACCCGACGAGGCGTCGCACCGACCCCCATCAGGGGGTGGGAATCCTCATAATGCAGGGGTTTGGGGGCGGCAGCCCCCATTACTATGTTTACAAAGATTATGGTTTACCAACATACATGATGATGACCCGGACATTTGATATTCTTGTAACTTTTTTTGAGTCAGAAAAAACATTTTTTTTTCTCCATTTGGATTTCATTGCAACCGAATTTTCTCAAATGGAAACCAATCGTTTCTTTTGGATAATTTCAGATGATCCTAATTTGGGAGATGAACCCAAAAAAAATAACCTGCGGGGCCTGTGTCCGTTCTGACCATAACCCGGGGGCTGTGCCGTTCAGAGGACTTTCAGCACCATGAGGGTTATATCGTCAAACTGCGGGGCATCACCGCAGAATACGGTAACATCCTGCCGTATCGCAGCAATGATTCCTGAGGACGGGAGCCCGGATGTGCGCCGGATAACCTCCCGGAGCCTTTCGTCACCGAACATCTCCTCACGCGCATTGATGGCCTCGGTCACGCCATCGGTAAACATCACGAGCACATCGCCCCGGAAGAGCCGGACTTCTCCTTGCGTATATCCCGGGTCATCAAGAAGCCCGACCACCGGGCCGGTTGGTACAAGATCCTCCATCGTCCCATCGGGGTGCAGGAGCAGGGGCGGGTTGTGTCCCGCGTTGACATATGAAAGGACCCGTTCGTTCCCGTCAAGGACAGCGTAGAACACGCTGACAAAACTCGCTGACCCCGAGTCCTCGATAAAGATAGTGTTCGAACTGGTGAGCACGCGCCGGGCGGACCGTTCATGGCGCGAGACGATCCGTACCGCAGTCCGGGAGAGCGCCATGAAGAGCGAGGCGGGCACGCCCTTCCCGGCAACATCGGCAATGACAAGGGCATGTTTCCCGTCGCCAGCCGGGAAAACATCGAAAAAGTCTCCGCCCACTTCCCGTGCCGGGATGTTTGTGGCAGCAATATCGAATCCCGCGATCTGCGGGAGCACCTTTGGCAGGAACGCCTGCTGGATATCGGCTGCTACCTGCAGCTCGGCTTTCTTGCGCTCGAGTTCCTCGGTATAGGCCACGATCTTTTTGATCATCTGGTTGATGCCCGACTCAAGCTTTGCAAACTCTGCCGTGTCTACGCTCCGGATCGTGTGCGCAAGATCTCCCCCGGCAACAATCCCTACGTCCTCCACGATTGCTCCGATAGCGCTGGTCAGCCTGCGGAACATCACGTAGGCGAGAATGATTCCCATGAGGATCGCCCCGGTACCGATGATGAGGTATTGTATCACCAGGTTCGCGAGGGCAGTTGCAAGACGGCCGGTGCCGAACCTGAGCTCCACGACAACGCTCATGTCAGATGCTGCCAGGGGATCGCGGAGATCGACAAAAACATAGCGGGTCTCGGTCTTTGCGGTATCATCAGTTACGGAAAAACCGGCCCGACCGGCAATTGCCTGTTCCGCGTACTTCCTTCCGTCACCTCCCGGCGTTCCGGCGCTGGCAGCCACGTTGCCGTAAAAATCATAAATCCGGATACCGGCAAGGTCCGGGTTTACGGCAAGGAGACGATCGGCCATTGCCTGGTACGAAAGCCGGGACCGGACATCGGAAAACTCCGGTGAGTCTACCCCCACTTCCAGGACATACCGGTGGTCCGGGGTTGGCAGGTATGCAAACTTGCGCAGGATTCCTTTCACGGTAGTATCACTCGCGTTCTGGACCGAGCGGACTACCGGGTCAGCCACAAATGCAGAACCGAGCCGGATCCGGGTGAGCTCCCGGTAGAAATCGGGGTAAGTCCGGAAGTCCACCCCCCTCACTTCAGGCAGTGTCGCGTATTCAATGATGCCGTCCCCGTTGAAGATGTAGAGGTTTACGTCGCCTTCGTAGGATTGTGCTATCTCATCCCGCAGCCCACGAAGGTCCATTTTTGCCGGATCGTTCCCGCTCTTTTCGTAGGCATCCCGGAAGAGGATGAGCGACCGGTTGAGGGACGGGTTCATCTCCTCATCGATAAGCCCGAGACCCGTGCTGACCATCCAGGCGGATTCGACTGCATTGTTTGCCGTGTTGTCGCCGAGGATCCGGAAATCCTGGCGGATCGCCTGTTCTGCCGCAAGGTACGAGACGGCAAGCGATGAGGCGACAACGACGCCGACAATGAGCGCAATGAAGCCGATAAGGTACCAGATGAGCGAGACAGGGCGGCGCCGATCCGTCATCGGGTCACACCCGTGCCTGCTTCATGCAGTGTATCGGGAGATGGGGGGGAAAACAGGAGTGATGACATGGAGGCGCACGGCCGGTATTCCCGTGTTCATACCCCGTTCATGATCACCGAGACCGGCAGGATGCCGGCAACTGCGCTTTTTACGGTCGTAACAGCGAGGAGGTTGTGCATGGCAACAAAACTGCCGGTAGCAGGTGCTGCACGGAGCTGTTCCTCAAAGGGTTTTGCATTGTCCCATGACAGGTTGCGGAACACCATGCCCTTATTGTACAGGAAGAGGCCGGCCCCGGTAGTGCGGGCATCGGTATACGAGAGTGCCTCCAGCTGCTCCTGCGGGAACGTTTTCTGTGCAAGGACGGGATCGATGCCGTACCCGATACTGATGAGGATATCCCCGGCGTATCGCGGTTTCACATCAACGACCGAAGCCTTCTCAATCACCGTGCCATCCAGGGGGTACTCGGTCACGGTCCTGCCAACGGGCATTTGTACCGGGCCCTTTGTAGCCCGGTCGGCTGCAGCAGTAAGGAGCGAATCTTTGAGATCGGAACTGCACAGGCCGCCGATGGTCGCCTTCAGGCACACCACACAGGCACCCGAAAAACCCGGGTACTGTTCCTTCAGGTACCGGAAGACCGCTGCATAAAGTTCAGAGAGGGTTATCCCTTCCGGTTTCTCTGAGGTGATACGGAGCAGGTCTGAAAACGGGCCGGTGGACGAAGCGGAAAAAAGGGTAAAGGTCTTCATCCCGCTGGAAGCGAGATCCTGTGCCGTGAAGAAGTCCGGGTTTGAATGCCCGTCGGTCGGGATCCAGTATACCATACCGCCAACCTGTACCATCTCGCCAAGGAGCGGTGATGCCGCTTCCTTTGTCTTTGCCATCGCACCGATGCCGGTGCAAAAACCGCCGGGCGGGACCTGCGTTTCCTTAACATCGCCAGCAGCGATTGTTCCTGCATGGAGGGATTTGAGGTTCCCGGTCACCGTGAGGTGCCCCGGGGTCCCGGTGAGAGACTGTGCGGTAAGCGTCCATCCCACGCCTTCGATCCTCACTTCCCCGGCAGGGGGTATGGCCGCGCCGGCAGTACCGGAAAGCGCGGCTTCGACTGTCGGGAAATCGGCAAGGATCCGGAAGAACCCGCCGGAACTGAAGAGCTTGCGAACAAAATCCTGTGGCCGGCAGACGGCAATGCGTCCCTTGCGCTCCTTCATCCTCCGGGCGCACTCCTGGAAGACACGGAGCCCGGCCGAACTTAAGTAGTCCACACCGCCGAGGTCGAAGATGAGGGCCGTGTCGTGATCGGTAAGGTTCTGCTGGATGGCAGCGGTCACCTGCTGTGCCCCGGTCCCGTCCATCCTGCCGGTGAGGGAAAGGACCAGCTGTTCTCCGGTTCTGCTGGCGGTAATCTCCATAAATGATCTCTATCACGAGTGGAGCCGGAAGGGATTTAGGACTTTCTATATCCGTGCGGGAGGGCCGGGGGGCCGGGACTCCGTTACCCGGATTTCGGGATACGCCTGCCGAAATACACGGAAATAATGAACAGGACAATCGCGAGGATAATGAAAAGCCCGCCGTAAAACGGGCTCTGGTTGAAGGCCACTCCTCCCGCATAGAACATCAGGAACGACAGGACAATGCTGGCGATATACAGGTATTTGTTCGGGATGCCCCGTATGGACTCCATACAGAAATGAACAACGGGAATGCGGATATTTATTGTGTAGTACCGGGAAGGTCCCGGATTTATCCCGGTAATTTGCCGGGGATACCAAGCAGGTCAGGTACCCATATCCGGAAAAAGTGCGATGCGCGGAGACGGGCACGATAATGATGAATGTTCAGGGGCACGTTGGAAAAAAGAGGTAACGGGGATCGGTCAGATCATTTTTCTGTTGCCGCGACGGGGTTCGAGCTTGAATGTACCGTCGGACTGCATGATCCGGACCATCGCAGCTTCCGGAGGGGCGGCAGGCTCCTCCGGTTTAGTTGCACTCTTGGGCCTGATAACGATTTTTTCTTCAGCGGGAACTGCAGGGGCAGGGGATTCCGGCGCGTCTGCCGGTTCGGGGGACAGGGTATCCTGCACAACCGTTACTTTCTTCAGTTCCTGGCGGCTGCGTTCTTTATCCTGCCGGGACATCGCCATGGAGACGGTCTTGAGATCGAGCAGTTCGGAGGTCAGCCCCCGGACCAGCGCTTCCATATCCCGTACTCTTTTTTCCAGTGCCGCGATCCGTTCTTCCTGTTCAGCGGTTGTTAATATTTCCATAATCAAATCATTTCTCCTGGAGATCGGGTTCATACTCTGATAGGTGATCCCTGCTTCAGTCTGCAACTACAATACAGGTAGTAGTGCTTCTCCTATATTATAATAAGGAGTTGCTCCCCGTTTTCGCGTGACCGGGTAAATAAGGCTGACGTAAAGACGCAGAATTCTGACGGGTTCTCCTCCATCAGGTCAGATGACCGGTCGGATTTGAAATTTTTATCCCGGAAATTTTCCGGAAGCAGTCAACTTCCCCACCCACTCAGATCGTTCTGACCCTCATGCTCAACCATGGGAAGCCCCATGTTTTCCGGTATTATCGTCTGAATCTCCAGAAATGATCTCGTGAGGTCTTGTCGGAGAGTTCCCTCGTACTGAGGGCAGTCTCCACAGGAAATGACGGGCAGTCATATGTCTGACAGGAGAGCATTCCCGGATCCGGGCCAGGGTGTCGACCAGCCCTCCACCGTATTTTTCCCGCGGCAGATTCCGGGGCCGGATCGTGTTTCATAATAAAACGGGTTTATCTCCCATCACAACAATCTAAATAGTTACAAGAAATTCCCGGTAAATAAAAACTGGCAGGAGTTAATCAATGTCACGTAGAAGCGGTTCATCTGTCATACCAGTCGCAGTATTCCTCGTAATACTCCTAATTGTCCTTCCCGTCAGTGCCGACAATATCACCACAAATGAGACTATCGTTGTACCACCGAATGCGACAGTTACCACAACTGCGACCGCTGTCGCCACAACGCTGACTGCCGTTGGAACAACACAAACAGCTGCTCCAACAACGCAGGTAACGATTGCCACGACACAGGCTACCGCCACTCCCGGGCTGACAACGATCGTAGTTACCCAGCCGACAATGGTAGGTACTACTGCATATCCGGCCGTAACAACCGGCAGCGTCAGCGTGTACTCATCGCCGATAGGTGCCAGCATCCTGATCGATGGCTTCTACAGCGGGACAACCCCAAAAACCGTGAACGGGGTACCCGCGGGAAACCATATTCTGCGGCTGACATTGAGCGGGTACAATGATTACGAGGGCTCGATCTATATCGTGGCGGGACAGACAGCACAGGGATACGGCACACTCCAGCCCATCAGTCAGATCGGACCAGCGGCTCCGACCCAGACCGTGATCGTTCCGGTGGTTGTCCCTGTTGTCACGGCCGCGCCCGTACCCACGGAGGATCCGGGACTACTCGGAAACTCGGGGGTTATGGTAGCGATTATCGGTGTGATTACTGCGATTATCGCGGCCGGTGCTTCGGTCTTCACCCACGTCAAGCCCCCGAAGAAAGAGTAAAGGGGATGGATCCTGCCGCAGGGATTTCATACGATCCGTGTTCATTTTTTACGGAGGTAGAACTCAGGACCGCAAGGTGTGCGGAATGGGGTCTGAATTACGGCTTTTTTTAAGGGCGGGAAATTCCGGTAACCATGAAATCACGCCAGAGCGGTTTAAACATTCCACGAGGGGTATTTCGTGAGCCGGGGTCTGCGGAATGCAGACCTTACCTTTGGTTTACTGCGTTTGGAACCCGGCTGCTGGAATCGCAACCAGGAAAAAAAAGGGATTAGAGAATAATCTCGATATCCAGTTTTTCTGCCAGTTCCTTGTACCGGTTTCTTATGGTAACCTCGGTCACACCGGCAACTTCTGCAACTTCGCGCTGGGTACGCCGCTCCCCGCCCAGGATGGAGGCAATGTAGATCGCCGCTGCCGCTACACCGGTCGGCCCCCTGCCGCTTGTCAGTTCACGCTCGGAGGCCAGCCTGAGGATCTCAATGCACCGGCTCTGGACCTCTCCTTTAAGGGTGAGACCCGAGCAGAACCGGGGGACATAGTCCAGCGGGGATGTTGGCGGGAGCCTTAAGCCAAGTTCACGGGAGATGAACCGGTAGGTCCGGCCGATCTCCTTTCGCGAGACCCGGGAGACTTCCGCGATCTCATCAAGGGTGCGGGGCACGCTGCATTGCCGGCAGGCAGCATAGAGTGCCGCTGCCGCAACGCCTTCGATGCTCCGGCCGCGGATCAGGTTCTTGTCGACAGCGTCACGGTACACCATCGCGGAGCTCTCGCGGATGTTCCGCGGCAGGCCCACGGCGGAAGCCATCCGGTCCAGTTCCGAGAGAGCAAACGCCAGGTTCCGCTCGGTCGCGTTGCTGACACGAATCCGGCGCTGCCATTTGCGGAGCCGGTAGAGCTGGGCCCGGTTCTTGGATGAGATCGACCTGCCATAGGAGTCCTTGTTGCGCCAGTCGATCATGGTGGAGAGACCCTTGTCGTGGATCGTGAGGGTCATCGGTGCACCCGTACGGGCACGTTTCATCCGCTGGTCGGCATCAAACGCGCGCCACTCGGGACCCCGGTCGATGAACTCGTCATCGATTACGAGCCCGCAACTCTGGCAGACCAGTTCTGCCCGCTCACGGTCATGGACAAGGATACGGCTGCCACACTCCGGGCAGATGGTTTCGGTCTGGCTTTCCGCTTTCTTCTCCTGTTCTCTCTGTTTCGTTCGTGATTTGAACGATTCACGCTGAGACTGGAGGACTTTTAATTGTTCAATTTCCTGCATTCACATTTCCCTGATGGTTGTTTTGGCCTGGGTATGACAATTCTCTGACGGCGGCCCCATTGAATCACGGGACCGTCCTGTTTTTTTTTGAATTCACACCATGTACAAAAATGGTAATTACCCATCTTCATTATCCGGCATGGGTAAATTCACCAATACTTCGTGGTGTCTTGTCCGGGTTAGTTTAAATGCTTTAGTGTGATGCCAAAGGCTGGCAGAAATACTGTGAGAGGGGGGCCTGCAACGCCTTTTTACGCCGGAAGATCCATGGAGAAATGGTGTACCCCGGGAGCAAACGCTCCGACACGGACAGGAAGACAGATCCGGCAGGGCACCAGGGGATTCCAAAAAGATATCTGGTCATCATACCGTATCACTACTATGACTCTCACAGAAGAGCAGACGGCAGAAATCAGGGAAACCCTTGGCAGGTATTGTGCGGCATACCAGAGAAAGGATCTGAAGGCGCTGCTGGCGTTATTCTCCCCGGATATCAATGGATTCGGTGCCGGGCCCGATGAGATTTTCAGGAACAGGAAAGAATACGCACCGCTGGTAAAGCGCGACCTGGTCCAGGCGACATCGATTTCCCTTGAATTTTCAGATTTGAACATTACCGGCGACGGACGGAGCGCGTGGGTAATGAGCGGCTGTAATTGTGCGTTCGTATCTGTGGGAAAAGGCAGGCAGACGATGAGAGTAAGGATGACCCTGGGTTTGAGAAATACCGGGAATCGCTGGCTGATAGAGCAGCTTCACTTATCAATACCTAATAGCGGACAGGCCCCGGGGCAATCGTTTTCCGGCGAATAACAGCCTGGCACTATACTGATGTCGGGGGATGCTGCTTACTTCGGGATATTTTTTTTTAGAGATACTCCATTTAACGCGTATTTTGTAATTCTTTTTTAAAAAGTGGAGAAAGAGAATTATATCATCTGCGAGAATACAGGGCGAAAATTTTTCTTTTTTCTGTTTCCCTGAATAGGTCCGGCTCACAGCCCCCCCATGCGGGTTTTTTATGCCGGGACGCAATTTCTGTGCATGGCAGAGCAGGTGGAAGGAGCAATTCTCCAGCGGGACGGGTCCACGTATGCGGTGATGGTACGATCACCCGGCGGCCTTGTCAAACCGGAACTTCTCGAACGTGTGGCAGCGATTGCCCGGAAATACCGTGTTGATAAAGTGAAGATCACCTCCGGCCAGCGGCTTGACCTCATCGGGGTCCGGGCTGAAGATCTTGCAGCAGTTTTTGAAGACCTGGGCCCTGATGCCGTGCGGAGGACCGGGCCCTGTGTCCGGTACGTCCGGTCATGCCCGGGCATCCAGCACTGTAAGAACGGAACGCAGGATTCCCTTGCCCTTGCACTTGTTATCGAAGCAAAATACCGGGAACTGCCCTTCCCGGCGAAACTGAAGATTGGGATATCGGGCTGCCCCCGGTGCTGCGGCGACAGCCGGACCCGGGATATCGGGATCATGGGATCAAAAGACGGCTGGACGGTACTGTTTGGCGGCAACAGCGGCACGAGACCCCGGTTCGGCGATGTGCTGGCAACGGATCTGACCACAGAAGAAGTACACGACCTTGTTGCCCGTCTGCTGGAATATTTCCGGGCGCATGCAAAACCAAAGGAACGGACCTCCCGGTTCATGGAACGGATCACGATGGAAGGACTGCGAAGCGATCTCCTTAGCCGGATACCGTATATACCGCTGGAGAAATGAGGGACGCAGGCATTCCCCGGTTCACTACCCCCGTTATCATAAACCCCGGAATGCTCCGGATTGGCCCGGAACATTGCATCTTCAGCTGAAGCGGGAACAAGGGAAATAAAAAAGGAACGAGCAGGAACGGGAATGAAAATAAGAAATGCCGTGAACCAGGATTACCGGGTTCTCTTTCGGAACCGGATATTTTTTGGGTTGACACGCCTTTTTTTACCGGGTTCTTTGATCGTATGTGATTCTCAGGGTTTCACCATAACAAAATTTTAAAAAAATGATCTGAATACCTCTCCGATCGCCCCGAGCAGCCCGTCATCAGTCGCCCGCTGGACCGGAGCGGTTGCAGCAGCCGTTGCCTTTGGCGTAGGACTTCCCGCATCAGTGACCTGGAACGGGATCAGGGTATACGTGTCATCGGTTGTCTTCTGATCGCTGAACGCAGCAACGAGTGCGTCTGCCGCATCGCTGCCCTGAAGGCTACCCGGGCCGGAGATCCTGAAGAGGTCCGCACCGTTGTTCAGGTTCAGGTTGCGGACGTAATCCCCGGCGACATCGATGTCGAACTGGTTGTTCTGCATCGAGTGCTGGACAATCACGAAGTACTGGCCGCTGTCGAGGTTACTGGTGACATCCTGACGGACTTCGTACTTGAACGAAGCATCGGGGTTTACAGACTCGGTGGCCATCATGTACTTGTTCTTACCGAAGATCCAGATCCGGACCGATTCGGGGTCTCCTTCCGCAGTTCCGGAAACCGTGAAAGATTCCCCTTTTAAAACGGATGCCCTAGAGATCTCTCCGGTCAGGAAGGGCTTTTTGAGGATTATGCTGACATTAGCGGAACTTACGCCGTTCAACTGATCGTTTGCTTTTGGCTGGCTCACGGCGTAAACCGTATAGGTTCCGGCATTGACGTTGATGTTGTGCGTATAATAGACATATTCCCATGACTTGTCCGCTTTTGTTTTTACGGAGTCAAATGAACCGGGATTACCGCTGACTACACCCTGCCGGGGCGCGGTAAGTTTTCCCCCGTTATCGGGAACGCCGGGTCCGGTCGTAAAGGTGCCGGGCCCGGTTATGAAGAGGTACGTGGTATCCGAATCATAATTACGGCCACTGAAAACCACTTTCTCTCCCTGGTAATAGGACCGGGTCCCGCTTGCGGAAATAGTTACTCCCGTAGTTACCGATACGGGAGTCGTGACCTGGAACGGGATCAGGGTGTACGTGTCATTGGCATACGTGTGATCGTTTGCCTCCTGGTCGCTGATTGCGGCAATGAGCGCGTCTGCCGCATTGCTGCCCTGCAGGCTTCCCGGGCCGGTAAGCCTGAAGAGATCCGTGCCATTGTTCAGTTTCAGGTTGCGGACATAATCCCCGCTGACAACAAAGTCGGACTGGTTGTCTGCCATCGGGTGCTCCACGATAAGATAATTTTTCCCTGCCGTAATTTTTCCCGACAACGCCGCATCGGCAGTAAAAGTAAAGGATCCATCAGGATTCACCGGGGTTTTTGTTATGATTGCTGAGGTATCGCCAAGGATCCAGATTTGGACAGGCGATAGTTTTCCATCAGTAACCGCGGTTCCGGTGACCGTGAACGGCTGCCCGTTAACAACATTATACGATGAGATCTCTGCAGTTATGAAGGGTTTTTTGAGTATTATGCCAACATCAGCGGAACCTGCGCCGTTCAGCTGGTCTTTTGCTTTTGGCTGGCTCACTGCATACACCGTATAGGTCCCGGCACCGAGATTCAGATTATGCGTATCATAGACATATTCCCAGGACTCGTCGGCTTTTGTTGTTGCAATCGCAAATGAACCGGGATTCCCGCTGACTACCCCCTGCCGGGGGGTGGTAAGTTTTCCCCCGTTCACGGGGATTTCAGGTCCTTCTATGAAGAGGTACGTGGTATCTGAATCATAATTATGGCCACTGAAAACCACTTTTTCCCCCTGGTAATAGGACAGATCCCCGCTTGCGGTAATAGTAACTCCCGAATCTGCGGAGACAGGGGAAATCATCAGGGCTGCTGCACCAACCATGATAAGCAGCAGGATCAGTTTCCAGGACCCGGACGGGTCGTTGCTGGTTTGTCTGGACATATGTAAATGTATAGACATTTACAATATAAATGTTTTCCACTACCAGGTTTTTATCCGGGGACTTTCTCAGCGGGACTCAAGGAATCGCTGAGATCCGGCATACAGACTTCCTTTCTGCAGTGCAGGTAACGTGCGAGGAAACTCACAGAAAGAATTGAGAAAATAATCCATGTACAGGCACATGCATCGTTCGGACAGGGCTGTTCTCTTTTGGGGATTTGGTGTCGGGTGTTTTTTCCCGGCACAAATTTTTTTATGAGGATTATTTTCCATCGGGAATCAGGCATTCTTTTTTTTTAATTATTCAGATGGGTGGCGGTTCCGCGGATCCGGGCATCCGCCCGGATCTTTGCTGATGTGTAAAGTTCCAGAACTGCAATCCCACCGACCGTTGCCACCACAAAGACAAGGCTTGACAGGGCAAGAATGTAAAGGAGGCCGGCTGCAATCCACGCGTCACTGTGGTAGGTGAACGCAACGTACATCGGGCCGGCAACCCACCATACAATATCAACTACGGAAGACCGTAAGAGAAGGAACGCGAGCCATGCGGCGAGTATTACGATTCCAAGGCCCAGGATGCAGGCCGCCACTTCGCCCCAGATCTTCTTCATCAGGCTAAACGATCCCAGAATCGCTTCCTTCAGCCCCCGCCCCTCAAGCACGATGAGGGGCACGACAAACAAAGTAAGGACGAACAGGAATACCGTGATTGCTGACAGGATCAGGGTGTTCTCAAGCACCCAGGTGATGAGCCACCCGTCCCCGCCAAATACCGGCGGCAGGCTGGGAATGTAGAGGGTCGGGCTGAGGAGGATGTTGAAAGGGAACGTGTAGTGCACGTAAAACAGGAAAATCGAGAGTGTACTGGAGAGTGCCGAGATTATATTGAATGGCTCGAGCCACGCCGGCAGGTAGCGATACCTGCAGGTGACATAGATCAGGGTGCCGGTGAGTGCCATGACAACGGACCACCCGGTAAGAGGCCCCAGGTATTTTTTTGCCTTGTTGAGTCCCTCAAGGAATGAGACCTTACCGCCGTCCTTTGAAGAGAGGCTCATAATAAGGCCCGCCAGTAAGAATACCAGGCAGAACACCGTCATGAACTCGATCGCAAATGTCTGGACAAGCAATGAGGGTAAACCGCCAAAGTGAAGATCTCCAAAAAGCAGCCACCCGGGGTTGCGAACGAAGAGCTCCCCCTGGTCGATGAAGGGATGAACAAAGAGCAAAATCCCTGCGAGTGCCGCGATC
>JBAZHD010000081.1:0-15611 GCA_041652515.1 Methanoregula sp.
CGCCCCCAAGCCCCCATTACGATGAACTCCGCCGCCCCCGAAGGGACGCCCCCGCGGCGGCTCACGCAATGCAATGGCAGATGAATTCATCGTTTATCTTACCCACTTGAAATAGCGAAGAGCCGATAATATCAACATTTGCTGCAACAAGGCCGTCAATTGCTTGGTTCATCTTCGTTGCGGTATTATCAGATCCATAGAAATACAGTTCCGCCCCGGGCGCAACATCGTGGATCACTTCAAGGGTGGCAGTTCCTTCATCACCGCCATAATTATTGTTTAGAACGTGGACATTAGAGGGCAGGTCCAATTTTGATGGAGACTGTGCGTCAGCAATATGATCGACACCATCAGAAATTACCCCGATTTTTACTGAACTACCATCAACGCTGTAGGTGGACCGGACCCCGTCTGCATGAAGGATGGAGTCACCCTGTGTCATCACGCTGCCGGCTGAATGTCCCTGTCCTTCGGCAGTCGAAATCGCTTTGACGCCCGGTGAAGATGCCAGTCTTTCCAGATTATTTATTCCAACCCAGGCTTCTACAAAATGATTCTTCTCGTCTCGTCCAGTTACCTGCGTTACGAGAGAATTGGTGATGTTTGTTGGGCTGGACTGCTCGAGATAAATTTCAACGTTCACTTGATCATCAACACCTTGAGTTATTTCCGGGCTTAATTTCTGTTTTGTTCCTCCATCGCTTTTCGGGATCAACTGTTTCCGGGTATACATACGTTGTTTTATCTGGTCGCGACTTTGTGTTTTTATTGGATATTTATCGTCAATTAATTGGAGGAGATCATTCGATAATTTCTTCTGTGCCGGGGTTTGATTTTGTTTATATAATTCAATTTGAGCAATTTGCCGGTTGATTGATTCTTCAATTTCATTATGTGCATTTCTTTCCAAATCAATGGCATTTTGAGAAGATCTCGATTGAGTTATTAGAGGAGATATTCTGGGAGTGTAAAGATCTGACTGTAAATTAGACAACCCTGATTCTAATCGATCAAATGTACCAATCAGTGCAGCATAAACCCATCGAACCGCTCCGCTCACCCGACAACCTTGGGAGCAATCCCTCCATTATGAGGGAGATGCTTGTCCATCCCCCGAACCGTTCAATGAGTTATGTTAAAGATCTGCAATCGATACAATGGGAAGTTCGGGAGCTGGACAGACCCCGGTCTCTACCCCGGCCTCTTGTCTATCGAGAAATTCCGCCATGTTGAGGTATCGGTAACCGGTAACCCAATCTTCATTCTTATCGATGAGGATTGAACCGACAAGACGCAGGAGTGATTCAGCACTCGGAAATGCAGCCACGACTTTGGTTCTCCGCTTAATTTCAGCATTCACGCGTTCAACCATGTTTGTCGTTCGGATCCGTCTCCAGTGTTCTGTCGGGAAATCCCGGTAGTTACCGACATCGAACATAAACAGTTCAACCGTATCAGCGGCCTTTTGAAATCCCATGCGTTCGAGTTTATCTGTAACCACGGACAACCGGTCTTCGTATCCGTTCAGGGCCGATTTCACCAATGCTATCACTTCAGACTGGCGTTTTCTCGGGACATTCCGGAGGATCGCGCGAAGGAAATGGACCTGGCACATTTGCCAACTTGAACCGAGGAATGAGGTTTTAACCGCTTTTTGTATCCCTTCGTGGCCATCAGATATTACCAGTTGGACACCTCGTAACCCCCGGGTTTTCAGGTCATCAAACAATGATAGCCAAAATCCTTCATTCTCGCTGTCTGCAACACGGAACCCGAGGATCTCGCGATACCCGTCTTCACGGATGCCGGCTATAATCAGTACCGCCGTGTTCACATACCGGCTATTGCGACGGACCTTGACATATACCGCATCGACAATGAGGTACATTATCGGTTGCTCGATGGGACGGTTGAGAAATTCATTCACTTTTTCATCAAGAGTTTTACCGAGGTGTGATACGGTCTCGGCTGATACACCGTGGACTCCAAATTTCTCCATGATGTGGTGAACCCTTCGGGTTGATACTCCCTGGATATACGATTCCACGATCGCATTGATGAGTGCTTGTTCCACCCGGCTATATTTTTCAAATACAGATGTCTCAAATGATTTCTCCCGAAATTCTGGCTTGGTCAGGGTTAACGTTCCCAGTTTCGTTAGCAAAGTTCTCGGTTTACTGCCATTTCTCCGAGCAACTCTATCCTTCGTGCGTTCATAGCGTTTTGCTCCGGCCTGCTGTTCTGATTCATACTGCATTACAAGATTCAGAAAAAAGGTCACAAGGGATTTCAGACCCTCATCCTTATCGCCAAGATAATCTTGGATTAAGTCATTGATTTCCATTGCTCTGGTCTCCTTATGTTGCATGATTAGAGATCAGGGCGTTTTTGATTTTACAGCAAATTGTTTACACTATCGATATTCTGGGAGTAAGCATATTTTCAGTGGGTTTTAGTTCTGAAATCGTATCGTTTGTTTCAATAAAAATTGTTTCTCCAGATTCACCAATAGAATAATTCATAACTATTCCTGAAAGGTTATCTTCAGCACTTGCTTGTGAGATACCATTGTTCAAAACTAATAATGTCAGTACAAATATTGTGCATACAGAAAATTTTTTCCGGTTGCTGATCAATTTATCACCTATATTACCGATCTACTCGAATAGAATGATTTAACAAAGTAAAGGCTGTTCGTCATATCAGATATTTGAGTAAGATTATCTTTTATCAAAATCTGATACATCAAGTTTGATGAAAAAACCTTTTCACACAAACGTATTTATTTATTATTAAATGCATTTTTAGTCGATTTATTTAACCACAAAAAATGGGATTATATTATGTTGAAAACTGTCCTGTTATCCACATACCCTTCTTCATGATCCTCTATTATTACATAATATTTCCCAGGTTTAATCGTAATAAGAGGAATTTCAACAGAAAATCTATTGACACAATCTTCACTTTGTTTAGGATATATAAATGTTGAGAAAATCGTGCCATAATTCTCGGAAGGATGATCCATTTGGAGTGGCTTTGATGTGGTTGATCCAATCTGGATTACCAACAATTTACTTATTGGAAGATTTGTTGAACCGTTTATCGTGAATTTGGTCCCACTTGTAATATTATTTACCGGATTGACGATAATCCATGCTCCTTCAACATTCAAGGTAACATTATCGGATTGATCACCACTCCCCGGAGTATTGATCGCTTGTTCAAGTATTGTCCGAGCTTCCAGACTATTTAGATTACCTGTTTTTACTTGCTGAAGATCAAGAACTAGATTCCCATTTTTATTAATAATCCAGTTGGGATAATTGGAATTTTTCATATCAATATTAAATTGATCTCCGTTTTCCGGATATTGGAAGAGAAGATAATAGGTACCATTTTTCAGTTGCGAAGTCCGGTCACCGTCTAATGAGATATTATTTAAAACGCTGGATTTAATAGGCATATTGTACCATGTAGCAAATCGTTCTCCGAAAACCCATAATCTCACCGTATTTCCGCTGGGGCGGATAGTGGTATCAGAAAAAATAAAAGGCTCGCCACTTATTATAGAATACGGCATTATTTTTTTTTCCGGGCATGACATTATATCCGAAGATACTATTCCAGACTGAGTCTGTGTTGAAATTATCAATGTGCCTGAATAATTTATCGTTGAATTATTTGGAGTCAAATTAATTTCAGAATGTCCAATACACCCTGCTGCCAACAGTACACCTATAATCACTATAGATATTTTGAATACTACCCATTCAAATTTGACTTGTTTTCCATTTGAATGCAAGTACGAATTCATTGAAAAATAATTAGCGTAAAGATGTAAATATCTTTTGAAATATTTTTTTTCATATCATGTTTAACGATAAAAATTAGGCTTGCCCTATCCCGAAATACATTCATAAACCTTTCAATAAATCGTTGGGAGGAAAATTATTCAAGGTGATTGTGTAAAGTCCACTGTAAAAACAACCAGTTCTGTCAAAAAATCTGTTAGTCTGAATGCACTTTTATCCAGACTCGTCATTTCTCTTGGAGTTCGTGAAAAGAAGCAAATACAGCAACTCTCTGAATGGTAGTTTTTGGAGGCCGATAACCGGTTTGTCCTAATCCTGATCGTTGGAGCACAATCCCCAGCGCTGATCCGCAAAGCAGCTGCAGGAAAGCACTGTCCGGGTGATGCAGTATTATTGCAGTGGGCGGATCCCTATCTCTTGATACCGGTGAAGAGCGGTAGGCTTTCTGTTATTCCCCTCACGGGGCCTCGTGCCCGACAGACTGGTATTCCCGGACCTGCCCGTTGCTGTCGAAGAATGCCCGGGTGTTCCAGTGCAGGCTCCGGACTGTACCGTCAGCAAGAATGACCCGGTACGAGACAGGGGCTGCAGGGTTTTCAGGAGTCAGTGCTGCGAGATGCTTCTGGACTTTTACCACATCGTCAGGGTGGACCATGGGCATGAAGAGGTACCCGAGGGTATCTTCCGCATTCCTGCTGAAATACCGGAGGAACGCGGCATTCGCAAACACGCAGGTCCGGTCCGGGCTGCTCCGCCAGACCAGTTCTGTCTGGTCCTCGACAATTGCCCGGAACCGCTGCTCGCTCTCCCGGAGCGCCTCTTCGGCATTGATACGGTCCGTAATGTCAATCATGACACCAATAAACCCGGCAATCCCGCCCTCCGTATCGCTGAACGTGGCTTTCTTGATAATGACATCGCGGTAATTCCGATCTGCATGGGGGAACTTTGTCTGGTATACCTGGATCCCCCGCCGGCTCATCAGCTGGGAATCTTTTTCTGAAGAGAGGACTGCCATATCGGAAGAGAAGAGAACGGCATCGGTCCTGCCGATAATTCCCCGTTTGGGAATGCCGGTGTAGGCCTCAAAGGCATTGTTGCAACCGAGATACTCCCCCTTTGAATCCTTATAATAGACAGGAGCAGGTATGGTATCGATCAGCTGCTGGAGGAAGCGGAGCTGCTGTTCGATGGATGCGGTGCGGGCAGCAACCCGGGATTCAAGTTCATCGTTCAGTTTCCGCAACCGGTCTTCGCTGTCTTTGAGTTTCCGGTCCAGACCATACTTGTACCAGGCCATTTCGATGACGGAATGCAGTTCGCGTTCATCATAGGGTTTGATCACATACCCGTACGGTGTGGTCAGTTTTGCCCGGTCAAGCAGGGTTTTGTCCGCATATGCAGTGAGGTAAATGACAGGGGTGTCACAGGACGTGTGGATCTCCCCGGCGGCCTGGACGCCGTCCATCGTCCCGGCCAGGTGGATATCCATGAGAACGAGATCGGGTTTTGTCGTGGCTATGTCCCGGACGGCAGATTCCCCGGTCTTTGCTGTCCCGGCAATGCTGTAGCCCAGGCTTTTCAACGTCTCCCTGAGATCATCGGCAACAATGGCTTCATCCTCCACGATAAAAATCCGGATATCTGTCATCATCCACCTCCAGGTTCTCTCACTCAAGCCACCCGTTCAGCACGATCTTTCCCACGAACGGGTTATCGGACAGGTTGCTCATGATCCCTTTGATCACGCAGACCGTACGTTCCCGTTTCTCAAATTTCAGCCGGACGGGTTTTGTCATGCCGGGATGCACGAGAATCTCGGAAAGGACCTGTTTTGCCTGCTGTATGTCACTTATGCTGATGTGATCAAAGAGTGACTTTTTCATATTCTCATAGGGGAGATACCCAAGGGCCTCGCGAAGCGACGGGCTCTGCTGGGAGAAGGTCCCGTCGGGATTCAGCATGACCGCCACCTGGGATGCTTCCTCGATAAGGAGCCGGAAATACTCGGCATTATTCCTGACGAGTTCTTCTGCCTGTTTATGTGCCGTGATATTCCGGATACTGACCGCGAACTTTTCTGCACTGCCTTTTGCATTATACACCGGGTAGATGGTTACATCAAACCAGCTGCGGTTCAGCTGTTCCTCGTCATGAATCCGTCTTTCGCCCGTCGTTCTCAGGTTCCAGCAGACCATCTTAGGCGACAGGACCTTTTTTCCTACCAGGTCATAAGCACTGGTACCACGCAGTTCATCGGGGGTCATCCTGGCCCGGTTGGCGAGCGCCTCGTTTGCAACAAGGATTTTGCCGTCCGCGCTGAGCAGGAACAGGAGATCCTGCGTTGCGTCCACCATCACCCGGGTTGTGGCTTCGCTCTCCTTAAGCCGCTGTTCCATGCCATGTTTGTAGAGTGCCATCTCGACAGCAGAATGCAGCCCCCGCTCTTCATACGGTTTTACAATATACCCGTACGGCTCGGCGACTTTTGCCCGCTCCAGGAGGGCTGAGTCGGCATACGCAGTGAGGAAGATCACCGGTATGTCATATTTCACATGGATCTTTCCTGCGGCCTCGATGCCATCCATGGTGCCGGCAAGGTGGATGTCCATGAGCACGAGGTCCGGCCTGGCCTCATCAACTTTTTCAAGAGCCAGCTCGCCGGATTTGGCAGTACCACTAACGTCATACCCCAGGCTGACGAGAGTATCCCTGATATCGTTGGCAACGATTGCTTCATCTTCAACAACAAGGATGACCGGCATATTGGTTCCGGGGATATCAGCGGTACCCCATTGCTGCTCCGAGCAGGTTTGCCGTTATCCGCAACGCTTCCACTTCATCGGGTGACCGTGTTCTCTGGGTGAGATCAAAAAACCCGATGAAACCCCAGAGGTTATCCCGGATAAATATAGGGAGCACTACTCCGGATGCGACACCCAGCTGGGAAAACAGCTGGTTCTCACCTTCCGGCAGTGTTGAAATGGTTGAGGATATGGCCTCGCCCCGCATCAGCAGATCCTTCCAGCGGGAAAGCCCAAGCCGGGCATAGCTGAACTGTTTCAGTTCCGGTTTATAGAGACAGGAGTGGTAGGCAGGGCATCCCCATTCATAGATCATGCTGAGGTTTTCCGTGCCATCGGGACCAGGGACGGCCTTGAAGATCCCGATAGCCCCGGCATCCAGTGCGAGCCCGACGGGTTCGAGGATGTCCCGGATATCCGAATTATTAAAGTCACGGGGTTCATGGGGGGTTGTGCTTTCGGTCCGCGAGATACGGAGGAGCCATTCGACGGCGGAACTGACCGCGAAGAGGACCGCGTCACGTTTCTTTATCTCGCGTTCGATCCGGTGCTTGTACAATGCCATCTCGATAACAGAGTGGAGTTCCCGCTCATCGTAGGGCTTGATGACATACCCGTAGGGTTCGGTAATCTTCGCCCGGTCAAGGAGCGCTTTGTCTGCGTATGCGGTCAGGTAGATGACCGGGATATCATAGAGCACGTGGATCTTTCCGGCGGTCTCAACGCCATCCAGCTGCCCGGCAAGGTGGATATCCATGAGGACAAGGTCGGGTTTTGTATCCCTGACCTTTTCCAGGGCAAGTTCCCCGGATTTTGCTATCCCGGGGACGGCATATCCCAGGCTTTTTAAGGTCTCTTTGATATCGTTTGCAACAATCGCCTCATCTTCTACAATAAAAACTGCCGGTTGTTCCATGATCCCCCTCTTAAGTAATCCTTCTTGCACTCATGCTGATAACCATTCTGGTGTCTCCCCTGAATTTCATCCGGCCGTATGTATCAACCGCTTTCATTCCGGTCCAGCAGGTTATCGGGCATATTGAATTTTTTATGCAGCAGGAGCAGGCGTTCCTCCTGCATTGCAAGGGGAATACGGTCAGCCCAGCCACGGTCACGGTACCGTTTTTTCAGGATATGCGCGCCCCTGACGAGACGCAGGAGACGGGAATATTCGTCCAGTAATTCCGGATCCTGGTTGTCGCTCCTGATCCGGTCAATTTCCCGGTGCAGAGTACGGTCTTTTTCAATGATGCGATTCAGGCAGGCAACAACCAGGGAAAAATCCACGGGCTTTATGATAAAATCCTCAATAAAACCACCGTACTGGATAATTTCACCCGGAGCCGGCTGTTTTCCGGTAATAATTATCACCGGAATATCATGGGATGATGGGTTGTGCCGGATCGCAAGAAGGGTCTCCCACCCATCCATGGGTTCCATCATCAGATCAAGCAGGATGAGATCGGGTTTCTGTTCCTTTAAGAGGTCAAGGCATTCTGTCCCACCGGCAGCCGCGAGTGTCGTGTATCCATGCATTCCAAGGTATGCGCAGAAAATCTCCCTGATTGCAGGATCATCGTCAACAACCATGATAGTGTCCATCAGCCACGTCCCCCGTCTGTTTCTCCCGCCATTGGATCCGCTGCGTTACCTGGATCGTCATAGAAATGCCGGAGGAGGAATCGCCGTACTTTTTCCGACTCCACCCAGCCGTGATCCAGGCGATCGACAATGGTGTCAATCTGCCGGACCTGATCGATAATCCGCTCCCGGTACTGGACGCAGTCGAGGTTGACATATCCCATGATTGCCTGGAGCGGGTTCCGGATCTGGTCGTTGAGGATCTGGAACTTCTCCATGTTCTTCTCAATCTGGGTTATCCCCTCTTTTTTCAACTCGTCCTCGAATCTCTTATGGTCGCTAATATCATGGTACTGGACTAAGACACGGGGTTTTAATTCCTCCGGCCCGCTGATACGGAACAGGGAGATCTCAAACCATTCATCCCCGTTCTTCTCCTCAAAACGTACAGGCCGACCGTTGCGAAGGATCGCCCCTACCTGGGACTCTATTGAGGTAAACATCCCGTTCTGGTCGAATTGTACAGAGGGATTCGGGTTTACATCCGAATAATAATTATATCCGAGCCGGCGTGCCATGGCATCGTTGAGGGCAACGATCTGCCGGTTGTGATCGAGCAGCATGACTGCATCAGGGATGGCATTGGCGAGCACCCGTATTGTGCGCTCGTTTTCCTTTACCTGTTCCTCCATCCGGTGTTTGTAAAGCCCCATCTCAATGGCCGTGTGCAGTTCGCGTTCGTCAAAGGGTTTAAGGACATACCCGTACGGTTCCGTGACTTTTGCCCGCCCGAGAGTGACCTCATCGGCATAGGAAGTCAGGAATATAACCGGGATTGCATAGAGGGTGTGTATCCTTTCTGCGGTATCGATCCCATCCAATGTGCCGGCGAGATGTATGTCCATGAGCACGAGGTCCGGGTGCTTGTGTTTAAGGGAGTCCAGCGCTGATTCTCCGGACCGTACGATCCCGTCTGCAACATACCCCAGTTTTTCCAGGGTCTGGCGTATATCCTCGGCTTCAATGAGCTCATCTTCGACAACCAGGACTGATGCTGCTGGCACGATAAACTCCCGTAATATATTCAGTCTACAATCAGTACGACGTCCTATAAGATATTTCTTATAAAAAAAAGGGAACGACAAGGATAATGACCATGATCCGCCACCTGTTTCCAGCATTAAAAACCTGATCAGGTAACCAGGTTTTCGCTCCCGTAGTGCCGACTGGCCCGGCAGGAAAAAACCCGCACAGCAATCCGACCGGTCGTTGAAGGGCATACAAAGACCGGGATATGGAGACACACGCCATCAGGATGCCGAAGACTCCCGCTTCAGCTGGATGGTTATGATAAACGTTGTTCCCTCACCAGTATCACTTTCGATTGTCCCGTTCAGCTGGTCGACAAGGCTGTTTACCAGCCGGAGCCCGAGGGTCTCAGTGTTTTTCCAGTCAAACCCTGCCGGCAGACCCACCCCGTTGTCATGGTAGACGATCCTGAGCATGGCCGGGTCCAGCTGCGTGCACCCGATGGCGATAACTCCTTTCCTTCCACTGGGGAATGCATGTTTGAGCGAATTGGATACCAGTTCGTTTATCACGAGACCAACCGGGATAACGGTATCGATATCTGCCATGATATCGTCCATGGTAACGGTAATCCTGATCTGGTACTGCTGGATGTTGTAGAACTGGAAGATCTGTTTTGTCAAGTAGTCCAGGTAATCCCTGAGGTTGATCCCGGCAATATTGTGGGAGCGGTAAATCCGTTCGTGGACAAGAGCCATGGCCCGTACCCGGCTCTGGCTGTCCTTGATCGATTCCAGCACATGGGGATCGGTAATGTTCCGCGACTGGAGGTTTAAGAGGCTTGCGATGATCTGGAGGTTGTTCTTGACCCGGTGGTGGATCTCCCGGAGCAGGAGGTCTTTTTCTTTAAGGGAGCGGGTGATCTCCTCCTCTGCATGTGCCCGCGCGGCAATTTCGGCAGTCAGCTGCTCGTTAGCCCTGCTTAAGGCTTCAGTCCGGTCTTTTACCCGCTGTTCAAGGACCCGGTTGAGCGACCGTACCTCCTCTTCCATCAGCTTGCGGTCGGTGATATCCGAAAGCACATTGAGGCTTGCGGACCTGCCCTCAAACATGATCACTGCACCATTGGTGAGAACGGTACGGAATGTCCCGTCCAGTTGCCTGATCTTCATCTCGTAGGCGGATACGTTATCCCCGGCCATTCTTCGGATTACCGCCTGACGTACAGTATCGTGATACCCGGGCGCGACAAACGAGAGGATCGGTTTACCGATGAGCATATCCGCAGTA
Organism: Methanoregula sp.; assembly: GCA_041652515.1. Classification (GTDB taxonomy): domain Archaea; phylum Halobacteriota; class Methanomicrobia; order Methanomicrobiales; family Methanospirillaceae; genus Methanoregula. The sequence continues at coordinate 10,520 of JBAZHD010000081.1, forward strand.
TAGCCAAACCGGGATGCAGCAGCCGGGTTGACATAGAGCAGGATCCCGTCGCGGTGGACAATGACGTAATCCGGGAGCTGGTCGATGAGGGTCCGGTACCGCTCCTCGCTCTCCCGGAGTGCGTCCAATGCCCGGTTCTGCTCGGTGATGTCCTGGTTCGCGCCATGGGTTTTCGTGGCCCGGCCCTGTGCATCCCTGTCAGTCCTGATATGGACGATAATATCCCGTACCTGGCCGTCCCTGCGGATGATACGGTGCTTCCGCAGGGTACGATACCCGGGATCGGGGGGGATAAGGGCGTCATTCACGTCTTCGGCAACCATGTCGCGATCGTCCGGGTGCACAAATTCCCTTGCGTAAACATCGGCCGTCATCAGGTAACCTCCCTCACGTTCTGCAGTGGTGCCGAATAATGCATAAAACCGGTCGTTAAAGGTGAAGATGCCGGTCGGGACATCGAATTCCCAGTCTGCCATATGCGCCATATCCATTGCTTCCGACAGGAGGAACTGGTTCTTCTGCAACTCAGTTTCAACCTTTTTCCGGTCGGTGATGTCATGGATGATGGAATAAAAGAGCGGTTTTCCCCGCACCCGGATCGGGCCGGAATACACTTCGACATTGCGCTTTTCCCCGTCCGCACGATAATGGGTGGAGAAGAAATTCTTTTCTTTCTCATCCTTGGCCCGAATGAGGTTCCTGATTACTGCATTCTTTGGCAACCGGTTGAGATCGTAGATTCCCATGGCGGTCAGTTGATCATGAGAATACCCGTAATACCGCACGGCCGCTTCGTTTGCCTCGACTATCCTGCCGGTATCCGGGTCGATAAGGAGTGAGACTGAGTAGTTATTGGAGAAGAGAGCACTGTACCGTGATTCACTCTCTTTGAGCTCATCCTGTGCCTCGACAAGCCGGGTGATATCTTCAATCGTTTCCATTGCACCGATCAGGTTGCCGCTGCTGTCACTCACCGGGGCAGCGATGGCGTGGAGCCATTTCCCCCCGGGCCCCATATGGGGGAAGAAATCAGTGGCCTCGTATGCACCATCAAGAGTTTCTGATTTCCGGTACTTACCCTCATACAGAACCGGGATTGTATCGGGGGTGCCGTCAACCAGTACATCGGCAAGACAGAGGCGTTCTGCAGGATAAAATGCCTTCCAGTGCAGGTTCGTCCCCAGTACTATAGCGGACATGATGCCGGTGGTATTTTCGAGCGCTTTGTTCCATGAGATCACACGATGGTTTTTATCGATGACGAACATCGGGATGGGGGATGCCTGGATAATCGCATTCAGCGGTGCTTCATTCTGTATGAGAGAATCCCCGGTACCAGGTCCTGTGACGGTTGAGGTCTTCTTTTGGGATCCCGGGGAGGACCTGGCGGATTTCATGGGATACTCCTGAAAAACAATACTACCGTATAGAGAAAACTGGTATCCGCATTCCTGCAGGTATGCCGGCAATCAGACGAATATGGGAATGGTAATTTTAAGGCGCTGATCATGCCGCGCCTCCTGGTGAGGTGTCTCTTTTTACGGTAATGGTGAACGCAGTCCCGTTTTCCCGGTCCAGGGTAATCGTCCCGTCAACCTGGTCGACAAGACTGGTGATCAGGCGCATTCCCAGCGTCGCAGCGTTCTTCCAGTCAAGTTCTTCCGGAATTCCGATCCCGTTATCCCGGACAACCAGCGTGATGAGATTGCCTTCCTCCACGCTGCTGATGCTGATCGTCCCTTCCCTGCCGTCCGGGAATGCATGCTTGAGGGCATTGGAGATGAGCTCGTTCATCAGGATGCCGAGAGGGACTGCGGTAACGATATCCACCATGATCTTCCCCAGGGTAAACTCCAGACTGACTCTCCGGGTATCAATACCGTAAAACGAGAAGAGCTGGGTTGCAAGGTAGCGGGTGTAATCTGCAAAGTCAATCTGGGAGAGACTCTCGGACCGGTAGAGTTTCTCGTGGACAAGGGACATTGCCCGCACGCGGTTCTGCGTCTCGGACATGATCTGTTTCACCCCGGGGTCATTGGTCTGGCGCATCTGGAGGTTGATAAGGCTGATGATGATCTGGAGATTATTCTTCACCCGGTGGTGGACCTCACGCAGGAGAATGACCTTCTCCTCAAGGGATGCCCGGATGGCTTCCTCGTCCTGTTTCTGGCGGGTGATGTCATGGCCGGAAACGATAATAAGGTCTTTTCTTCCTTTCCATCCCCGGACGACCGTTGCATGTACGGACAGGGGAGTGACATCCCCGTCGGTCCGCCGGATCCGGACGAAATTCTCGATGGTCCCCACCGTGAGGAGCCCGGCAAAAGAAGACTGGATGGTCCCGTCTTCGACGAGATAGCCGAAATACGGTGTGCCGATCAGCTGCTCTTTGGAAAGGCCGGTCAGCGATTCGCCCGCGGTATTCACATCCAGGATCACCCCGGTCTCATCGAGGACAACCATAAGGTCGGGGTTTGCCTCGATGACCGACCGGTTATAATCGAGGGCTGCCTGCACATCTTTTTCTGCCTGCACACGCTGGGCAATTTCTTCCTGCAGCGCCTGGGTCCGTTCCCTGACGATCTGTTCGAGATCCTTGTTCATCCGGGCAAGTTCAGCTTCTGTCTCTTTAAGATGGGAGATGTCCCGCATGGACTCGATTGCACCGGTGATTTTTCCCTGTGCATCGATCAAAGGGGATGCGACAAGCGAGAGTGTGATCTTCTTCCCGCTGCCAGGGCGGGAGAACTCTTTCTGGGCGGTTACGGTATTTCCCTCCCAGTGGATACCGGTATAGTCCATCCTGCCTGCATCCTGATCCGGGTGGAGAACCAGGTCGATGAGGATCGGGCGCCGTTTCCCGTAGAGCCAGAGGCTGTATTCATGGTCACCTTTACCGATGATATCCCCGGCCGGAACGCCGCTGAGCTGTTCGATGGCCCGGTTCCATGCCAGCACTATACCGTCCTTATCGATGACAAAGGTGGGGTCGGGCAGGAAACTGATGATGTCCGAGAAGAGCTGCCGGGACTCGCGGAGCGCCTCTTCCATCTGTTTGCGTTCAGTGATATCCCTGGCCACTCCGAGGACTGAGGTGACCCGACCTGCCGTGTCTTTTAAAGGCACGAGGTTCATATCTACCCACTGTTCCTGTTCACCGAACCGGATCCTCGTTTCCCTGCGGACAGGTTCTCCCGAAACGAAAACTTCCTCAATGGCGGCATCCTGATCCATGAGCAGTTCCGGCGGGAATAAATCCTTTCTCTGTTTTCCGACAACCTGATCGTACGGCAGGCCGAATAATTTCAGGCCCGTGGTATTGGCATACACTATGGTCCCGTTCCTGTCATTGATAAAGATCTGATCGGGTGATGCTTCGGCGAGGGTCCGGTACCGCTCTTCACTCCGGGCAATGGCTTCTTCCGCCCGTTTCCGGTCGGTGATGTCTTCGACCATCTCAACGAATCCCGTTACCGCACCATCCGGTCCAAAGAAAGGAACGGCACGGTTACGGGCGGAAAAACGAGTGCCGTCATCCAGCACGCCTTCGGTGTCAGCTTCTTCTGGCTTCCGGGAAACCATGGCCCGCACCCCGGGACAATGCGGACAGACTGCCGTACGTTTCTCGAACTCATTGTAACAATATTTTCCCACAAACTCCTCAACAGGCTTTTTGAATAACGTGCTGAACCGCGGGTTAACCATGATTATTTTGTGATTGACATCCAGTACGGCAATCGCCAGCTGGCTGTAGTCGATTAATGCGCGATAGTGCTCCCGGCTTTCCCACAGCGCCTCTTCAGCCCGTTTTCGGACCGCAATCTGCCACCAGCCCTGCATCAGGAGCTGCAGCTGGCGGACATCCCCCTCGTTATATTCCACATTTTTATTGCCCACGCCGGCAATGGCAACAATATGATCGCCTTCGAAAACGGGGATGTTCATATGCCGTACGAGGGGAACATGGCCACCAGGGGTACCGTGTTTGAATGGGCTGTCGGCGGCATAATCGTTGGTGACGATGGGTTTACGCTGCCGGACTGCTTCACCCCATAAACCGGTCTTTTCAACAGCATACACGATGGGTTTGTCGATGATTTTGCAGGACTCATGGGCAGATTTGGACCAGTACTGCATGGTCATGACCGATTCGTCCTCGTTCAGGGTGGCAAGGTACCCGATTGTGCTACCGGTCAGCCGTATGGCATCCTCGACTACTTCCGCGATAATCTCCGTATCCGGTTTCTGGCCCATCAGGCTGAGTGAGAGCAGGGACTCCATGCGCTGTTTTTCCAGCGCGAGAGCATCTTCCGCCTTCCTGCGGTCAGTGATGTCGAGAATGAGTCCCTCGTAATGGGTGATAGTCCCCGCGTTGTCGCGGCGGATATGGGTGAAATCATCGATCCAGAATTCCGATCCGTCCTTCCCGAAGATCCTGTAGACCTGCCTGAAATCATCGATATGGTTCTCACTGCTGGATTCTACCTCGGCAGATATCTGCCCGAGATCGTCCGGGTGAATGATTGAACTGTATACGACACGGCCCGATACAAAATCATCGACGGAATAACCGAAATAGGAGATATTCTCGCTCACCGTCTCGACCGGCCAGTTCTGCTCGGCCCGCCACAGGAAGGCAATCGCCGGGCTGGTGTTGATGATCCGCACCTGCTCTTCCTGCAGCCGGAGCAGTTTCTGCATGCGGTCCTGAATCGCTTTCTGTTCAGTGATATCCCGTATGGATCCCTGGAAACCGACGATATTTTCGGATGCATCTTTCCGGGCAACCGTGGTAATGAGCGCATTGATGATGGTGCCGTCTTTTTTCCTGAGATCAACCGGGTATTCAAACGAGTACCCGTGTTCCCGGATATACCGGATGTGGGCATCCCGTTCGTCCGGGTTTGCATAAATCCGGGAGACTTTGACTTTCAGCAGGTCTTCCCTGCTTTCATACCCGAACAATTCCATCGCGGCATCATTGAAATCCAGCCAGCTGCCGTCAATGGTTGTGATGAAAACACAGTCCCGGGACGTGGTAAAGAACGCCCGGAACTTCTCCTCGCTCTCCCGCAGGGTCTTCTCACTGTTC
>JBAZHD010000082.1:0-15582 GCA_041652515.1 Methanoregula sp.
GGCTCTCTATATAAAGGTACCGAAATGTCGCGGCGGTAGCACCCTTCTCTGATTTTGGATTTGTTTTGTTACGGAATCACAAAAAAAAGCGATGGTTTTTATCTAAAAACCCTGATTGGACAGGCTCGTTATAAATAGAACCTCTTTGCTGGCCAGTTTGCGCACCGGCAGCGGGAAACGGATGCCGTGATCCACCTCAATTATGGGCTCACTTCAGCCGCATGCCAATCTTCGGACTGCGAGCGAAGCGAGGATGAGAGGAGTGTGTCATTTACATCCGGAGCAGAGCAATCTTCGATCCACGGGCAATCCCCGAATCCTCCGCAATCATCTCGCACTTGACGCACATCAGGTACGCGACCGGGGGCAGGTTCCGGTACTCGCTTAAGGACTCGTAATTGGCCATCCCTTTCGAGATGATAATCGTGCATTCACCTATTGCCTTTGCCAGAGCGGCAGGCATCTTGTCCATGTCGAGACCGATCTCTGCACCGCCGCCGGTCGTGGTCAGGCAGTCGGCGACCTTATCGAACCCGAGTGAGTGAGCGTCTTCCATGGTCGCGTCGTTGAGGATCGGTGCATCGCGGACCGCGACTGTAACGTGCGAGCCACGAGCCTTTAAGAAACCCACGAGAAGCCGGTCGAAGACAATCTCCCCGCAGTTGTCCGTGAGATACACAACCCGGGAACAGCGGTCAAGAATTCTGGCGGTATCGTCGATGTCAAGCCCCTTCCTGAACTCTTCGTTGAAAAACCGGGAAAAATCCGTAGTGACTGCGTGGTCTTTGACCGCGTAATCAAAGGTGTTTCCAATCACGCTGGCAAGAACGAAATCGTAAAAAGTGGTGAGTTCTTCCCGCACATTCCGGCAGACACCCATAGCCTGCTCGTTCCCGGCAGTTTTGAGATCCCGGAATGGATCCGGGTTCCCGATCATCCGGCAGGCCTCGCGGTGCACGGCACTGGCAATCTGGGGATGGAGGAGTGATGAGCCCCGCATGGACTCAAGCATCGCACGGCACGCTGCAACGGTCTCTTCTGTCCGGGCCGGACCCGCAGATGCAAGGTCGCATTCGAAGACGACCCGGGAAAGGAGACAATCGACGCAGGTGTCAGTAAGTTTCATAGTATTCACTCCAGTATTGGAGGAACAATCAGAAAAACAATGGGGCCACTGAGATTTGAACTCAGGTCAGAAGACCCCCAGTCTCCTAGGATGGCCAGGCTACCCTATGGCCCCGTCCTCCTACTATTGATCGATATCATTTATGTATCTTCTTATTCTCAAATCTCACTGATCGGCGAGGTGAGCGTGGAGAAGATGCCAATACAATCTTCTGGCTTCTTAAAACACATCAAAAATTGGACAGGGTAAGAATCTGTAAGAATGGCCAGACAATACCAGATTTCCATGCGGTTGATTAAAAAAAAAGGTGGAGCGGATCAGAGTTTGCCGCGTTTGAACTCTTCGACCCGTGAGATCAGGTTCTCAAGTTCCGTATCCGTTATCCGTATCTTCCCTTCAATGGCATCTATCTCGTTCAGCAGCTGCCGTATCCGCACATACATCAGGTAGATGATGAACTGCTGGACTACGATAACGCCGCCAAACAATACCAGCATATATCCTTCGTAAGCCATGAGTGCTCCAAGAATGGTATCACCTGAATACTGCGCGGGCGAGCCGGTCGACGAAGCCTTCCTGTTTGGCCTCGCCACCTTCGTCCTCGTACTCCACACCCGACATCTGAGCGGCAATTCGCTTAAACGCCCGGGATGCATCACTTCCCGGGTATTTCAGCACACAGGGGGTTTTGTAGGCTGCAGCTCTCCTGACATTGGCATCTTCCGGCACTACGTCGACGACTCTGACCCCCAGCACATCCTCGACGCTCTGTGACCGGAGCTCCGTGTGTTCCTGTCCCGCACGGTTCAGGATAGCGCCGTAAACGCTCCCGCCCATCACCTCGCAGAGGATCTTGGTCTTAAGGGCGTCAGCCATCGAGGCAAGCTCCGGGTTCACAACAAGAATGACCTGGTCTGCAACCGAGAGAGGGACAACACCTTCCTTCGAGATCCCGCTCGGTGCATCGATCAGGAGGTACTCGCACCGGTCCACGAGCTTGTGCATGACGTCCCGGAGCTTGTCGGGGTCGGCCTGCTGGAACCCCTGCAGCGAGATCCCGCTGGGCACGACCTTAACGCCGGCTGGCCCTTCGTATACCGCGTCTTCGATATCCGCTTTTCCAGCCAACACTTCGTGGAGTGTTACCGGAACTTCATCCATACCAAGGATAAGGGCCATGTTGGCCATGCCGATATCAGCATCAAGAATGTACGTCTCACGGTCGAGAAGAGCAAGCGATATCCCAAGGTTGACGGTGAGGGTTGTCTTTCCCACGCCGCCTTTTCCAGATGTGATCGTATATGCCCGGAACATCAGAACTCCTATTTCCATTTGTTGGGGAGAAAGGTATATATTGATTATTGAAGGATTCTGCTGGACGTTTCGTGTATTTTTGCGCGGTCAGATGGCTGCCGGTATGCAGATCCGGACTGCATCAAGTAGTCAGGGTGAATTTACAAAACCCTGGCATATCATGATAATACAACCGGTATTTTTCCGGGGAGTCGAAAACGTTAATCATCCCACAATAGTGCCAGCCTTTCCACGGTACCGTTTTTTCCCGGGGATCCAAAAAACAATACGTATTTATGCTTCTATCAGGTATTATGAATTACACAGGGTAGTGCAGCAGGAGCTGGGTAATGTTAAAGGAGAAGATCTCTGCGTTTATTGATAAAATTCGTTCTATTGACGGGGTTGCCGCATGTGCCCTTGTATCCCGCGACGGAATAATTTCCGGAAAAAATTTTGACCGCGAACTGAATGAGCCGTGGTTTGGCGCCCTTTCCGCCACCATCCTTGCATCCGCTGAATCGGTGGGGAGCATTATCAGGTGCAAATCCCTGCAGTCGGTCACGATCCAGGCGCAGGAAACCTCCATCCTGATCATGGGGGCCGGGGAAAATTTTCTCATTGCAGCAATCTTAAGCGATAATGTGGATCCAGCCAGAGTACACGCGGAGATGCTTGCTGTGGCCCAAAAGATCGGGGAGGCTATGTGATGTATACCATACTAGTCGTTGACGACAGTCCGTTTATTGTCGATGTATTTGTTACCATGCTCGAACGCGGGGGATACCGGACCGTTGCCGCGTACGGCGGGGACGAATGCCTGGAGATCCTCAAGACCGTAACTCCTGATCTCATCCTCCTCGATATCATGATGGAACCGATGGATGGATGGGAGACTCTTGAGCATATCAAGGAGGATCCGGCAACAAAGGAGATTCCGGTCCTGATGCTTACGGCAAAACAACTCACCCCGGCCGAAGCACAGGAATACGGGATCTATATCGAGGACTATGTGTTAAAGCCGATCACCCACCGCGAACTCTACGATGCCATTGAGCATGTGCTTAACCGCCGCCAGTCAATAAAATCCGACATGGACCTCGCCCGTCAGTCGGGGTTCGATGCGGAGATCATCACCGAGTATGCCCGGCTGAGTAAAAGTATTGATGTGAACCGCCGCCTCATGAAGATCCTTGAGACAACCTATAATTTCAATGATTCAAAAGTCCGCGTAAGCGACGAGATCTCCCGAGCCATCAAGAGCATGGAGACGAACATCAAGTTCCAGGAAAACCGGCTCCAGCAGATCAAGGGAGAGATGTCGGGTACCAAATCCGGGAACTGACATCTTCCCTGTGACTCCATTACCCTTGAATACCATGCCGGCATACAGGATAGTGCATACGGAAACCACATCCGGGATTATCCGGTCCCGCCCGATAGTATACTACCCCGTGAGGAAATGAGATCGTGGAAACAACAATTCTGATCGTAGATGACAGCCCCTATATTGTCGACGGTCTTGTAGCACTCCTGAAGCGCAAGGGATTCAACCCGGTTGCCACCCATGGGGGGGAAGAGGCACTCTCCGTACTCGAAACATTAAAGCCGGACCTTATTCTTCTGGATATCATGATGGAGCCAATGGACGGGTGGGAAACACTCGGGAAGATCAAGGCGAACGCGGAGACAAGGGACCTTCCGGTTCTTATGTTCTCGGCAAAGAAGATCACACCCGAAGAAGCAGAAGAACACTGCCTGAGTATCGAGGATTTTGTCTCAAAACCTGTCAACCCTGCCCAGCTGCTGGATGCGATTAACCGGATCTTTGAGCGGCGCAAGGCTGTTAAAACTGAGGCAATACAGGCAAAGGATGCGGGTGTCGACCCCTCGCTCATCGAAGAATATGCTGCCTTAAGAAAGTGTATCGAGGTGGATAAAAATCTTCTTGTTGTCCTGAAAAAATCCAGCGGTATGCACCTGCCCGGGAAGGAGATCCCTGCAGACGATATGGCCGCCATCAGCAAACTTGAGGCAAAGATCCTTGCCGACGAAAAAAGGCTCGGCGAGATCAACGGGAAATTCAGCACAACGACATAACTCCGGATCCCGCGTAAAAGGCCGGATCGGTAAGAATATTTAAATAGTTTTCTGGCATTGTTATAACGCTGTACATCTAATACACCAAGGGTTCGTAGCTCAGTTCGGTAGAGCGCCTGGCTTTTAACCAGGTGGTCGGGGGTTCAAATCCCTCCGGGCCCGTTGCCACGAGAAATCGTGGGTTTTTTGCGGTGATGCATCTGAGAGGAAATCTATTCATCTGGGAGGGGGTTTTTCATTGAGCACCAATTTTAATGTATTGGACCACGTGATGGTGCCGGATCATAAAATCATGAGCGAAGAGGAAGTTTCCGAACTTCTTGAACGCTACAACATTACTACCGAACAATTACCAAAAATCTACCATGACGATCCTGCAGTCAGGGAGATCGGCGCCAATGCCGATGATGTGATAAGAATTATACGGGCGAGTCATACGGCTGGCAGGGCCGAGGCATATCGTCTCGTGGTCAAGAGACCAAAGAAGTAATTCCGGGGTTGGTCAGTCTGATTGACAGAAGTATCTTATCGAGGGCATATTTTTCACGGGAGCATGTTGCGCGCCACCAGCTTGACTCCTTCAATTATTTCCTAAAACACAATCTTCAGAAAGTGGTCAATGAGCAGCGGGTTATCGAGACTGATATCGAGAACCGGGGCAAGAACAACGAAGCGGTCTGGGTCGAACTGGGGACCATCGAAGTAAAAAGACCGCTCGTGCGTGAAGCGGACGGCTCGCAGGGAGAATTGTATCCCTGTGAAGCGCGCCTGCGCAATCTCACCTACGCGGCACCGATCCAGCTGGGCCTGACCCTTGTACATGGGGAAGACCGGCAGGATCCGATCACCACCACCATCGGGCAGCTCCCAATCATGGTCGGATCGCTCGCCTGCAACCTCTATGGAATGGATGACGCCCAGCGTGTCTCCCATGGTGAGGATGCATTCGATCCAGGCGGTTATTTCATCGTCAATGGTACCGAGCGCGTTCTCATGACCTTAGAGGACCTTGCGTCCAACAAGATCATGACTGAGTTCACCGAGCGCTACAATGAACGGATCTATGTAGCAAAGGTGTTCTCCCAGTTCCGCGGGTACCGCGCACTGGTCGTCGTGGAGCGGAACAAGAAGAATCTCCTCGAGGTCTCATTCCCGTCTGTTGCCGGCCACCTGAAATTCGTGGACCTGATGCGCGCACTGGGCATGACGAACGACCAGGAAGTCGTGAACGCGGTCTCGACTGATGAGGATATCCTCACGTTCATGATGCAGAACTTAGAAGAGAGCGAATGCGACTCGGTCGACGGCGGTGTCATGTATGTCGGTAAGAAACTGGCACCCAACCAGACCAAGGACTACCAGCGCAAGCGGGCGGAGTTCGTGCTTGACAACTACCTCCTTCCGCACCTCAACTATGCGATGCCGGCCAATCTCAAGGAAGGCGACGAGGGCTACCAGGAAGCTGTCCTCTCCGTCCGGCTTGCCAAGGCCCACTTCCTCGGCCGCATGGCAGAGGCCTGTTTCGACCTTGTCTTAAACAAACGCAGGATCGATGACAAGGACCACTACTCAAACAAGCGGCTGAAACTCGCGGGTGACTTAATGGAAGATCTCTTCCGTATTTCGCTCAACCGTTTAACGCGGGATATCAAGTACCAGCTCGAGCGCGCCAGCATGCGTCACCGCGATCTCTCGATTGCGACCGCAGTCCGTGCCGATGTACTGACCGAACGCCTCCTCCATCCGCTCGCCACTGGTAACTGGGTGGGCGGCCGGACCGGTGTCTCCCAGCTCCTTGACCGCGTCGACCACATGGCCGTGCTCTCGCACCTCCGCCGCGTGATCTCGCCACTCTCCCGGTCACAGCCCCACTTCGAGGCCCGTGACCTGCACCCGACCCAGTGGGGCCGGATCTGCCCGAGCGAGACCCCTGAAGGACCAAATTGTGGTCTGGTGAAAAACTTTGCCCAGATGGTTGAGATCAGCAAGGGTGTTGATAATGAAGACGAGATCCTGCAGATCCTGCACAGTCTCGGGGTCGAACACATACGGGGTGAATCATGAGCAAGAAATCACGCGTCTTTGTTGACGGTGCGCTCATCGGCCTTGTCGATGACCCCAAAGAGCTGGTGGAAACCATCCGCTCCATGCGAAGGCAGGGAACGATTCCCTCGGAAGTGAACGTCTCGCACAAGGAATACAACGGCGATGTTGTCCTCCTTACCGACAGGGGCCGTGCCCGTCGCCCGCTCATTGTCTTAAAGAACGGCGAACCCCTCATTGCCGAAGAGGACCTGGCCCGGCTTGCAAGGAAGGAAGTTGATTTTAACTCCTTTGTCCAGCGCGGCCTGATCGAATTTATTGATGCCGAAGAGGAGGAAGACCTCCTCATTGCCATGGACTTCTCGAAACTGACCCCCGAGCACACCCACCTTGAGATCGACCCCTCCCTGATCCTCGGTATCGGTGCGGCACACGTCCCGTTCCCGGAGCATAACGCCAGCCCGCGTGTCACGATGGGTGCAGGGATGGTCAAGCAGGCGCTCGGCTTCGGTGCAGCAAATATGAAGCTCCGTCCCGACACCCGCGGTCACCTGCTCCACTATGTCCAGAAACCCCTCACCCACACCCAGACTTCGGAACTGATCGGTTCGGACGACCGGCCTGCCGGCCAGAACTTTGTCGTTGCCATCCTCTCGTATGAAGGATATAATATTGAAGATGCGCTCATCTTCAACAAAGCCTCCATCGAGCGCGGCCTTGGCCGGTCTCACTTCTTCAGGACCTACGAAGGCGAGGAACGCCGTTATCCCGGTGGCCAGATCGACCGTATTGAAGTCCCTGAAGAGGATGTTGCCGGTGCCCATGGCGCCGAGTCCTACAAGAACCTGGACGAGGACGGTGTCATCAACCCAGAGACAGTGGTTGCCGAGAAGGATGTCCTGATCGGGAAGACCTCACCTCCACGGTTCCTTGAGGAGCCAAGCGGCGAACTGATGGCGGTCGAGAAGCGCCGTGACACGTCCGTCACGATGCGTTCCAATGAGCACGGGATTGTCGATACGGTCATCATCACCGAAGGTGAGAACAGTTCACGCCTCGTGAAAGTCCGTACCCGCGACCTCCGTATACCGGAAGTCGGCGACAAGTTTGCATCCCGCCACGGGCAGAAAGGGGTCGTGGGCCTGATCACCCACCAGGAAGACATGCCCTTCACCGAGAGCGGCCTTTCGCCGGACCTCGTCATCAACCCCCACGCCATCCCGAGCCGGATGACTGTCGGGCATATGCTCGAGATGATCGGAGGCAAGGTCGGCTCCCTTGAAGGACGGCGCATCAACGGCACTGCCTTCGGAAGTGAGAGCGAGGCTGATATCCGCTCATCCTTAAAGAAACTCGGCTTCTCCCACAATGGCAGGGAAGTCATGTATGACGGCATCACCGGCAAGGCCTTCAAGGCCGATGTCTATATCGGTGTCATCTATTACCAGAAACTCTACCATATGGTGTCGTCCAAGATGCACGCCCGCTCCCGCGGCCCGGTGCAGGTCTTAACCCGCCAGCCGACAGAAGGCCGTGCCCGTGAAGGCGGTCTCCGGTTCGGTGAGATGGAACGTGATGTCATGATCGGTCACGGCGCCGCCATGGCACTCAAGGAACGCCTGCTCGATGAGTCGGACAAGGTCAACGAATATGTCTGCGCACACTGCGGTATGGTTGCGATGCTCGACCGCAAGCGCAACATGACCCGCTGCCTTGCCTGCGGTAACGAGACCGACATCTACTCGGTCGAGATGAGCTACGCATTCAAGCTCCTGCTGGACGAGATGAAGAGCATGGGTATAGCACCCAGACTGAAATTACAGGACGTGGTGTAACATGCCATCCCCAAAACGAATAGGACAGATTGAGTTCGGCCTCTTATCCCCCAAGGAGATCCGTGAGATGAGCGTCCGGAAGATCATCTGGGCTGACACCTATGATGATGACGGATTCCCCTATCCCCAGGGTCTCATGGACTTAAACCTCGGTGTCATCGACCCCGGTCTCCGGTGCAAAACCTGCGACCAGAAAGCGAGCGAGTGCCCCGGCCACTTCGGCCACATCGAGCTTGCCAAGCCCGTCATTCACGTAGGCTACACGAGACTGATCAGGAAACTCCTGCGTGTCACCTGCCGCTCCTGCGGCCGGGTGCTCCTCTCCCCCGAGGAGATCGAGAAAGTGGTCGGTACGGAAGACGACCAGACCGGTGATATTCTCTCTGAGAAGGATGTCAAGAAGGAGCGCATCTGCCCGCACTGCGGTGAACAGCAGCTCAAGATCAACTTCGAGAAACCGACAACGTTCTCCGAGGTTGTCGTGGAAGACGGCAAGAAGGTGGAGCACAAGCTCACTCCTGCCGACATCCGCGCAAGGATGGAGAAGATCCCCAACGAGGACCTGATCCCGCTCGGTATCAACCCGGACGTTGCCCGTCCCGAATGGACAATTCTTACTGTGCTCCCGGTTCCCCCGGTTACGATGCGCCCGTCCATTATCCTTGAGAACGGCCAGCGCTCTGAGGATGACCTGACCCACAAGCTCGTGGATATCATCCGTATCAACCAGCGGTTCAAGGAGAACCAGGATGCAGGAGCACCCCAGCTGATCATCGAGGACCTCTGGGAACTCCTGCAGTACCACGTCACCACCTACCTCGACAACGAAGTAGCCGGCTGTCCTCCCGCCCGCCACCGCAGCGGAAGACCCCTCAAGACACTCTCCCAGCGTCTCAAGGGTAAGGACGGGCGCTTCCGTGGTTCCCTTTCCGGTAAGCGTGTGAACTTCTCGAGCCGTACTGTTATCTCTCCCGATCCGAACCTCTCGGTCTCGCAGGTCGGAGTACCCCGTGCAGTGGCGAATGAGATGACCATTCCGGTCCGCGTAACGGCCTATAATATTGAAGAACTCAAGGGAATCGCCCGCAATGGTCCGCTCCGGCCGGACGTTAACGCGCCCTGCGGCGCAAACTATGTAATACGGCCCGACAACCGGCGTCTCCGCCTTGGCGCGGACAACCTGGACACGGTTGCCGACATGATCGAACCCGGCTGGATGGTCGAACGCCATCTCCGGGACAACGATGTCGTGCTCTTCAACCGTCAGCCTTCGCTGCACCGGATGAGCATCATGGCCCACCGTGTCAAGGTCATGGAAGGCAGGACCTTCCGGCTCAACCCGGCAGTCTGCCCGCCGTACAACGCTGACTTCGATGGTGATGAAATGAACATGCACGTCCCCCAGACCGAAGAGGCCCGGGCCGAGGCAACCATCCTCCTCTCCGTGCACGAGAACATCTTATCGCCGCGTTTCGGCGGCCCCATCATCGGCGGTATCCATGACCACGTCTCGGGGATTTTCATGCTCACGCATGATACCCGCTGGTTTACAAAGGAAGAATCGCTCTACCTGCTCCGGTACTCCGGTATCGAACACATGCCGGCACCCGGCAAGAAAGAAGACGGTGTGGAACTCTGGAGCAACAAGCAGGTCTTCTCGCAGATCCTGCCCGACCTGAACATGGTCTTCAAGGCCAGTTCCTGCCAGAACTGCGATGTCTGTAAAAAGGAGGCGTGCGAGCGCGATGCCTATGTCCGGATCATTGACGGCAAGCTGGAATGCGGTACGATCGACAAGAAAGCGATTGGCGCATTCGACGGCCAGATCGTCAACCGCGTCATCCGCCAGCAGGGCATGAAGCGTGCGGCAGCGTTCATCGACGACTTAACCAAACTCTCGATCCGTGCCATTATGTTTGACGGTTTCTCGTTCGGTATTGATGACGAAGACCTGTCAAAGACCGAATATGGCCAGATCGACGAGGTCTTAAAGAACGCAGCACTCGACGTGACCCGCCGTATCAAGATTTACGAAGACGGGCAGCTCGAACCCATGCCCGGGCGTACGATCGAGGAGACTCTCGAGATGCAGATCATGCAGGTACTCGGAAAAGCCCGTGACCTGACTGGTCAGATTGCGGGCCGGCACCTTGGTCTCGGCAACAGTGCTGTCGTGATGGCAGTTTCCGGGGCCCGTGGTTCCATGCTGAACCTGACCCAGATGGCCGGTTGTATCGGCCAGCAGTCCGTTCGTGGTGAGCGTATCGTCCGTGGTTACGATGACCGTACCCTCCCGCACTTCAAGAAAGGTGACCGGGGCTCGGATGCCCACGGGTTTATCCAGCACAGCTACAAGGGCGGTCTCAACCCGACCGAGTTTTTCTTCCACGCAATCGGTGGCCGTGAAGGTCTCGTCGACACTGCAGTCCGTACTTCGCAGAGCGGGTACCTCCAGCGCCGTATGATCAATGCGCTGCAGGACCTCAAGGTTGCATATGATGGCACCGTCCGTTCCACCGGCGGGAAGATCATCCAGTTCCAGTACGGTGAGGACAATACCGACCCGACCAAGAGCGCGTTCGGCGACCCGGTCGATGTCAAGGGTATTGTCGAGAGTATCCTGAAGGAGGAGTGCTGATCATGGTTCTTGCAGAAAAATACGACAAGAAAGTCGAGGCAGCAGCCCTCCCGCAGAAGACCAAGGACCAGCTGAGAAAATTCCTTGCGGAGAAGGAGATCTCCGATACCCAGTTCAAGCACATCATTGAGAAGGTTCTCGCCGAGTACAAGAGCACCCGGATCGAGCCCTGCGAGGCAGTCGGTGTGCTGGCGGCCCAGTCCATTGGTGAGCCCGGCACGCAGATGACGATGCGTACCTTCCACTACGCTGGTGTCGCTGAAATTAACGTTACCCTGGGTCTCCCGCGTCTCATTGAGATTATGGACGCGAGAAAGGAGCCTTCCACACCAACGATGACTGTCTTCCTTGAGTCCGAGTACGGCGTTGACCGTGACCGGGCCCGGGAAGTCAGCTGGCAGATTGAGGCGGCCCCGCTCCATGAGTTCGGCGATATCACGACCGACATGGAGAACATGCACGTGATCGTCCACCTCAACACCAAGGTCTGCGATAAGCGCAAAATTTCCCCCATGGAAGTCATGGAGAATGCGCCCAAGAAGATCCGCGACCGCCGCCACTACCGTGACTTCGAGCACGATATCGACGAGGCAAAGGCGACCATCATCTTCTCCCCCAAGGACAAAGAGAGTTACCAGAACCTCTTCCAGCTGGCCGAACACGTGAGGAATGTTATCGTGCAAGGCATTGATGACATCATGCGTGTCGTCGTCAGGAAAGAGACCGGGGAGTATATACTTTATACTGAAGGATCCAACCTTAAGGATGTCTTTGAAGTTGAAGGCGTGGATACGACCCGTACCCGCACCAACAACATCAGTGAGATCGCCCAGGTCCTCGGTGTCGAGGCAGCGAGAAATGCGATCATCCACGAAGCGGTATCCACGCTCAACGAGCAGGGTATCCTTGTGGATGTCCGCCACCTCATGCTCGTTTCCGACATGATGTGCATGGAAGGCGAGGTCAAACAGATCGGCCGTCACGGTATCGCGGGAGAGAAGGAGAGTGTCCTGTCCCGTGCTGCGTTCGAAGTGACCGTCAACCACCTGCTTGATGCCGCCGTGGCAAACGAGGTCGATGAACTGAGCGGTGTCACCGAGAACGTCATCGTCGGCCAGCCGATCCAGCTCGGTACCGGCGATGTAAAACTGATCGCAGTCAGACAACACGACAATTAAATCTAAAAAAACCAGAGGAATTGTAACATGGATTTTAATGCTTCACTCAGAAGAGCAATCAAGACCGGAAATGTCATTCTTGGCCAGAACAACACAGAAAAATGCATCAAAGAGGGAAAAGCCCAGATGATTGTCGTGGCAGGTAACTGCCCGGCTAATTTCAAATCCAAACTTACGGGATACGAGAACCTCTTTATCCATACTTTCGAGGGCTCCAGCGTTGCGCTCGGCAAGGCCTGTGGTAAACCGTTCATGGTGAGCACCCTTGCCATCGTGACCCCGGGCGAGTCTGATATTCTCTCTCTCAAGAGGGCGTAAACCGGGGGTATGCTATGGTCGAAGTGAAACTGACCGAAGACTGTATGCGCCTGATCTCCCAGTTCGAGAGCCTGACCGGTGCGGGGAGCCGCGACTGCGTGGTCGATGACCGCAACGGCCGGCTTATCTTTGTGATCAACCCGGGCGATATGGGGCTTGCCATTGGCAAAAAGGGTGCTTCCATCAAGAAGGCCTCCGAAGTCATGGGCAAGAAGATCGAGGTCGTGGAATACAACAGCAATGTTGAACAGTTCTTAAAGAACTGTTTCCTGCCAGCCCAGGTCACCTCCATCCTGTTTGAGGGCGAGGAAGACCAGAAGACGGTGACCGTCGAAGTCCGCGATGAGGACCGGGGTATCGCAATCGGCAAGGATGGCAAGAACATCTTCAAAGCCAAGAAGTTGTCACTGCGCCAGCACAACATCGCCGACGTCCAGATCCTGCAGAAGCCGATTGACGGCGTTGGTCCTGAAGAGCAGGACCCGCAGCAGTAATTTTTTCATTTTTTCCAACGCCATCAAATCCAATGAGTTATCATAGTTCTTAAAAAAAAGTCTTCATGGACCGGTTCACTACGGTTCTCATCGCCGTCTCTTTGGTTTTATCTGGTTTCCGATCTGCGCTATTGTTCTTGTCGGTGGTATGATGTGACTTCCGACCCACTCGTTTGGTGCGGTTCTGGTTCTGCTTGCAGGTATATCAGCTGCAGGAAGCATCCGGTGTCTGCTGGAGTTGAGAACCAACAGCCCGGTTATGGTCTTCCGGGGCTGCACCCTGTCGCGTGCTCCTGTTATCGCAGCCGTGTCGTGGTATTCCTGATTGGGCGGATTGATGTCACGTTGTCCATCACACCTGCCAGCCAGACGGCTGCCCGGATCGGGCATGCCGCACTGCTGGCAATTGCACCGTGTTCGGTCCTGTTCTTCATTGCATTCCTCCCGTTCACAAAAGATCTGAATCTGGTCCAGTACGCAATTGGCATATCTGCGGCAACCAGCCTGCTCTCCCTTGCAATGATCGCTGATGCAATCCTTTTTGCAATGGAGATATACAGCCCGGCAGTTTTTGTGCATCCGGTTTATGAGGGTTTCTTCATCCTGTATGGGACAATCGGGACGCCCTGGACTGGTATCATGATTCTGGCAATTGCATTCCGGTACAGGGACTGGACAGAATCGGACAAGGAACCGGGTATACCCGGCGTGTAAAAATTAAAAAGAATTCAGCTAATCATCTGAAAAGAACAAAACGGGCCTGGGGGGATTCGAACCCCCGACATCCGGGTTAGAAGCCCGGCGCTATGTCCAGGCTAAGCCACAGGCCCAATCTGACGCCAATAACATTCGCGCTTGGGGATAATATCTGTTTCCTGACAACGAGGGCTAAAAAAAAGGGGGGGATTATTGTTTCTCTATCTTGGCGATGATCTTGTCCAGCCTGGATGCGATGTCCTCGAGTTTCTCTTCCGTTGACTGGATCTCCACGTGGCTTAAGGCAAACCAGATGGTTGTGCAGCCGACGCCGAACATGGCGATCGAGAACATGAACATGGTGGGGTCGTGGTTGACGGTCATCATGTAGACGCTGTAGACGATCAGGTATCCCCCGGCACACATGATCAGTACCATGAAGATGACCTGTGCCCATTCCTTGGGTCCTAACGTCTTAAACTGTTCAAGGAGAGTTTTTTCCTGCATGGGTACCCGTATAGTGAGTTCAATCCTGTGGTATTTATAGTGTCGGGCAGGACGGCCATTTGCAGCGTCTGGTCATCCCGCTCCCCCGTGCAGGTATCATGGGCAGAGTGCCGGCTGGATGTAGATCAGCCGTACATGGTCAAAGGACGCTGTGCCCGTTGCCCGGTCATGCAGCGGGAAGTTTGCGGTCACCGTAAGGTTTTCGACATTGACCGTGCGGGATACTGTCCATTCAGTTCCGCGGGGGAGGAGATACTCGCGCTGGTCTTCGTTGACATAAAGGGCATGCTCGCCAGCATCCCGTTCCAGTACCATCACATTGTTGTACCCGTCGGCGCCACGTGGACCGAATTCATCGAACGGGATGGCTATGTCGTACGATGTTGAAGCATACGACTGTTCATGGTACCGGGATGTATTCATCACGGTCCCTGCAAAAGACGGGCTGATCCCGCGGAAGAGGATCTGATCCGTTTTCAGCACGGACTGCTGCTCTGCCGTGTCCAGCTCGTTTTCGATGAACGTGAAGAAGATACGGTGTTCTTCCGGGTACTCCAGTCTCTGGTCTGCTGTTGTGCGCTCGTACCTCCGGAACTCCGAGGTATTGTCCATGAACCCGGGTGACATCCACCATGCGATTGCGGCTTCAACCGGCTCATCAAATCCCCGTGCAGTATAGGGTATGCGGTCGTCTGCCGGGGGGAGGCTGAGATCGAGCGTTGCTGCCGCAACGGGCTCCGGTATCACCGGCGTCAGCGAAACCTGGATGAACGCCGGCTGGAAGGCTGACGCAAAGGGAAGCGCACTATCCGGTATCGGTCCAGCCGGACTGAACGGGGCGCTGGTTGCCGGAACCGGGTTGCTCGTTATGATTGATGATACGAAGACAATGCACAGGATAAGGGCGCAGAGCGCGGCAGCCCGGAACGGGAAGGATATGCTCGTCTTTTTATCGGGGGGCACGGGAGATCACCTTTGTGAATGGTTAACGTTTTTCAAAGATAATAAGATGAGCAGCGTACAGGATCGTGGAATCAGGATTTCTCCGACATATTCCTGGTGTCCGGTTGACTGCGATTTTTTTCGCAGTCAGGGTTGGGTATTAAGGAATCTTGGTTCAAACAGGAATACGGGATTTTAGGATTACCGTTTCGGTATATGTCCTGCAGAAAGACCGGTTCCGGGTGTGATGATTCAGTCCGCCAGATAACCATCGGGGCCGGCCCGTAGTAAAAATAAATTTCATAACATATATCAGGCGTTGGTACCAATGTCTTTTATCCAGAAAACGAAGGGGAAGTATTAGTATGAAACGTTTCACACTCATCGTTTGTTTTTGTCTGCTGCTGATCAT
>JBAZHD010000083.1:0-15188 GCA_041652515.1 Methanoregula sp.
AGGCCGGTGGCGAGCAGGACATGCGAGGGTTCGAGCGACCCCGAGGTACAGGCACTGCCGGTCGAGGCGCAGATCCCCTCATCGTCCAGCCAGAGGAGCATGGATTCACCTTCGATAAACTCGAAGGAGATGTTGATGTTGCCCGGCAGGCGCTTCTCCGGATGTCCGTTGAGCCGGCAATCTGGGATCTTTGCAAGGATCCCGCTCATCAGCCGGTCCCGCAGTGCCCGGATCTTCCGGTTGTGGCCCTCGATATCGGCTGTCGCAAGCTCGATTGCTTTCCCGAGCCCTACAATCCCCGCAATATTCTCCGTCCCGGCCCGGTGCCGGCGTTCCTGCCCGCCGCCATGGATCAGGTTATCGATCTTAATGCCCTTACGGATGTAAAGCACCCCGGCGCCCTTGGGGCCGTAGAACTTGTGGGCGGAGAGGGAGAGCAGGTCGATGTTCTGCGCCTTCACGTCAATCGGTACATTGCCAATCGCCTGCACTGCGTCGGTGTGGAACGGGATCTTGTGGTTTCGGGCAATAGCACCGAGTTCCGCGATCGGTTCAATGGTCCCGATCTCGTTGTTGGCGTACATGATGGAGATGAGGATGGTCTTGTCGGTGATCGCTTTCTCGAGTTCGGCCGGGTCCACGAGACCGAACCTATCCACCGGAAGATACGTAACGGTGAATCCTTGTTTCTCCAGGTACTCGCAGGTATGGAGGATGGCATGATGCTCGATCCCCGACGTGATAATATGGCTGCCCTTCCTGATGTTGGCAGACGCAATACCCTTGATGGCCCAGTTGTCGGACTCGCTCCCGCCGGAGGTGAAATAGATCTCGTCAGGTTCGGCGCCCAGTGCCTTTGCAACCTGTGCCCGGGCCGTGTCGATCGCCTGCTTCGACTCGCGGGCAATACTGTAGATCGAAGAGGGGTTGCCGAAGTGCTCCGAATAATAGGGTGCCATCGCTTCCACGACTTCCTTCCGGACATAGGTGGTTGCCGAGTGGTCCATGTAGATGATGCGTTTTTCTCCCATAGCGAAAATCCCGTACCCGGATATCTGCGCTTGTCGTCAGATTATTCTTTCTCATTTGGATGCGATAGTGCCCGGCTGCCCGCAAGATATTTGGGGTGACAGCACAAATCACAATTGTGAATACAATGTATTATGTCAGGACTCATATTAACGTTAAGGTTGTGTTATAATGGAAGCACCCTGCCAGAAGATCGTATGGGACGTCCTGCCGGCCATCCGGGCTGCAATAGCAGTCGAACTGGTCCGGCACGGCGTGTCCCAGGTTGAAGCCTCGCGGATGCTGGAGATCGCCCCCTCCGCAGTATCCCAGTACCTTTCCGGGAAACGCGGTTACCGGATCGAGTTTGAGAACGATGTGAAAAAGTCCATCGAGCTCCTGGCACAGGACCTCAAGGACAAGAAAGAGGTCAACCTGGTGAAACGCACCTGCGATATCTGCCGGCAGCTGCGCGACGGGGATGACGGGTGCGCCGGGCCAACGGACCCGCACTGCGGATCGTAACGGTGCCGGTTACAATACAATAACCTTTTTTGGAACCCTCATGACCGCCCGGACAAAACACGAGAATCTCAGGAAGATCATCGCAGGCCACGGCCCGATGCTGGTCGCCTACTCCGGCGGCGTTGACAGCACGCTCCTTGCAGCGGTGGCCCGGGACGTGCTGGGGGAGGAGACCCGCTGTGTCCTCCTCGACAGTCCGGTTGTTCCGCGGGCAGCGGTTCTCCAGGCGCAGGAGATTGCCCGCGAACTCGGGCTTGGACTTGATATCATTCCGGTCCCCCTCATGGATCATGCAGGGTTCTGCAGCAATCCCGCTGACCGCTGCTATTACTGCAAGAAGATCTCGGCAGTCCACCTCAAAAGACGGGCAGCAGAGCTCGGTCTTGCCTGCATTGCCGATGGGATCAATGTCTCGGATACCGGGGAACACCGGCCGGGGCTCAGGGCTTCCACGGAAGAGGGGATCGTCCACCCGTTCATCGAGGCCGGATGTACCAAGCAGGACATCCGGGACATTGCACGGGATATGGGTTTGCCGGTCTGGCAGAAACCTTCCGCCGCCTGCCTCTCCTCCCGTATCCCGTACGGGGACAGCATCACAAAGGAAAAACTCCATATGATTGAAGAGGCGGAAGCGTATCTTGCCGGGCTTGGGATCGGCCAGCTCCGGGTGCGGCTGCACGGGAACCTTGCCCGCATCGAAGTACATAAAGAGGACCGGAAGAAAATACTGGAGCAGCAGTCCGCTGTTATGAAAAAACTTAAGGATCTCGGGTTTGCCTATGTCACGCTCGATATCGAAGGGTATCGCAGCGGCAGCATGGACGAAGTGCTCTGATACCAGATCCCATAACCGTGCAAAGGATGGAAACCATGTACAAAAAACTCCCCTGTATCCGGGTTGATGACGGGAAATGCGAGAAAGGCCTGCACGAAGTGATTGAAGAAGCCCCCCTGGCCCTCTTCGTCAACGGGCGGCACGCGATGACCGCGATGATGAGCCCGGTGCAGCTCGAAGATTTCGTGACCGGCTATCTCTACACGGAGCAGATCATCAAAAACGTTGACGAGATCGAGTCCATCAGGATCGAGAAGAACCGGATGAGCGTCATCACAAAGAACCTCTTCAAGGTTCTGGGGCCAAAGAAGACCATCCTCTCCGGTTGCGGCGGGAGTACCTCCTTTATCGACACTGAAAAACTCCCGAAGATCACGTCCGGTTATTCCATCAGCACCGCAGATATCCGGAACGCTGCTAAAGCGGTCCTGAACTCAGAACTTCATGTGACCACGGGCGGGATCCATATCGTTGCCCTGCTGGACCGGGAGAAGATCCTCGCGGTCTCCGAGGATATCGGGCGGCACAATGCGCTCGACCGCGTCATCGGGTTCGCGCTCCGCAACAAAATCGACCTCGGAAAGACCTGGGTGATCGTCTCGGGGCGTATCTCGTCCGAGATGGTCAGGAAGTGTCTCATCGCGGGTATCCCCATCATCGTGTCCCGCGGGGCAACTACCACGCTTGCCGTGGAGACAGCAGAGAAGACCGGCCTCACGGTAGTCGGGTTCGCCCGCAGTACAAAGATGGTTATCTACACCCACGGCCAGAGGATTGAAGAGGCCGGTATGACTGCGGGTACTTCAGCGCAGAAGTGAGTGCCGTAGCTGGCAGAACTGGCACAGTTCCCCGCTGCACGGATCCCCGCACTCCCGGCACCTGCTGAACGGTTCCCCGGGAGTTTTTCCTGAAAACGCAGTCCCGATCGTCTTTTTATTCTCCATAAGCCGGAGCATGGTGCCGGGGTGCCGGTATTCGATTTCGGAGAGCATTGACCGCACCTCGCGCCGCAGGGCATGAACGGCGTACGGGCATTCCGGCAGATCCTCCCAGATACCCTGCACCATGAGGTACGTTGCAATCTCTTTTTCCTGGATATACATCAGCGGTTTGATCCGGGGAATGAACCGGCCTCCTGAATCCGCGCCGGAGTTCCTGACAAGCCGCATGAGATCGCCCCGGAGCACGTTCATGAGCACCGACTGGGCCTCGTCATCGAGGTTGTGGCCGGTTGCCAGTTTTGTTGCCCCGGCCTGTTTGGCTCCCTCAACCAGTGCCTTCTTCCGCAGGATCCCGCAGATGCTGCAGGCCTGCGTCTCCCGTCCTTTCAGGAGCGTGTCAAGGGAATCGCCGAAGAGCTCACCAAAGGAGACCGTGATATGCTGAACCCCGAGTCTCCTGACAAGGTTCTCAGCAGAGCGGACCGTCTCCTCGCGGTAACCAGTGATACCTTCGTCAACAGTGACTGCCATGAGCCTTACGTCATTTCGGGCCCCGAAGAGGCGGTGCAGGAGGAGAAGAAGGGCTGTGCTGTCCTTGCCGCCGCTCAGGGCAACCGCCACGCAGTCGCCCGGCACAACCTGCTGTTCTGATGCGATAGTGTCGGAGACCCGCTGTTCAATGTCGGCGATAAGGTGGGTGCCACAGAGGTACCGCCCGGTGTGCCGCTGGTGGATCACGGCAGGTTCCCCGCAGAGGGTGCAGGCCGGGGCTTCCCGGTCTCCAGGTTCCGGGCTCACCGTTTCAGCCCCCGTGCGAGATCCTGGTGATCCGGAGCTCGTCGTCCCCGCTGACAAGGGTATCTTCCGTGATCAGCTTCCCGTCCCGTGAGACCATCACTTCAAGGGGGTTGATGCCCTCACGCTGGAGGATTGTTTCAACAGTGGCAGGGGCGGGATCGATGACCCGTATGCTCCGGTCCGGCAGGATCAGTTTCATGCGCTCATTACTATTTCGCGGGACGGTTGCTTAATGCTGAGGGTCAGCAGACCCGGAACAGGAAAAGAACCCCCTGTGATTCTTCAACGTGTTGTAAGGAGGAACTTCAGAATGCCGCATCTTATCAGAGATAGGGCGGAGAATGTCGTAAAAGACTTCCACTTATCGAGAATCAGCAGACCCGGAACAAGAGAAGATCCCCCCGGGATTCTTCGACTTGCTGTGCTAAGGATCATCAGAACCTCATATGTCGGTTGACGCCTCCATTCTCCCCGCACATATTCTTCTACCGTATGCAATGCGTTCTGTAACCTGCATTACCCTGCCGGCATACCGGGCGAGGAGACCGCCCCGGGTATTCCCGCTGCACCACCCCACTATTTGATACTCTCCATAAACATACAGAATACAACAATTGGGGCTGAACCGTGCAGGACATACTATCCCTCCAGCAGGAGATCCGGCAGCTGAAAGAGGAGCGGAATGCGATCCTCCTTGTCCACAATTACCAGCTGCCCGAAATCCAGGACCTCGCTGACCTTACCGGCGACTCGCTTGAACTCTCGCGGGCCGCTGCGACCATGGAAGGGGAGGTCATCGTCTTCTGCGGTGTTGACTTCATGGCCGAGACCGCTGCTATCCTCTCACCAAAGAAGATCGTGCTCCTCCCGGCAGAGGATGCCTGCTGCCCGATGGCGCAGATGATCAGCGCTGACGAGCTGAACCTCGCAAAGGAGCGCCACCCGGATGCTGCTGTTGTCTGTTATGTCAACACTTCTGCGGAGGTCAAGGCGGCAAGCGATATCTGCTGCACCTCAGCAAACGCGGTGAAAGTCGTCAATGCCGTTAAGGAGGATGAGATCATCTTTGTGCCGGACCGGAACCTCGGCCGGTACGCCCAGCGGTTCACGAAAAAAACCATCCTCCCGTGGGAAGGGTTCTGCATCGTGCACGACCAAATCACACCAGCGCAGGTTATGGCGGCACGCAACGCCCACCCGGGTGCAGTTGTCCTGGTACACCCCGAATGCCGGCCGGACGTGATCGATTGTGCGGATCATGTTGCAAGCACGTCCGGGATCATCAAAGAAGTGTGCTCCTCACATGCACAGGAGTTTATAATCGGGACAGAAGTCGGGATCCTCCACCGGCTCAACAAGGAGTGCCCGGGCAAGCTGTGCTGGCCCCTTTCGGAAGCGGCGGTCTGCCGCAACATGAAGAAAACAGATCTTGTGAAGGTGCGGGACTCGCTGAAAACTCTCAGGCCCCGTATTACCGTGCCGAAGAATATCGCGGACCGGGCGCGGTGCGCCATCGAGCGGATGCTTGCGCTCTGACCACACAATACCAACGAGGAATTGTACCATGACTGACGATGAGATCATTGAGATGTACGGAAAGATGGCGATCGCACTCGACCAGATTGAACACTGCCGGGAATTTTCAGCTATCATTCCGGAAGTACGGTCAAACCTTGTCTATGCCCGGGACGGGGCTACGACCCGGGGAGATGTACTTGCGATCGATGGCAGGATCACTGTTGTCAGCGGTATGCCGCGTGCTGCAGGAAAGCCGGTGTTCGGGGCGTCCAGCCACATGGCGCGGCTGATCATCGAGTACCGGAAGTACGATCCATCGGTACGGGCAGGGATTGATTTTGCCAGTACACCGGACCTGGCACGATGGCTTGAACAGTACTGCACGAAGAACGGATGGGTATTCGGCGTCATCGACCGGAGGAACGAGCCGGAAGAGATCCGGGAAGCGGAAGGTGCCTCCATGCCATGGAAGGTGAAGGAAGCTGTACGGGCAGCGGGGGGCAGGCCCCCGAAGATTTTCTACGAGACCGGCGCGGTTGGAAAAGAACCCGTCTCGGTCCTTGTCGGCAGGGACCCGCTGGAGATTGTCGGACACATCTGCACTATTGCGAAATTGTATCATGGAACCAGGTAAGCCAAAAATCGGGAAGATCGATCACAAACTGTTCTCTGAATTCCTCCTTCACCGGCTCGGGAAGACAGACCCTTCGGTCATCGTTCCTCCCAGGACCGGGATTGATGCCGGTGTTGTGGATATTGGCAATGGCAAAGTACTGATCATTGCCGAGGACCCGATCTTTGCCGTCCCGAAACAGCCGCTTGAAATGTTCGGCTGGTATACGGTCCATATCGGGGCGAGCGATGTTGCCGTCATGGGGGTCAGGCCGCAGTACATGACCTATTCGCTCCTCCTCCCTCCGGAGACCAGCGATGCGGATTTGCGGACCATCGTGGATTCTATCCACAATACTGCGGTTGATCTGGGAATCGCCATTGTCGGGGGACACACGGGATATTACCCCGGGTTTGCAGCCCCGACTATCGGGGGAATCACGGTCTTTGCCATTGCGGAAAAGGATGCGTATGTCACGCCGGCAGGTGCACGGCCGGGCAATGTGGTCATCCTGACCAAGGGGCCGGCCATTGAGACCGCCGGCATTCTTTCCGTCCTGCGCGAAGCGGACCTGCTGAAGAAATACCCTGACGGGCTGGTCCGGAATGCGCAGGCGCTCTGCCGGCAGATGACCGTGGTTAACGATGCACTCACCGCGATGGCAGCCGGCGGGGTGACTGCAATGCATGATGCAACCGAGGGCGGGGTAATCGGGGGCCTTTTTGAAGTTGCCGAGGCCAGCGGTGTCGGGATGGTTATCGACGAGTCCCGGTTTGTCTACCCGGATGAGGTGCGGATGGTGTGCGAGGAATTCGGTATCGATCCCGTTGCCGCGATTGCAGAAGGATCGCTCATTATTACCGCGGACCAGGCCAGTTCAGAAACAATCATCGGGGCGCTTGCACGGGAGGGGATCCACTCATCGGTGATCGGGAGCGTGACTGCCGACCCCTCGACCCGGTCGATGAAACGGCGGGATGGTACAACCATTCCCCTCGCGATACCAGCACAGGACCCGTTCTGGCCGGTCTTTTTTGAGAGCGTCGTATAACCGCGGCACTACTTTTTTTGTGCCATGATCTTGTTGTAGGTCTCCGTACCAACACATTCCTTTGCGTACTTGCACCACTGGACGCAGGATATGATATCGTTGTATACTTCAAAACCGCAGCTGCACTTCACCGAGATGTCGTTGGAGAAGAGTTCGACTTCCTCGCCGCACTGGGGGCATTTCTTGATCGAGAGTGTGGGAGTCCGCAGGTTCGCAGCGCCCGGGCAGTGATCCAGCATATACAATAATCACCGTTTTCCTTTATGGAAGTACGGGCACGCCGTAACACATGCAGAACAGGTCACCGCAATCTCGATCCGGGTGAGGAGTAAGGGAGCAACCAGGTTCAGCACCGAAGTGATGACTCGTCCGCTCCACGTTCCCTGCACCAGCCGCACGACAAGAGGGCGGACTGGCCCGGGAATATGATCAGTAAACGCATGACAGGAAGTAAGGTCAACCACCCCGTCATGAATCGCCCCCGCAGGACACGCGGCAACACAACGGTGGCAGTGCGTGCAGGCCGGCATTAACGTTGGGTGTGGTGTGGGATCGAATTCCTGTTCGGTTATCACCGCTGCCAGTACCAGCCGGTTGCCATACACAGGATTGATAAGAAGCGTATTCTCCCCGATTGTCCCGAAACCTGCATCTGCTGCGCAGTACTTCAGCGAGAGCCGGCCCCGTACGGTACCGTCTTCGATCGTAAGCGGCAGGGGAAGGATTACTTCTGTTGCTGACCCTGCCCGTACGAGAAGGTCCCGCAGGGCGAGAGCTGCTGGTTCGAGAGTTTCTATGAGATGCCGTGTTTCCGCAACCTGTTCCTCTGGTGTACCGGAGTAAAAACGGTCTGTCATCGCAATACCAAAAATGATGATCGTCCGGCAAGAGGGGAGAATAGTACGGGGGTGCCGGTCTGCCGGAGCATGGATCCGGGAAATGTCTGCAATACAGAAAGCATCGATTGTTCTGTCGGAGAAGAACCGGGTAATAGTATCAAAGGACGGACGATGAGGGGACGTACCGGTCATGGATTACCGGATATTTATCACGTGAGCTGAAAAAGGGGGCGGACGAGCCGCTCATCATCGATTGCAGGATTATTGACCAGATCGGA
The DNA here is from genome assembly GCA_041652515.1 of Methanoregula sp. GTDB lineage: Archaea > Halobacteriota > Methanomicrobia > Methanomicrobiales > Methanospirillaceae > Methanoregula. Next base: position 8,410 of record JBAZHD010000083.1, read on the forward strand.
TACCGGCATGGCATCCATACGCCCGGGCTGGAACGGGACGAGGATTTGTTTCAGATCTTCCGGAGTTATCGGATCGGGGGCAAGCCACCGTTCCTCGTTCTCGCGGGACAGGATCACGGGCATCCGGTCATGGACCGGCGCCACCAGGGAATTAGCTTCGCAGGTGACAATCGTATAGGTGCTGACGGACACCCCTCCGGGATTGTGCCACTCGTCGTAGAGCCCGGCAAACGAGAAGAGCGGCTCGTCCGTGAGCCGGAAATAAAAGGGGATCTTCCGGTTTCCCTCTTTTTTCCATTCGAAAAAACCGCTTGCCGGGACAAGGCACCGCCGGGATTTCAGCAGGGACCGGAAGGCGGGTTTCTCTGCGAGCGTCTCCGCACGGGCATTGATGAGGGGTTTTGCAGAACGGATATCCTTTGTCCAGGAGGGGATGAGCCCCCACCGCAGGATCGTAACGTGGTTCTCCCCCGATCGCATAATGACCGGCATCTCGTTCCCCGGCGCGATATTGAAATGCGAACGGGCACCCAGCATCGGGTCGAATACCCGGAAACGGTTGCCGAGGTCATCGATACAGATGAGCGAGTACCTGCCGCACATACGTGATCGTTTCGGATCTTTGCCGGGCCGGGTTATTAGCCTGCTGGACGCGGGGTGTTGATATCAGATTCAAATATTCGGATCTGGAGAAAACATCTTTGGACCGATTTTACCGGAAGGACCGGGATCTGGTTCTGCGATCAAAATCGGATCGCGATTGATCCGGATTGGTTTTTGATCGCGATCATGATCGCGATTGCAGTTTCAAAATCGGGATCCGATTGCGAAATGAGAATCGCTGATCGATTTTTAGATCAAAATCGGGACTCGGGGAGAATGAGAGAATCAGCCGCGGTCAATAATCTGATAAGAGGGATCAACATGGTCATAGACATTAAAAAAGTATTTCACCATGCTCATGCAACCCCCGCTCTGACCCATAGACGTATTACGGGCCGGTACAAACGTACCCGCAGGAAATGACCAAAGAATCACAATCGGTTGCATCACCTCCTGCATACCATCTCAGCCCGGATGAAGAGGAGCGGATCGCTGCTTTTTTTAATGCACGTACGTTTCCCCAGGTACTCGAAGAGGCAATCGAACAGTATATCACAAAGAAGGTGGGGCGGGACTGGCATGACCCGGTCATTATGAACCGGCTCAGGAAGGCCATTGTGGTGCAGAAGGACGATTACTGGAAGCCACAGGCGCGGAGATCCCTGAAGTATACCTCGGGCTACAGCGTGCTCGGGTACCTCGCCTACCATTTCCCGGTCTATTTCATGCAGACGGAACATATCCTTGCCATGCTCGCCCGCGACGGCCTGCTGAAACAGCAGATGACCGTTCTTGACATCGGTACCGGGCCGGGCGTTGTCCCGCTCGCGATCGCCGACTTTTATTCGCGACTCGATGGTGCGACCGCAAATGTCTATTCCGTTGACCAGTCGGAAGAGCACATCGCGGCGTTCCTCCACCTGCGGAACACCTGCGTGCCCCTTGGCGGCAGCGTCAGTATCAAAACGCCAAGAAAAGAGGATATCACAACCAGTAACCCGGCAAGGATCTCGGAGCAGATCGATCTTATCATATTCTCCAACGTGCTCAACGAGATTGGCAGCAGCGGTTCTGTTGAACGACGGGCAGCTCTCGTGATGCAGTACGCCGAGAGGCTTGCGCCGGACGGCACCATCCTGATCATTGAACCGGCCGAGGAGAACACCTCAACGCAGCTCCGCGTCCTTTCGCTTGCCCTGAAAAAGCAGTGGCTCACAATCCATAGTCCCTGTACATATATCTGGGATACGAACTGCACACCGGACCGGTGCTGGAGTTTTGTGACAGCCCCCGGTATCCGGCCGACAAAATTGATGGAAGCACTTGCTGCCTGCGACGAACCGTTCCGGTACGTGAATACTGACATCAAGTACAGTTACGTGGTGTTGCGGAAGGATGGGAAGACCCGGGATTCATACAGGGTTCCGCATGGATCACGGGTGCTGAAAATATCCCAGATCCGCCGTCACGTTGAAAAAAGGATCAACCTGATCGCCGCGAAGATGTCGCAAAACCTTGGGGATGCGAATAACCTGATGTTCAGGCTCTGCGACGGCACCGCGGATACGCTGGTCTTTGCGGTGATCCCTTCCTTCCACATTACCCCGGAAAATGATGCTATTGTATCAGCACCCTATGGAGCAATCCTCGAACTGAAGGGTGTGCTCGTGCGGTATAACAAGGAACATGATGCGTATAACGTGCTGGTGAGCCGGAATACTGTGATAACATTATTGGGTATAGAAGAAGAAAACGACGGAAGCACTCAATGAACCGTTTTTCATTTTAAAAGAAATTGTTGTGATTGAAGAATTCTCACAACTTTCCGTTAATCATCCAGTCTGTATCAAGGATTGAGGTACCTGATGATGATGATACCGTTGCTGCCGTTTCCACCGGCTGTGGCACCACTTTCAGGTTTGCCCCATGAACCCGGTGCGTTCGATGTACCACCGCCACCACCGGAACCATACCCGGTTGCATCAGTGCCGTCATGAGTGCCCGAGGCACCACCAGCACCGCCGCCACCAGAACCTCCCGTTCCACCATTAATATTCTGCCAACCGGAACCACCACCACCTCCACCCGCATAGGTAGTAGAGCTGCCGCTTATCGATGAGGCTATGCCATCTCCACCAATACCGGCACTGGAAACACCCGCATCATAACCTCTATGGCTGGAACCGCCGCCGCCGCCACCCAGATATTCATGTGTATACCCGTCACCACCATCATATCCCTGGCCGGAGGTCCCGCTTCCACCTTTGCCATTTGCAACTCCGCCGCCACCGGACCCTCCATTTCCACCTTTAGCAGTGTTATCGCTTCCTGCTCCATACCCTCCGCCGGTTGAAATAATCGTGCCGAAGCGAGAATTTCCCCCCTGCGTTCCGGAGTTGGCGCCGGTGGGTCCGCCAGCACCACCGGCACCGACAATCACGGTATACGAAGTTCCGGGAGTTACGGCATAACCAGATGCTGCCAGGAATCCACCTGCACCTCCGCCGCCACCGCCGTAGGATGTCTGATAGGAGGATGTCCCGCCACCACCGCCGCCGCCGCCAACGACAAGATATTCAACGGAGGTTACTCCGGTCGGTGCGGTCCAACTCGTTGTTCCGACAGTAGTGAAAGAGACAACGACGTATGTCGGTACCGTATATGTATACTGGTCGGCTGCTGAAGTGGCAGAAGTACCGTTCGGCGTGGTAACAGTCACATGAACAGTTCCGGCAGAACCGGCCGGGCTCGTTACCGTGATCTGGGTGCTGCTCACAACCGTCATTGCACCGGTGACATTCGCTGTCGTGCCAAACCTCACCGTACTCGCCCCGGTAAAGTCATTACCCGTAATCGTTACCATGGTGCCGCCAGATGTTGATCCACTTGTCGGGGAAATAGCGGTAACTGCCGGCACCCTGTAGGTATACTGGTCGGCCGGCGAAGTAGCGGACGTACCATTCGGGGAGGTCACGGTCACGTGAACAGTACCGGCTGGACCAGATGGGCTTATCACCGTGATCTGGGTGCTGCTCACAACCGTCATTACACCGGTGACATTCGCTGTTGTACCAAACTTCACCGTACTCGCCCCGGTAAAGTTCGAACCTGTAATCGTTACGGTAGTACCGCCGCCCGCAGGCCCGGATGTCGGGGAAATCGCGGTAATTACCGGTGTGGGGGCTGATACCGTAATATAACCGGTTTTTGTCTCGGTATCGCTCCCTCCGGCATTCGTGGCCTTCAGGCTCACCGTGTAGGTCCCCGGAACAGTATACTGGTGCGATGGATTCTTTACTGTTGCAGTGCCGGCATCGCCGAAGTTCCACACCCAGGATGTGGGTGTGTTCGTGGAATGATCGGTGAAGGCAACGGTGAACGGCGACGTTCCGCTCAACGGTGTACCAGCGAACTCGGCAACAGGCAGGGGAACCGGTGTTGGGGTGGATGTTGAGGGGGTTATCGTTGTCGATGTCGTCGGGACCGGTGCGGATCCCATGGCTGCAAAATTCGCGGATGCAATAGTATACGATCCCGGCGTGTACACGACACGGACCGTCCGTGGAGTATCGGGACTCATATCATACCGGATAGTATCCCCGACCGACCAGGTCCATGGTGCAGGACTCCCGCTTTTCGTAAACGGTTCTTCCTTTCCGTCAACAAGGATCGAGAGATCCCGGCTTGTCAGTGAGTCCCCGCCGTCGTGGTAAATGGAGATCACACCATTGGAACTGGAGATGATCGCGCTGACTGCCGGAAGTTTTTCGGGAGTTCCCTGGGACGTGAGGACAACGCCTATGATAGCGACAGCAAGCACAACAATGGAGATAAGCATCACTGCCCCGATTGTTTCCGATGCGCCGCGATCGGTAATTGAATGGTTTTTCATCAGGTGCATAACTCTCCCGCATTCTCAAAAGTTCATCGGTATTATGAATTAATATCATTTGGGTCCCTTATTGCGGATAAGCTCTTCTGTGATACAATGTCTGCAGAGAATGGGGTTCCTGAAAAATCAGGAACATCAGGAAGGCATTATCACATAAAAAAAGAACCTGCCGCATAACCCGCACGTCCACTGCTCCCCCTTGCGGTTCAGATGGTTATTTCACTTCCGATACTGGTCGTGGGTTCGGGTGCAGCATATTTACGGACACGGACATCATCATAGTTCGTATAACTCCCGTAATGGTTCTGGAGAGCAATTTCTCCGGCACTGGCGTAAGTATTGTCGGTAACCAATCCTTTATAGACGCCATCATCAGAAAGCTCCATAACGTTGCCATGAACAACCAGTTTTCCTTCATGCCAGGGCCCGGAAGTAACCCATCTCGTTACTGTGGGCGTGGGGACGCCCCCGGGGATACCTGTCCAGCCGAGATTCGTGTAGGGTGGTTTGTAAAATAACTCCTCAACGCCAGGAAGCCTTGCATCCCACCTTCCTTTATATCCACGATTTTGTCCAAAATTCCCTCTAAACGCAACTTCGCAAATTCCATCCACAGAATTCTGGTGTTTAAACTCTATAACGCCATCCTGGAAGACATTGAACACGGGAGAGGATCCCAGAGAGGTGTGACCGTAAGTCCCCGAGGAGAAACCTCCACCAGCGGCAAGATACCCGCTTTCAATACGGGGGTATACCCCAACTGCTTTTTCTACAATCCATTTATTCAGATTCCCTGAGAAATCATCGAAAAATTCGAATGTCTTTGTTCCATCACTGGTTGTTGTCAGGGATGAATTCCCGTAATACATTCTGAATGTAGTCGTACCTGCGGCCGGAACATTAACCCAGAAAACCGCACTTGTACCATCGGTTTTCTTTTCCACCCAGTATTCATACGAAGTAGTGCCGTCAGTCCCCATAAAGCGAATATCCCCGAAATCTGTTTTCATGTGTGCACTATAGGGAACGGTTACCATCATCTGGTAATTGGCAATTGCCGGGCTGTTTGTAACCGAAACATCACGGTAATATGAATACGGACCGGATACCCGGCTGACGTTGACAAACGTTACCTGACTGCTCGTATTGAATCCTCCCGAATTACTGGCATTCAAGACGATAGAGAAATTCCCTGAACCGAATGTCATCATGGGATCCTGCAGAGTAGAAAACTCAACTACCGTATTATTGCCGGGAGTTATATTCCGGAAACTCCACTTCCAGACCGTTGGATCATTTGTTGATGTATCAGTGAACGTAACGGGGAGTGGTGCAATACCTGAAAGTGGTGTGCCGGTAAAAGATGCAACCGGAGCTGGTGGATTTACCGTAATATAGCTGGTCCTGGTCACGGTATTGCTTCCGCCTGCATTCGTTGCGGTCAGGGTGACCGTATAGGTTCCTTCCGTTGTATAGGTATATAGCGGACTCTGGGTTGTTGATGTTCCCCCATCACCAAAATTCCACGACCATGAGACCGGAGAATTTGCTGACGTATCAGTGAACTGAACCGGGAGGGGACTTGCACCGGACAGCGGATTTGCACTGAAACTGGCAACAGGTGACGGAACTGTCGTTGTTGTTGAGGCCGTGGGAGAAATGGGGGGCGTAGGTCCGATAGTAGGCGGCTGGAGCTGCACCAGGAAGATCATCTGCTCGCCCCTGCCGGTGACGGCGACAATCTGGATCGAATTCGGCATTTCATCGATTGAAGGTACATGGTATTCGAGCGTATCCCCGACAGACCACTGTGCAGGTATCGTACCGCCGGACACGAACTCTGATGTCCTGTCACGGTAATCGGCAAGGATTCGGTATTCCCCGCGGATGAGCGTATCTCCTCCATCATGACGGATGAAGACCGTGTCGCTGGTATTGAAAACGTCCACGCTCAGCGCAGGTATCCTGTCGGGCACCGGGCTCGAGAGGAGTGCCACACTGGCAACTGTGATACCCAGTGCGACAACCGATATCAGGACCACGGCACCGAGAGCGTCAGAGAGGCTCTTATCGTTCCGGACCCTCTCATTCATAGACCCCGCCTACGCCATGGACCCAGGTTGAGTACGTGGCATTCGTAACAGTAAGACGGATATCATTGTGGGTAGTGTCCGTGAACGGGCCGTTGATCTCGATATAACTCTCTCCATTCAGCCTGCCGACAATATATTCGCTCTGGGGAATTCCCGCAGTCCTTGCGGTACTGTCGAAATAGTTCTCCCAC